>JANQGF010000256.1 GCA_028277465.1 Chromatiaceae bacterium
CCCAGGAGATCAGCGCCGATTCGCTGCAATCACCACATGACGAAGACGCCGCCTATCGCAAGAAGCGCGATGAGACGGTGCGCGGCTACAGTGTCAACCTCACCGAGACCTGCCAGGAGCCACTCAACCTCATCGTCGACGTCCAAGTCGAGCCGGCCACCGCCGCCGACAATGGCTATCTGAAGGACGCGGTGCAGAGCAGCGAGCAGGTGCTCGAGACCACGGCACAGGAGATCTCGGCCGACGGCGCCTACTACAGCGAGAGCAACGAAGCCTACGCCCAGGAGCAGGGCAAAGCCCTCTACTACACGGGCTTTCCGGGCAAGCCAGGACGCTACGACTACGCGCGCACCTCACGACGGCGTGGCGGTCATCGGCCGCGACAGCGGTGAGCGCCAACTGGCCGAGGAATATAAACCCGGGCGCTATCGTTTTCGCGCTGATCACAAGTGGCGCTATATCACCGACAAAGCCATCGAGGCAGCGGCCTGCCGACGGCGCACCGAGGCGCTCCCGCGCGAGCTGTTCAACCGCCGATGTAACGTCGAAGCGAGCATCTTTCAGGCTGTCCTACCACACCCGCAAGAAGAAGCTGAAGTACCGCGGCCAATGTGCCGTTCGGCTCTGGGCGGTGTGCCGAGCGGCGTGGATCAACATGAAACGCATTGTCATTTATCAGGGGAGATCCGCTGAGATGATCGCTTGAACGGGGGGCCAAAGCCCCTCAAGCGTACCTCAACCGCTCCGATTGCAGCTTCCATCCGACAAGCGCCTAAGAGCGGCCCCTTCCGTATCCCTATCGTGTAATATCGCCCTTGCATGCGCAGCGGGCCTTCGTTTCCAATGCTCAGGCTCGCAACCAGGCGGCTTCCCCGGCGGAACGGCTTTTCGGAGAGGACTCAAGCGTACATTCCGTGCCGAGGGTCACGGCGCCGCGGTCCGCACCCATGCACGGTGCGAATCAAAACTCGCCGACCGCTCCTCCTTCCATGATGGCGCGAATCGTCTCGCGCACCCTGATCGCCGACTCTTTCAGATCCGGCGGCAGTTCCTTCCCGCCGTGGATCATCAGGTCGAGATTCATGCTGTAGAGCCTCAGATTGCCCGCGGCGTCTTCCACCAGGGCGATCCGGCACGGCATGAAGCCGCTGTATTCGTTGCGATACTCCAGCATCATGTGCCCGACGCGCGCGTCGCAGAACGAGAGGAAGTTGACATAGCGGTACTCCTCGCCGGTGATGGCCTGGATCTGCTTGTAGAAGGGAGATTCCCCGACGAACAGGAAGTTGTGCGAGACAGCGAGGCTCTTCATCGACTCGATCACGTCCTCGGTGGTCAGTCCATCTTCAACGGGGACCGACCACATCATGGCGACACCTGGGTCACCGCTTTCCAGGAGGCGCTGCGCGAACTCACTATACACGCGGGGAAACTCGGGGTCGAAGCTGGCGAGGGCCGAGCCGAACCGGAGATAGCCGTAGCCCACCGCAAGCAAGGACAACAGACCGATGATGGCGAACAGATTGCGAACGAGTTTCATCCAAATCCTCCAGGGTGTAGCGTTCGTCGTGAGTCGTCGGCGCGCAGACGCCTTCGCCGGGGAAGCGGACCCAGGCGCTGGACACGCGAACCAGATCAGGCCGTCATGTTAGCTTGCTTTGCGGCAAAAGGCCGTCTCGGATCCTGTTCGGCGTACCCTTCGCGGCCCGAGCGCGCGTCGCTCGGACGCCCGGGCGGGGCGGGGGCGGACCTCCCCGCAGGCGCGGGTGGGCCGGTGCGGTGCGGCCGCGGCCGACTGGGTGTGGTGGCAATCAAACGTCCTGCTGCTTCGTCCTTGGGTGTTGACCGACCGTCCGGTCCCCACTACCGTCACGCTGCTGGTCCGCCCTGGACTCGCAGGGCGGCTTGCATTTCCTATCCCTCATCGAGCTGCTACGATGCTTTGTCGCTCGGGTGCTTTTCGCCCAAGAATTAACTAGGAAAAGCTAGTAAAGAGGAGGAGCAACGATGCCAAGACGCATCGAAACCAAACGGGTGGCCTGCCTTTGGGTAGTACTCCTCGGCCTCATCATCACTCCCGCCGCATATGCCACCACGACCGAGCCCGCCGGAGAACTGATGATCGACCATTTCGATCCAGAGACCGGCAAGCGGATCATCCCCAACGAGCGCTGCCTAACCTGTCATGGCGATGAGAAGCATCGGAACGATGTGCGCGACGACGGCACCCCGGTGAAGATCTTCGTCCACCGCTATGAGATCGAGGCCAGTGTCCATGGTGCGCAAAGTTGTACCAGCTGCCATGTCACTATCGATCGCGTCCCACATCGCGAGGCGCCGGAGGTTATCGTCGGCTGCATCGACTGCCATCGGCAGACCTGGGAGGAATACAGGGACGACCCGGATGACAAGCATGCGCGCCTCGAGATCGTCACCGAGCAGATCGACAATTTCATGCAGTCGATTCACGCGCAGCCCAGCTCGTTGGACCAGTCGCGCACCAACGCCACCTGCTACGACTGCCACGAGGGCCATAATGTCGGCGAGCTGGGCAGCATCCAGCGCGCCGATAAGCGCCTGAAGAACCCTGAGGTCTGCGGCCGCTGTCATGAGAAGCAACTGGAGGAGTACAGCACCTCCGATCACGGCAAGGCGGTGCTGGAAATGGGGGACAGCGAGGCGGCGGTGTGCTCCGATTGCCACACCACCCATGAGATCGCCTCACCCGTAACCGACAAGGCCAAGCTGCAGATCACCAAGAACTGCGGTGATTGCCACGAGGATGCCCAGCGCACCTACTTCAAATCCTATCACGGCCAGGTCCACCGCCTCGGTTACACCGAGGCCGCCAAGTGTCACGACTGCCACGGCGGGCATCTGGTCAAGGGCGAGGACGACCCGACCTCGGAGATTCACGCCAACAATCGTCTGGAAAACTGCCGGAACTGCCATGAGGAGGCCAATGACAACTTCCTGAGCTTCTGGCCCCACGGCGACGCCCACGACCGGGAAAACTACCCGGGTCTGTGGGCCTTCAGGGTCTTCATGGAGATCCTGATCTTCTCGGTCATGGGCTTCTTCTGGATACATGTACTGTTGTGGCTCTACCGCGAGGTGATGGACCGCATCCAGGGCAAGGGCTTCATCGAAGACTTGAGCAAGCCCGATTTGGTCTACTTCCGCCGCTTCCCCGCGGTCTGGCGCTGGATCCACGTCCTGTTCGCCATATCCACCATGACCCTGATCCTGACCGGCACCACGCTGCTGTTCTCGCATACCGCTTGGGCCAAGGTAGTGGTGGACTTCCTCGGCGGCATCCGCATGGAAGGCATCATCCACCGCACCGCGGCCATGATCTGGTTGAGTATCTTCTTCCTACATCTTGGCATTGCCATCAGCAATATCTGGCGCAACCGCGCGACCTTCGAATGGTTCGGCAGCACCTCCTTGGTGCCCAACTGGAAGGATTTCCAGGACCTGAAGGATATGTTCAAGTGGTTCCTCGGCCGCGGTCCGCGCCCCGAGTTCAACCACTGGACCTACTGGCAGAAGTTCGACTATTGGGCGCCCTTCTGGGGTGCCACGGTGATCGGCATCTCCGGTCTCATCCTCTTCATGCCGGACAAGACCTCCCTCCTCCTACCGGGCTGGACGTTCAATATCGCGAACCTGGTGCACGCCGAAGAGGCGCTGCTGGCGGCCATCTTCCTGAACTCGGTGCACTTCTTCAACGTGCATTTCCGGCCCGAACGCTTCCCGATGAGCACGGCCATCTTCACCGGTGTGATTCCGATCGAGGAGTTCAAGCACGACCACCGCCTCCAATACGACCGGCTGGTGGCCAGCGGCGAGCTGGAAAAGCACTTGGTCCAGCGCCCATCGCGGCGTGCCGAACTGGCGGCCTCGTTCATCACCACCGTGCTGATCATGGCCGGCCTGACCCTGCTCACCCTGGTGCTGATCGGCCTGGTCACCTTACCGAGCTGACGGGGATGGAGAAGATGAAAAGCAACGAAAGCGTGCATAAGGGCGTTCGCAATCTCCTTCTGGCGATGTTGGCCGTGCTACCGGCGGCTGTCTCGGCGGGGCCGTCGGGGCAGGCCATGGCCTTCACCTGCGCCGGATGCCACGGCACCGATGGTTCGAGCGTCGGGCCGTCCATGCCGGCCATCGCCGGCATGGACCCGGAGGTCTTCGTGGATGCCATGAAGGCCTACCGACAGGACGAGCGCAACTCCAGCATCATGAACCGCATCGCCAAGGCCTACAGCGATGAGCAGTTCAAGGCGATGGCCTGGTTCTTCGCCAGTCAACGGTTGCAACTGTTCCCGCAGAAATACGACGCCGCCCTGGCTTCGCGCGGCTCGGAGTTGCACGACGAGCACTGCGAGAAATGTCATGAGAACGGCGGTCGTCCTGGCGATGCCGGCACCCTCGCCGGCCAGTGGATGCCGTATCTGCAATACACCATGGAGGACTTCATCAACGGCAAGCGGAAATGGCCGCGCAAGATGAAGCGCAAGGTCGACGCCGCGATCGAGGAGGCGGGGGACGATGCCATCCCTGCCCTGGTCAATTACTACGGCAGCCAGCGATAGACCAGTGACGGAGAACAGAATCATGACCGAGATGAAACGCAGAACCTTTATCCGTGCTACCGCTGGCGCTGTTGCTCTCGGCACGCTTGGTATTCCGGCCCTGGTCTTGGGTGCGTCGCGTCGCGTGGTCGTGGTCGGCGGCGGTGTGGGTGGCTGCACGGCGGCCAAGTACCTGCGCAAGCTCGATCCGAGTATTGCCGTGACCCTGATCGAGTCAAAGCCGACCTATACCTCTTGCTTCATGAGCAACGAGGTGCTGAGTGGCGAACGCACGCTCCAGTCGGTGACCTTCGGCTACGACGGCCTTCGCCGCCATGGAGTGGAGGTGGTTCAAGACACGGCCATCGGAATCGATCCGGAGAAAAAGCAGGTACAAACCGCGGCGGGCGACAGGTTCGACTATGACGCCTGCGTGGTCTCGCCCGGCGTCGGCTTCAAGTGGGAGGCCATCGAGGGCTACGACGAGCAGGTCGCGAACGAGACCGTGCCCCACGCCTGGTACGCCGGCCCGCAGACCCAGCTGCTGCGCAATCAGATCGAGTCCATGCCCGAGGGTGGACACGTGATCATCGTTGCCCCTCCAAACCCGTTCAAATGTCCGCCCGGACCCTACGAGCGTGCCTCGCAGATCGCCATGTACTGCAAGCATCACAAACCGCGGGCCAAGATCACCATCCTCGACGCCAAGGACGCCTTCTCCAAACAGGGCCTCTACATGGAGGGTTGGCGCAAGCTCTACGGCTACGGCACCGATAACAGCATGATCCAGTGGCTCAGCGCCGCCGATGGTGGTGAGGTGGAAGAGCTGGACCCGAGCACGCGCACCTTGATCGGTTTGGTCGAGGACTTCGAAGGCGACGTGGTCAACATCATCCCGCCGCAGAAGGCGGGGGCCATCGCATTCGCGGCCGACCTCGTGGACGGCGACTGGTGCCCGGTGGAAAAACGCACCTTCGAATCCAGCCGCCATAAGGGTATCTACGTGCTCGGCGACGCCTCCAGCGCCGCCCAAATGCCCAAGTCGGCTTATGCCGCCAACTCCCAAGCCAAGGTGGCCGCGGCGGCCATCGTCGCCCGCTTCCAGGGCCAGGAGCCGGGTGATCCCACCTTCGTCAACACCTGTTACAGCATCGTGGGCGAAGATTTCGGGATATCGGTGGCCGCGGTCTACAGCCTCGACAGCCATACCAACACCATCACGTCGATACCCGGCTCCGGCGGTGTCTCACCGGCCAATGCCAGTCCGGAGATTCGCAAGCGGGAGGTCAGTTACGCCCACAGCTGGTTCAAGAACGTCATCAACGACATGATGGAGTAAATGCCCTGGCTGGTAACCAGGGCGAATGGGGTCTCGCATCGCAACCCGGGTGATCACCCAAAAGGAGGCTCGAAGGCGAAATCCCCGCGCGTTCGTATCCAGACGAACAGCCCTGGCCATTCATCCCTTTATAACTACTCAATCTCCTTGACGAACCAGTTGGCACTTTCATTCGGCGCGAGGAGCTGCCCATCTTCATCGAGCAGGCCCGCAATGCCGCCGGGCAGGAGCGGACACGGATCCGCAAGCCCCTGGTCCCCGTCCTGCTCAAGCGAGTCGACCTCGACGGCAGCGCGGATCTCGGCGGGCTCGAGCAGCTTCAGATCTTTCACGACCGCGACGACCGCAGCTTCGTGGAGACCCGCGGCCATCGTCGCGACGCCTTCGCCGACCAGCTCGCCGCGGCCATCGTCACCAAGCTGCGGCGTCTCTCTCCCTTGGCCGCGGCCTAGGAGCTAAACCGCGTCCAGAGCGAGATGCGTCGTTTTCATTTTGCACTTGGCTTCGGGGGTTTCATCGACATCGCTGGAGACGCGGTTTAAATTTTATATTTCTTAGTATCTTAAACCGCGACAGCACCGATGCTTGTCGTGGCTGGCAAGGCCGATCCAATCAAGAAACTTCCCATATCGCGCCAGGCGCGGTTTAAGGCCTTCTGCGACCTCGGAACGATGGGCACGCGCGCCAAACCGATGAGGCTCACTCGAACGCTGGAGCGCTCGCTTTGCCCATCCTACAGGTATGGGGGGTACGAGAATTTCTGGAAATCGCCCAAGCCACAAGCACCTGGCCAACCTGACACATCTGAATCCAGACGCGCCCCCGCTGGGGCACCATGACACTCATGTGAGCGAGCAGACGTGACCAA
>JANQGF010000406.1 GCA_028277465.1 Chromatiaceae bacterium
GAACGGCAAATCCTAAACCGCGTCCAGAGGGAGATACGTCGTTTTCATTTTGTGCTTGGCTTTGGGGGTTTCATCGACATCGCTGGAGACGCGGTTTAAATTTTCTATTTTTTAATAGCTTAAACCGCGACAGCTCCTTTCGGTACGAAGGTTCTCGGAAGTCGCCTTGGACCGCGTCAGGCAGCAGGCAGAGTACGCATTGCTTGGCATATCGACCTGTTGCTATTTCAGATATTTCTTATATACTGATGCCCTAATTGGTCGTTCCACTGATGTGGCAAGACCAAGACCCTGCTCCAGAGTCCGCTGCCGTCGTGGATCACATGCTGAAGCAAGTCGGGAGCCGGGAATAACAAACGACAGGGATGCCGCATGGCTGTTTGCTCGTTTCGGTCCGTCCTTCAAACGATTCTTTGTGATTAAGGTGTGTAATATGTCCAAGCTCATCCAAGCCGCTTCCATCGTCGCCCTGGTCGCCGCGACCTCGACTGCCAACGCCTGGTATGCCCCCGCCTATCCGGTCCCAACCCTGACCCAGGAACAACGGGAGACAATGGCCGCCCAGCAGAAGGCCATGCTCGAACAACGGACCAAGGCCATGGAGCAAGCAATGGCGGCCCAACGCCAGTTTGTGGAGCAGCAGGCTGCTCACGCCAAACAGCTCCAGGAGACCAATCCCGGCTTGATGCCCTTCGGTGGTTATCCGCTCGCTTTCGAGCCGGGGTTCCCGGAACTGCCTCCCATCCCCGAGATCGGGGACTTCCCGGCCATCCCGGAGATGCCTGCAATGCCGACGCTGGGATACCCTGCCGGGCCCGAATCGCTGCAGAAACGGCTCGAAGAGATGGATGCCTACCGCGCCCAGGCGCAGAAGCAAATGGATGAACGCCAAGCGGCGATGAAGCGCATGCACGAGCAACGTCGCGCCATGTACCCGCGCCGCGCCTTCGCCCACCGCGGTTTCAGTGCGGCTCCGGGTCTGTACCCGGCCATGCCTCGGCCGATGACCTCTATGCCAGCGCAAGCCCCAGACGCACAGCAGCAGGCCGCCGCACCGGTCGAAAAATCGACCGCGACCCAGTAAGGAGACTAGCCGACAGGCTCATACCAGATGGCACCAAATTGACGTTCGCCTTGAACGCACACCCGTCGGAACATCGCCGCACGATGCGATCCTGGGTGCGGCATGAGAGGCCGGCTTCAGAAGACGAGCCAGATGGTATGAGACTCGAGGAGGGCCGCCGGAAGAGACCGCAGCTCGATCAGTGAGCCGGTCCTCCCGGCGTGACGAGACGAGGCCTCTGCCTGCTCGTCAGCCAACGGCGACTTCTCTGTCACCTTCTCCTTGGCCGAAGTAGTCGCGCAGAAAGTCCTCGAAGCTCTGTTCGTCCGCGGTCTCCATCTCCCCCTGTTGCTGGACTGAATCGGCGGCCAATTGGTCCAACCAGGCTGCACGCTCGGGGGTCGGGGTCGAGGCCAGAAGGTGTTGGCGGTGGGTGTCGGAGAGACGCTGGGCAAATGCGAAGAAGCCCTCGCCATGTGCCCGCATCGTCTCCAGCACGCGTGCGGAAGGCGTCAGATCCGGGTCTCTGACCTTGTCCCACTGCCGTTGTAGACTCTCGGCGCGCGGGCCCTCCGAGGTGCCGTCGAGCAGCTCGGCCACCGCCGCCATCCCGCTCAGGATCTCCTCTGCCCAACGGCGCAGCCCCATGGGCTCACGCTCGCGCGCGAGTTGCAGGCCCGGCTCGCGGCCGCGATGCGCGGTCAGGACCTGATTCTCGTCGATATCCCGACGCTCGCGGGTCCCAATCCGCGGACTCTCGGACAGGAGGCAATAGAGCATCAAGGTCTCGAGGAAGAACAATTGCTCGGCACCCACGCCGATCGGATCGAAGATGTCGACGTCCAATGAGCGCAGCTCCACGTAGCGGATACCCCGCCGGCGCAATGCCAGCGTGGGCTTCTCCATCCACTCGGTGATCTGTTTCGGCCGCACGGTGCTGTAATACTCGTTCTCGATCTGCAGCACGTTCGCATTGAGCTGCTCGTAACGATCCCCGACCTTGACCCCGATCTCTTCGTATTGCGGGCAAGGCGTCTCGATCGCCCACGTCAGGCTGCGTACATAGGCATCCAGGCTGTCGTAACAGGCCTTCATGCCCGTGCCTTCCTCCTGTTTGTTCTGGTAGCCGATATCCCCCATCCGCAGCGAGGTGGCATAGGGATAGAAGAGCGTGTTGGCGTCGAAGCGCCGAAGGTCGGTCTCCTGTCCCTGCGCGAAACTGGCACAGACCGCCGGGGATGCCCCGAAGAGATAGGGCACGAGCCACCCGACCCGCTGTAGATTGCGAACCATGCCCATCTGGGCCTCGGCGCGGAAGTGGACGGCTTCGCCGCTACCCGTTGTCTGCTCTTGATACAGATCCCAGAAGGCGTCCGCGAAGGAGTGATTGAAGTGCACCCCAGCGATGACCTGCATGGTGCGGCCATAGCGATTACCCAGACCACGCCGATAGACCGTCTTCATGGTCCCTGGATTGGACGTCCCATAGCGGGCGAGCGGGATGCTCCTGGCGCCCTCGATCACGCAGGGCATGCTGGTTGCCCAGAGCAGCTCCGCTCCGAGATGCCGGTAGAGATACAGATGGAGATCGGTCAGGAAGCCCAGCACCCCATCGACGCTCGCCAGGGCCGGCGTGATGAGCTCGATCAGTGCCTCCGAGAAATCCGTGGTGATGTAGGGATGGGTCAGCGCCGATCCGAGAGACGGGGGATGCGGCGTTGCGGCCAGCCTCCCCGTCGCCGAGACACGCAGACCTTCCTTCTCCAACCCGATCAGATTGTCGGCGAACGTCGCTGATGCCCCACCGGTGCTGAGACCTGCAGCCCGGCGCTCCAGGGCCGCCCTCGGATCCTTCAAGCTCAGTCCCTCATCACGGCACGGGGGCGGTTGCCACGCTGCAGCAGGACGGCATCGGCCAAGATGCGTGCCGCCTCATCCACCTGGATACGCGCAATGGCCTCGCGCTGTGCCTCCAGGGCATCTTCGTCGATCTCATCCGCCTTCTCGTCTACCGGCGTGATGCCGCGCGCGCGCAGATAACGCTCCTGCTCTTCCTCGAAGGCGCGCTCCCGACGCTTCTCTTCTTGGCGGCGATCCTCTTCACGCAGAGAGACCTGGGTCTGGGACTCGATATCACGCATCAGCCTGCTGCGCACGGTCAGCATCTTGAACCCCGCGTCACGGGCGGTACGGTTCTCAGACGCCCGAGTCAATGGATCCAGACTAAAGGCACCCGTCTTCTCATAGGCTGCAGGCTTGATCCGCGTCCAGGGCAAGGCGTTGTCGAGCGATCGTTCACCATGATCGGAGATAGGGTCTGCGGTCGGGAACCTGATATCGGGCTCGACACCGCGCAGCTGGGTGCTGCCGCCACTGATGCGGAAGAATTCAGCCATGGTCAAGCGCAGGCGGCCGAGATCATTGTGCTCGCCCGGCACATAGCGGTTGAGGTCGATCAGGGTCTGGACCGTTCCCTTGCCGAATGTCGGCTCGCCGATCACCAGCCCGCGTCCGTAATCCTGGATGGCGGCGGCGAAGATCTCAGAGGCGGAGGCGCTGTCGCGGTCGACCAAGACCGCCAGTGGGCCCCTGTAGGCGACGCCAGGCTCCATGTCCGCCTCGACCTCCACCTTGCCGAAGGTGTCCTTGACCTGGACGACCGGGCCCCGATCGATGAAGAGACCCGTGAGCGACGTGGCCTCGGCCAAGGACCCGCCGCCATTGCCGCGCAGATCGATCAGGATCCCATCGATACCACGCACGACCAGATCGTCGATCAATCGGCGCACATCGCGGGTGGTGCTGCGAAAATCGCGATCGCCCGATCCCTCCGCCTCGAAGTCACGATAGAAGGCCGGGATCTCGACCACTCCGATCCTCAGCCCAGGCCCATTGGTGAGATTGTCGACCACATAGCTCTTCGCGGCCTGGTCCTCCAGCCTGATCTCATTGCGCACGAGCGAGACCTCGTGCGTGCGCGCACTGGATCCGCTGGATTTTGGCAACAGCTGCAGACGCACCACCGACCCCTTGGGTCCGCGGATCTTGTTCACCACGTCCTCCAGCCGCCAGCCGACCACATCCTCCATTTGGCCGTCGAGCCCCTGCGCGACACCGACGATCTGATCACCCGCGTGGACCTGCCCCGATTCCCGGGCCGGACCACCCGGAACCGTGCTCTGCACGACCGTGTATTCATGATCACCGCGCAAAACCGCACCAATGCCCTCCAACGAGAGCTTCATGCTGATGTCGAAGTTCTGCGAGGTGCTCGGTGACATGTAGCTGGTATGAGGTTCGAGCGTTTGGGTGTAGGCGCTCATGAAGGTCTGAAAGACATCCTCGCGGTCCAGTTGATGGATCCGGCGCGCCAGCCCCTCGTAACGCTTGCGTAGACGGTCGCGGATCTCCGCGTCGGCCTTGTCGGCCAGACGCAGGGTCAGGAAGTCGTTCTTGACCCGCTTACGCCAGAGCTCGTCCAGCTCGGCACCTTCTCGGGCCCAGCGGGCGTCGGGCGACTCGAATGCATAGGATTCCGGCCGGCTGAAGTCGAAGCTGCCTTCCAGCAGCTTCAGTGCATAGGCCACACGCTCGTCAGCCCGCATCCGATAGACGCGAAAGACGTCGAAGGCGACATCGAGCTCGCCCCGGCGCAGGCTCTCTTCGAGCCGGCGGGCGCCAGTCTCGAACCGTGCTACATCGCGCGCCAGGAAGAAGGAACGGTTCGGATCCAGCGCCTCCAGGTAATTGGCCAGCACCTCGCGCGCGAAGTCGTTGTCGAGCGTCAACTTGCGGTAGTGGTAGCGTTCCAGGACCTTGTTGATCACGATCGCCGATTTGGTCTGCTCCGGGGTCGGGAAGAGCTCCGACAGCGGAACCGGCTGCGGGGTCGCAGCGACTGCGGCCGCGGCCAGCAGGAGCAAGACGGCAAGCGAGGACGTGGAAAGACGCTGTCTCATGAGCATGACTCGATTTGGGTCTCTTCGCAGAGAGACAAGATTGGCCGCGGAGGGTTTCCGACCCGACTGGGTCGGGTCGGGCGCGGGACCTCCTGTCGGCCCCCGGGCGGCCATGCAAAATGCACGACCCCGCAGATACGCCGTTCCCGCTCCGACTCACCCACTCCCCCAGCGCAGAGGCAGGCGCGGGCGAGGCCACGGCGACGCAACGCACCACCGCCACCCGCTGCGGGTGAGGTACCGCGATCATGGCCGTCAGGACCGTTCAGGACTTGTAAACCTTGCGCCGGTAAAGATCCGTGCGCCGACTCACGACACGGTCCACGAAGAGTAGACCATCCAGATGGTCCAGCTCATGTTGGGCCGCGCGCGCCTCGAACCCCTCCATCCGGTACTCCTGGCGCCGACCCTCGGGGTCCTGGGCCTGGAGCCGAATGCTGGTCGCCCTGATCACATTACCCGTGTAATCCGGGACCGAGAGACAGCCCTCGCGCCCGATGGCATAGCCTTCCCAATGCAGGATCTCTGGATTCACCAAGACCAGATGACCGTGGTTCGGCGTCTTGGGGCGTGCGGAGACATCCAGGATGAGGATGCGCTGAAGGCGTCCGACCTGAGGCGCGGCAATACCGACCGCGGCGGGGCCGGCCAAGCGGGTCTCCTCGAGGTCCGCGATGAAGTCCTCCAGCTCCGCGTCGAAACGCTCGACCGGTGCGGAGACCTGCTTGAGTCTCGGGTCGGGCAGTTTGAGGATGTCCAGAATCGCCATGGGTCAACCCATCAGGACCTCGACCGGAGAGACATCCACCGAGATCCCCCGGCTGTTCAGGACCGACAGCGCGGTCTCCAGGCTCTCCAGCGTCCGCTCGCAATAGCCCTGAATGTTCATGATGTAGACGGGCTGCTCCCGGTCGCCCGCGACATCCGATTCCAGCTCCAAGATATTGAAACCCTGATCGGCCAGGATCTCGGTCACGTCCGCGACGATGCCCGCGCGGTCCGCACCCATCACGCGCACCTGCTGGTTCGGCACCAGATGCTGGTGCAATCCGCCTTGAACCGGGTCGAGATGCAGGTGCAGACCGAGCGCCTCGGCCACCGGCGCCAAGCCATCCAGGATCTCTTGACGGCGGCAATCCCCGCTCACCATCAGCATAATGGTAAAGCTCCCGCCGAGCCGAAGCATGGACGCCTCGCCCAGGTTGCAACCAAGGCGGTAGAGTGCGCGCGTGACCTGCGAGACGATCCCGGGGCGGTCGGCGCCCACCAAGGTCAGCATATACCAGTCGGGCATGGATTCTTCTCTCTCCAGTGGATGGCTCATGACGCAAGGCCCCAGGCCAGCCAATCAAACTGACACGGACTTCAGGGGCATCGATTGGGCCGAAGAAGGGCCCCGCCTTTGGTTATAACCTCGGGTCTCTCCAGGTCGACGCAACCCACCCCTTGTCGTTTCGGCGCGCATCCACTCCCACCTTGGTCCCGAGTGCGCACCGGTCGATAGCCGGCTACGATTAACAGGAGCGCGGGCAATTGACAAGATCTTCTGTCAATCCCCCTAAACCGCGTCCAGAGCGAGATGCGTCGTTTTCATTTTGTGCTTGGCCTTGGGGATTTCATCGACATCGCTAGAGACGCGGTTTAAATTTTATATTTTTTAATAGCCTAAACCGCGACAGCTCCGATGCTTGTCGTGGCTGCCGAGGCCGATCCAATCAAGAGACTTCGCA
>JANQGF010000067.1 GCA_028277465.1 Chromatiaceae bacterium
GGAACGATTCAGAAACAAGTGGTACAACTTGAGCCGCCCTTGTTGGGCACGCTCCGCTTTTCCCAACCTACGGTGTGTAGGTTGTTTCTGAATCATTACTTAGAGGCATTCGCATCGCAAGGCCCCGATTGGCGCCCACTCGGGGACTGGCGTGGTGATGCGGTCGTCGCCGTACCGCCGTTCGACGCAATCCAGCTTGCGCTCGGTGATCTCTGGACATAACACATCGCCGAGCGGCTCCGGGTTCGGGGCCAGCCGCCAGTCCCAGCTAAGGCGATTTCTGTCAAGGAATCCTGCCAATCCTGTCTCGTTCCGCGCCCCATTCCCGGTGCGAAGGTTTCCGGAGATCGCCCGAATATTTCATTGCCCACATTGCCATGCCACATACTGTGGTCGAAGCCCGAAGGCGCAATTCGGGCATGGGAGTGCTATGGTTCCAATCCTGTGATTTCGCCGACCGATCATGGCGGTACGCCACCCCCGGAGGATGAAGGTGGCGTGTGGTCGAGCTGCGGCGTCGCCCCTCTCCCCATCCCTCTCCCCCTCGGGGAGAGGGCAAGTCGGAGCGCCTGTGGCGGACTTTCAGTTACGCTCAGTTGAACCAACCCAAGGCCGAGTCTGACGGCATGCGCCTCGCCGATTATGAGATCCTCGATACCCTCGCCAGCGCCGACGATCGGCAGCTCCTGCTCGCCCGCCGGAACGCGCGGCGCTGCATCCTGAAGGTCTTCGCCGATCCGAGGCGGGCCGAGCGCGACGAGCGTCTGACCCGCCATATCGCAAGCCCCCAGGTCCCGAGGGACGAAGCGCGCTTCGAGGCCGGCGGCAAGAGGGTGCTGGTGCAGGAGCCGGTTGCCGGTCAGCCCGGTGTCAAGGCCGTCGCCGCGCTGACGACGCCGACCGAGCGGGCCGCCTTCGCGCTCGAGCTCGCCAAGGCGCTCGCGACGGTCCACGCCCGTGGCGTGATCTACAATAACCTCGCGCTCGAGAACCTCCTCGTCGACGCGTCCGGCGAGGTGTATCTGCTCGATTTCTCCCTGGCGCAGCTCGAAGGCGAGTCAGCGCCCGGGGACCTGGGTCGATTCAGCGAGCGGCAGCTGCCCTATCTCTCACCCGAGCGTACCGGGAAGGTCGCCCACCCGGTGGGGGTGGCGAGCGACCTCTATGCACTGGGCGTCGTGCTCTACCAGCTGCTGTGCGGGCGCCTCCCCTTCGTCGCGACGAGCGCCTCGGAGCTGATCTCGCTGCATTTGGCCAGGCGCCCGCGGCCGCCGGATGCGATCGATCCGACGATCCCCTCGGGTCTTGCGGCGATCACCATGAAGCTCCTGGAGAAGGAGCCCGCGGGGCGCTACCAAGACCTCGCTGGGCTGATCCATGATCTCCGCCACTGGGAGGCGCCCGGGTTCGTGCCGGGTCGACGGGACTTCGGGCGCGGGCTGCGTATTTCCTCGAAGGTCTATGGGCGCACCGCCGAGCTCGAGCGGCTGCGCGGCGTCATCGGCGGCGTGGCCGACGGGGGCAGCAGTCTGACCCTGATCGCCGGCTATTCCGGGGTCGGCAAGTCCACCTTGGTCGCCGAGCTCGATCGGCTGCGCGCGGGGCAGGGCGGCCTGTTCATCTCCGGCAAGTTCCAGCAGTACAAGCGCAGCATCCCCTATTTCGCGTTCGTCGAGGCGATCGAGGACTTCGTCGATAAGCTGCTGTTCGCCGAGGACGCCGACATCGCCGCATTCCGCGCCCGCTTCATCGAGCAGATCGGCGACCAGGGTGGCGTGCTGACCGCGGTCTTCCCGCGTCTGGAGACGCTCCTGGGTGCACAGGCGCCGGTCGAGAAGCTGATGGGCGTCGAGGCCGAGAACCGTTTCAAGTTCCTGTTCCTGCGTTTCGTCGGCCTGATCGCGCGGCCCGAGCAGCCGCTCCTGCTGTTCCTCGATGACCTGCAATGGAGCGATCTGGTCTCGCTCAACACGCTAAAGGCGTTGGCACTGAGCCGCACGCCCCATCTGATGCTCTGCCTCGCCTATCGCGACAACGAGGTCGACCGCCAACACCCCTTCCAGCATGCGCTCGACGAGCTGGTCGCCGCGGAGCTGCCGATCGAGCGCATCCAGGTCGGCGACCTGGCCCTGGCCGACATCGAGGCACTGATCGCCGATACGCTGCGTGCCCCCCAACCCGAATTGGCCCGGAGCGTCCATGCCAAGACGCACGGCAATTCCTTCTTCGTCCACCAGTTCCTGAAGAGCCTGGATGAGCGAGCGCTGATCCGCTTCGACGCGGAGGTGGATGCCTGGCAGGTCGACGAGGCGGGGATCGCGGCGCTCGACATCTCGGCAAACGTCGTCGACCTGATGCAGGCGCGGCTGCGGCGGCTCCGCGGCGAGACGCTGGACCTGATGAAGCTCATCGGCGTCACCGGCCATCATGTCGCGCTCGACATCCTCGCCCTGGTCGCGCGCCAGCCGATCGATGCGCTGCAGGCACACCTCGCCCGGCCCCTCGCGGATGGCATGCTGGTGCACCGCGGCGAGTCGCTCTACTTCGTGCATGACCGCATCCAACAGGCCTGCTACCAGCTCAACGCACCCGCTGAGCTCCCTGGGCTGCACCTCGCGATCGCCGAGATCCTGATCGAGCGCGGACGCGATCGGTCGCTCGAGGAGCTGTTCAATGTCGCCGCGCACCTGACCAAGGGCTTCGCGCGCATCACGGGGGACCAGGGGCCTTATCTCCGGCTCTATCTCGAGGCCGCCCGCCGGGCCCGCGAGGTCTCGGCCTACGGCGAGTCGCTGCACTTCGTCCGTCAGGCCGAGGCCCTGCTGCCGGCCGTCGCTGATCCCGCGCTCGCGCTCGATTGCCGGCGCGAGGCGCACCTCGCCCTGCACCTCAACGGCCACTTCGACGAGGCCGACGCGGTCTTCGGCGAGCACCTCGCCGGGTGTGATGACCTCTATGTGCTCCAGGACAACCTCATCGCCAAGGTCTCCCAGGACAGCATGCGTGGACGCTACAAGGAGGCGACCGCATTCGGGCTGTCGATCCTGGCGCGGCGCGGGGTCCACTTGACCCTCGAGCCGGAGCGGGCCGAGCTCGCCGCGGTGCTGGCCGCGGTCCGCGACGAGCTGGAGCGACACGGGATCGGCCCGATCACGGACCTGCTGCGGATCGAGCGGCGCAACCACCGTGAGATGGTCTTTCTCTGCGAGCTGATCTCGGCCATCGTGCCGCCGTCCTTCTTCTACGACCCACTCGTCTCGGGGCTGCTGATCTGCGCCACCATCCGCCTGGCGCTGGAGAACGGCGTCTTCGAGGCGATGGGCTATCCCTTCTCGACCGCGACGGCACCCTTCATCATCGTCGAGAACAACTACCGCACCGGCTACGAGTACGCCGATTTCGCCATCCGCATCTCCGGCAACAACAAGCGCTCGCTCGGCAACTCCAAGCACTTGTTCATCCTCTTCGCCTATCACTGGCTCAAGCCGATGAAGGATGACTGGAGCCTGGAGATGGCGCGCGAGGCCTTCCATCTGCTCCAGCAAAGCGGCGACATCCAGATGGCCGGCTTCATCTATTTCAACACCGTGCCCTATCGGCTGGAGCGTGGCGATGCGCTGGCCGGGGTCGAGGAGGAGCTCGAGCAGGGCCTCGCATTCGCGCACAAGACCCAGAACTCCCATGCCCTCGGCACCTATCTGCTCTACCGCCAGCTGATCCGAGCACTGCAAGTCCCCGACAGTGACACGACCCGCTTCACCCAGGATGGCTTCGACGAGGCGGTCCACCGACGCGCCTACCACACCAACGTCATGGCGCACTGTTACCACCAGATCCTCAAGACCCAGCTCCTCTATACCTTCCGCCACTTCGACGCCGCCCTCCCCCATGCCCGCGAGGCGCTCCGGCTGCTCCATTACATCACCGGCTTCATGCCGGTCTCGACGGCCTATTTCTATGCTGGTCTGGTGCTCTGCCGGCATCTGGGGGACGACCCCAGCCTGGCCGACGAGCTCGCGCCACTCGTCGCCCAGTGGGAGACCTGGGCCGAGCATTGTCCGGAGAACTGGCGGCACAAGCTGGAGCTCATCCAGGCCGAGCAGGCCCGCGCCCAGGGCGAGACGGCCGCGGCGATGCGGCTCTTCGGGCAGGCGATCCAGACGGCACGGCGTAACCAGTTCACGCAGGACATCGCGCTCGCCTACGAGCGCTGCGCCGACTTCTGGTATGGGCTCGGCAACCGCGAGCTCGGCGACTTCCATCTGGCCCAGGCTCATGCCTTCTATGGCCAGTGGGGTGCGGTGCGCAAGGTGCAGGCCCTGGAGGCCGAGTTCCATACGACCCTGGTGACGCGCCGGCAGCGCGATCTGGATCTGCTCAATCTGATCGAGGCCCAGAGGCTGCTCGCGCGCGAGACCCGGCTCGACGCGCTGATCCGGCGTCTGCTCAAGATCCTGCTGGAGGTCTCGGGCGCCGAGAAGGTCTGGCTGTTACGTCAGCGCGAGGACTGGGGCATCGCCGGGTACCTGGATGTCGCGGGCGAGGAGCAGGTGCTGGAGCAGGCACCGCTGGACCCAGCCAAGCTGTCGGTCGACCTGGTCAAGTACTGCATCCGCACGGGCGAGGAGGTGGCGCTGGAGCGCTTCTCGCGCTATGTCCAGGATGCCTATCTCGAGCGCCACCGGCCCAAGTCGGTCCTGGTCGTCCCGGTCAGCACCCAGGCGCGACTCGAGGCGATCCTCTATCTGGAGCACGGGGACATCGCCGATCTGTTCACGTCCGACAAACGTGAGATCGTGCGTCTGCTCTCGTCACAGATCGGCATCTCGCTCGTCAATGCACAACGGGTCGATGACCTGGAGACCCGCGTGCGTGAGCGTACCGAGGCCCTGGCCGAACAGAATCGGGAGCTGCTCATCGCCCAGCAGGTGGCCGACGAGGCGACCAAGGCGAAGTCCAGCTTCCTCGCCAACATGAGCCACGAGATCCGCACCCCGCTCAATGCCGTGATGGGCATGGCGAATCTGGCCCTGCTGACGGACCCGAGCCCGCGCCAGCGGGACTATCTCGAGAAGATCCTGGCCGCCGGCCAGCATCTGCTCGGTGTCATCAACGACATCCTCGACTTCTCCAAGATCGAGGCGCGCAAGATGAGGCTGGAGCAGGTCCAGTTCCATCTCGGCAGTCTGCTCGACAATCTCGCCAGCCTGTTCGGTACCGCCGCCGCGGACAAGGGCCTGGAGCTGATCTTCAACTGTCCGCCGGTGCTTCTGCGCGGCTATCTCGGCGACCCGCTGCGCCTCTCGCAGATCTTGACCAACCTGATCGCGAACGCGATCAAGTTCACCGACCAGGGCGAGGTCGTCGTCGGGGTCGCGGCGCTCACCGACGAGGCCCTGGAGACCCGGCTGCGCTTCAGTGTCCGCGACACGGGCGTCGGGCTGAGCCCCGAGCAGCGCGAGCGGCTCTTCCAGCCCTTCGGTCAGGTCGATGTCTCGACCAGCCGCCAGCATGGCGGCACCGGTCTCGGCCTGTCGATCTGTGCCCGCCTGGTCGAGCTGATGGGTGGGATCATCGGGGTCGACAGCGAGCCAGGCCGCGGCAGCACCTTTTTCTTCGAGGTGAGGCTGCCGCGAGTCGAGGACGAGGAGACCCGCCTGCACGCCTACCGCAGCCTGAGCGGTAAGCGGGTGCTGATCGTCGAGGACCATGAGGGCACCCGGCGGGTGCTGCGCGAGATGCTGGAGGCGACCGGCTTCGCCGTCGAGGACGCCGAGAGCGGCGAGCTGGCGCTGGCACGCTTGGCGCCGGGCGAGACGGCCGCACCGGCGATCGATGCGATCCTCATGGACTGGAGGCTGCCCGGGATCAATGGACTCGAGACGGCGCGGCGAATCAAGGAGGTCGGTACCAGTCCCCCGACCATCGTCATGGTGACTGCGCATGCCAAGGAGCAGCTGGCCGACGAGGCGCGGCGACTGGGCCTCGACGGCTTCCTGCTCAAGCCGGTCAATCCCTCCTTGCTGATCGACACCCTGGCGCGTGCGCTGACTGGGCAGGGCACACGAGAGGAGCCGGCACCGCCCCTGGTCGACTGGGATCCAGTCCGGCTCCGTCCGATCGCTGGCGCCAAGGTCCTGATCGTCGAGGACAACCCGCTCAATGTCCAGGTCCTGCGCGAGCTGCTCGAGCGGGGCGAATTGCGGGTCGCGGTGGCCGGGAGCGGACCCGAGGCGCTCGCCTTGGCCGATCGCGAGCCCTTCGAGCTGATCCTGATGGACATCCAGATGCCCGGCATGGACGGCTACGAGACGACCCGCCAGCTGCGCCAATCGACCCGCTGCGCCGCGGTCCCCATCGTGGCCACGACCGCCCATGCGATGGCCTCGGAGCGCCAGCGCTGTCTGGACGCCGGCATGAACGACCATCTGCCGAAGCCGATCGAGCCGGCCCGGTTGATGGCGACGCTGATCGAATGGATTCCCGCCCGTACGGAGCAGGTCGCCCCCGCCCAGCCAGCGCCGATCGCGGAGGTGCCGAGCGAGCTCGCGTCGCTCGCCGGCTTCGATGTCCAAGCGGGCCTGAGACGGGTCGCCGGCAATGTCCGTCTCTACCGGGAGCTATTGGCCGGCTTCGGGCGCGATTACCG
Organism: Chromatiaceae bacterium; assembly: GCA_028277465.1. Lineage (GTDB taxonomy): Bacteria > Pseudomonadota > Gammaproteobacteria > Chromatiales > Chromatiaceae > JANQGF01. The sequence continues at coordinate 6,650 of JANQGF010000067.1, forward strand.
CGAGGCTGCGGTGACCTTGGAGCAGGCGCTTGCCGAGGGTCGGACCCGGGAGGCCGAGCAGTCGGCCCATGCGCTTCAGGGTGCGGCGGCCAACCTCGGGGGCGAGGGGATTGCCCGCGCTGCGCGGGAGCTGGCGGGGCAGCTGGGGGCAGGCGGGCAGGCGTCTGTCGAGCCGGTGCTCGCGGATCTGGCACGCGAGTTGACGGCGGCCTGTGGGGCCATCGATGCACTGAGACTAGCGGTCGAAGGCAGCGAGGCCGACCGAGCGGCACCCATGGCCTTGGACCTGGAGTCGCTCCTGCCCCGTCTGCGGGAGCAGGCGAGACTCTTGCACGGCGGGCACTATGGCGCCAGTCGGCTGACCCCGGCCATCCGCTCCGCACTCGATGGCCAGGTTCCACCCGGCGACCTGCTCGCCTACGAGCAGCACATGCAGGCCTTCGATTACGAGGCGGCGCTGGTGGATCTGGAACGGCTCGCCGCCCGGCTGTCGATCCCCGCGCCGCTGCTCGTCGTCCCTGACGACGGCAATCTGGGCGCTGGGCCGACCGAGACTCCAGGGGCTTGAAGCGAGGACCATGCACCAAGCGAATCGCCGCTCGCGTATCCTCGTCGTCGATGACGTCCCGGTCAACGTCGCGATGCTCGGCGAGGCCTTTGCGGCAGATTACGAGGTCCTGGTCGCCACCAGCGGCGAGCGCGCGCTGGAGCTGGCCGTCCGGTCGCCGCAGCCGGACCTGATCCTGCTCGATATCCTGATGCCCGGCATGAGTGGCCTCGAGGTCTGCCGCCGGCTCAGGGACGACCTCCAGACCCATCACATCCCGCTGATGTTCATCACCTCCAAGGGTGAGCAGGCCGACGAGGAGAAGGGGCTGAGCCTCGGCGCGGCGGACTATATCGTGAAGCCCTTCCATCTGCCGATCGTCAAGGCACGGGTGCGAACGCAACTCGAGCTCAAGCGCAAGACCGATCTGCTCGAGGAGCTCGCCGCGCGCGACGGCCTAACCGGACTGCCGAACCGGCGCGCCTTCGATGAGCGCCTCGACCAGGAATGGCGGCGCGCACGCCGCAGCTGCACGAGCCTCGGTCTCATCATGCTCGATGTCGACGAGTTCAAGCGCTACAACGACCACTACGGGCACCGCCCCGGCGACGATTGTCTGCGCGCGGTCAGCGGCTGCATCGCCGGTGCCTTGCAGCGCGCCAGTGACTTCGCCGCGCGCTATGGTGGCGAGGAATTCGTCGTCCTGCTCCCCGGCGCCAGCATCCAGGAGATCAACCACGTTGCCGAGCGCATCCGCCAGTGCGTCGAGCGGCGCGCCATCCTCCACGCCGTCTCCCAGACGGCCCCCGTGGTCACGGTCAGTCTCGGCACCACCCACTGCTGGCCAAGAGACAGCGCCGGGTCGCAGGTCTGCGTCGAAGCGGCCGACCAGATGCTCTACGAGGCCAAGCGCCGCGGCCGCAATCGCGTCTGCGATGGACAGTCGGTATGAAGCTCGTCGGCCTTGCCGCCTCTCTCTCGGAGGTCGCCCGCCTGGTGGAGATCGGCAGGGCACTGCGTGCGATGCGGCGGGATGTCCTCTTTGGAATGTGTGACAGAAATCGCCTTAACATTGGGGCTCGCCGAGACACCGAATCGATCAGGCTGGAGGCCTGGTCGGCGTGCCCTGAAACCCATGTCGAACCCTGTGCCGATCACTGCCGCTGCCGAGTCCTTGCTCGCGCGCGCCGTGCTGCTCGACGTCGAGACCGGTGCCGACGGCGCCATTCACAAGATCGGCGCGATCCGCGGCGCGCGCGAGCTCCGGCGTCAGGGCGCCGGCGATCCGCAGCGGATCCTGGCGGATCTGAGCCGCTTCGTGGCTGGCGCCGACCATGTGATCGGCCACAACCTGCTCGGCCATGACCTGCCGGCGCTGCGCGCCCGCTCCCCGGCGCTCGCGCTGCTCGGTCTGCCCATCGTTGATACCCTCTATCTGTCCCCGCTGGTCTTTCCGCAGAATCCTTATCATCGGCTGGTCAAGGACTACAAGCTGGTGCGCGACAGCGTCGCCGATCCGATCCGGGACTGCCGGCTCGCCGAGCGCCTGCTGCACGAGCAATGCGAGGAGCTGGTGCGTCGGGCCGCGGCAGACGACGCCGAGCTGCTGCGGGTGCACCACTTCTGCTTCCGCGGCGCGACCCTGCTGGAGGCCAATGCCACTGGCGGTGAGGGTATTGCCGACGTCTTCCGTTTGGCTGGCGCGGCACTGCCGAAGGTCGGCGAGGTCCGGGACACGCTGCTTCGCCGCTGGCAGGGGCGCGCCTGCACGGCGACGGCGCCGAGCTTGATCCTGGCGCATTTGGCCGACCCGAATCTGCGCCCGGTGCTTGCCTATGCCGCGGCTTGGATCGAGGTCGCCGGCGCCAACTCGGTGCTGCCGCCCTGGGTGCGGCAGCGCTTCCCGGCCACGGCGGTGCTGTTGAAGGCGCTGCGCGAGACACCCTGTGCAGACCCGGATTGCACCTGGTGCCGCGAGACGCAGGATCCGGTCGGGCAACTGCGCCGCTGGCTCGGCTTCGACGACTTTCGTGCCGAGCCCAAGAGCGAGGAGGGTGGCAGCCTTCAGCAGGCCGTCGTGACCCATGGCATGGCCGATCGCCCATTGCTCGCGATCCTGCCCACCGGCGGCGGCAAGTCGCTGTGCTTCCAGCTGCCGGCGCTGGTGCGGTATGACCGCCGCGGCACCCTGACCGTCGTCATCTCGCCGCTGCAGGCGCTGATGAAGGATCAGGTCGATAACCTGGTCAAGAAGACCGGCACCACGGCGGCCGCCGCCATCCACGGTCTGCTAACCCCGCCTGAGCGCGGGGACGTGATGGAGCGCGTGCGCCTCGGCGACATCGCGTTGCTCTATCTCTCGCCGGAGCAGCTGCGTAACCGCTCCGTCGCCGAGATGCTGGCGAGCCGTGAGATCGGCTGCTGGGTCTTCGACGAGGCCCACTGTTTGTCCAAATGGGGCCACGACTTTCGCCCGGACTATCTCTACGCGGGGCGCTTCATCCGCACACTTGCCGAGCGCCAGCGCTTGCCCGTCCCGCCGGTCGCCTGTTTCACGGCCACCGCGAAGCCGGACGTCACGGCCGAGATCCTGGCCTACTTCCGCGATGAGCTCGGCCAGAGTCTGCGGCTGCTCGAGTCGGGCGTCGAGCGCGACAACCTGGCCTTCGAGGTGCAGCTCGCCGGCCGCCACGAGAAGGACGCCCGCATCCACGAGATCCTGGTGGCTCACCTGGGCGAGCCGGTCGCCGAACCACACCCTGCTGCCGGAGGCGCCATCGTCTACGCCGCGCGCCGGCAGCGCACCGAGGAGCTCGCCGAGCGCCTACGGCGCCAAGGCTGGACGGTCGAGGCCTTCCATGCGGGTCTTCAGGCGCCGGAGAAGAAGCGTATCCAAGAGGCCTTCGTCGTCGGCGAGCTGCAGCTGATCTGCGCCACCAACGCCTTCGGCATGGGCGTCGACAAGGAGGACGTGCGGGTAGTCATCCATGCCGATATCCCGGGCTCGTTGGAGAGCTATATCCAGGAGGCCGGTCGCGCCGGCCGCGACCGCAAGCCAGCGATCTGTGTGCTGCTCTACGATGAGCAGGACATCGAGGCCCAGTTCGGCCTGGAGGCGCTGTCCGAGCTGACCCGACGCGATATCGCCGAGATCCTGCGCGGGCTGCGCCGGGCCAAGGGCGATGCCGATGAGGTGGTCGTCGTCACCAGCGGCGAGCTGTTGCGCGATGAGGAGTTGCGGCTGGGCTTCGATGCGACGGCGCGCGATGCGGATACGCGGGTGCGCATCGCGATCGCTTGGCTGGAGCGCGCCGGACTGGTGCAGCGCGACGAGAACCGCACGCGGGTCTTCCAGGGGCGCCCGGCGGTCGCGAGCCTCGAAGAGGCCGAGAAGCGGATCGCCAGTCTCGGGCTGTCCACGGCCCAGCGGGCACGCTGGCTGGCGATTCTGGAGGCCATGCTGAATGCCGATCCAAACGCGGGCTTGACGGCGGATGAGCTGGCGCGACTCGCGACCTTCGATGCCCCTCGAGACGCCGAGGTCCCGCGCTGGGACCGGGGTGAGACGCCGGCCCAACGGGTCATGCGCACGCTGCACGACATGGCCGGGGCCGGCCTGCTGCACGAAGGCCCGCAGCTCACCGCCTTCGTTCGGCACAAGGTCAAGCAGCACTCGGCGTTGATCCTGGAGCAGGTGAGTGCACTGGAGCGGGCCATGCTGGATGCGCTGCGTGAGCAGGCGCCCGATGCCGAGAGCGGCGATTGGCTGCCGCTGTCGCTGCGTCGGCTCAATCAGCACTTGCTCGATGCGGGCATGGACAGCAGCCCGGAGACGCTACGCACGCTGCTGAAGGGACTGGCGCAGGATGGCCGCGGACTCGCCGGCGCGCGCGGCAGCCTGGATCTGCGCCAGGGCGATCGCGATCACTTGCGCGTCCGCCTGCATCGGGACTGGCGGACCCTGAGCGCGACCGCCGAGCGTCGCCGCGCGGTCGCTGCGCTGGTGCTGCGCACGCTGCTGGCCAAGCTGCCCGCGGAGGCGCCGGCCTCTTCGGAGCTGCTGATCTCCTTCGGTACCGACGAGCTGGTCCGGGCGCTGCGCGAGGACCTGCTGCTGGGCGGGCAGGTGAACGACCCGCTCGCGGCCATCGAGCGCGGGCTCCTCTTTCTGCACGAGCATGGCGCCATCATCCTGCACGGTGGCTTCGCCGTCTTTCGCGCCGCCATGACGGTCCGGCTGTTGCCCGACGCCAAGGGTCGGCGCTATACCAAGGCCCAGTATGCGCCGCTGGCACACCATTATGGCGAGCGCGTCTTCCAGATCCACGTCATGGACGAATACGCCAAGCTGGGCGCGGAGAAGATCCGCCAGGCGCTGGGACTGGTCACGGCCTATTTCTCGCTCGGCAAGGAGGGCTTCGTGAGGCGCTTCTTCGCCGACCGCCGCGAGATGCTGCGGCGTGCGACGACGGCGGAGTCGTTCCGGCGCATCGTCGACGCCCTGGGCAGTCCCGCCCAGACCGAGATCGTCGCCGCGCCCGAGGAGGGCAGCCGGCTGGTGCTGGCCGGGCCTGGCTCGGGCAAGACACGGGTCATCGTGCACCGCTGTGCCTACCTGCTGCGGGTACGTCGGGTACCGGCGCATCGCATCATCCTGCTCTGCTTCAATCGTTCCGCGGCGCTGGCGTTGCGCCGACGCCTGTCCGAATTGGTCGGGGACACGGCGCGCGGTGTCACGGTGCAGACCTACCATGGCTTCGCGATGCGCTTGACGGGTCGCTCCTACGCCGAGCGGCTGGCCGCGGGCGGCGAAGAGAGGCCGGATTTCAAGCGCGTGATCGCCGATGCAGTCGACCTGCTCGAAGGGCGCGTCGACTTGCCCGGCGTTGGCGGCGACGCGCCCGATGCGGTTCGCGCACGCCTGTTGGCCGGCTACCGCCACATCCTCGTCGACGAATACCAGGACATCGACGCCGACCAGTACCGGCTGGTTGCGGCAATCGCCGGGCGCCGCGCGGACGAAGAGGCGCTGACGCTGCTCGCGGTCGGAGACGACGACCAGAACATCTACGCCTTCCGCGGCGCGAGCCTGGAGTACATCCGCCGCTTTCAAGCCGACTACGAGGCCGAGCCGCACTATCTGGTCGAGAACTACCGTTCGAGCGGGCACATCATTGCCGCCGCGAATGCGCTGATCCTCAGCAACCGGGAGCGCATGAAGACCGGGCAGCCGATCCGCATCGACCGCCGGCGGGCGACGCGGCCGGCCGGTGGCCGCTGGGCCGAGCTGGATCCGCTGGTCAAGGGTCGGGTGCTGGTGCTATCCGCCCCCGACGCGCCTCGGCAGGCGGCGGCGCTCGTCGATCGGATCTCCGAGCTCGAGCGCATGGGCGGCGGACGATGGCGCGATTTCGCGGTGCTCGCCCGTCGCCACGAGTTGTTGGCGCCGATCCGCGCGCTGTGCGAGCACGCCGCAATCCCGGTTGCCGTGCCAGGCGATCTGCCAGGGCTGCACCGGATTCGCGAGATCGACGCCTTTCTCGCGACGCTGAAGGCCCGGGGGCGCGACCCGATGGCGCCGGATGCGCTGGAGGCCCTCTTGCCAGCGCACCTCGGGCCCTGGCGTACCCTGCTGGAGTGCCTCATCGACGACTGGCGTGCCGAGGCCGGCAATGCCGAGGTGCCCGCCGCCGATATCGCCGAATTCTGCTATGAGACGCTCGCCGAGCAGCGCCGCGAGCGCCTGGTCGGCGACGGTGTGCTGTTGGCGACGATACACGCGGCCAAGGGACTCGAGTTCGCCCACGTGTTGATCGCGGACGGTGGCTGGGGCGGCGAACGCCCGGCGGGCAGCGAAGAGGAGCGCCGTATCTTCTACGTTGGCATGAGCCGCGCCAAGGAGACGCTGACGCTGGGACACATTGCCGGTCAGTGCCATCCACATTTGGCGTTGCTCGAGGATGATGCACTGCTCCAGTTGGACACCGAGGTGGTGGCGCCGCCGGTGGAGGTCGTCGCGCGGCGCTATGCGCGCCTGACGCTCGCCGACGTGGACATCGGCTATGCCGGCCGCCAGCCGCCGAGCGCCGTCATCCACCAGGCGCTTGCGGCCCTGAACAGCGGGGATCGATTGGGCTGGCGCCGCGACGGCGAGCATCTGCTGCTGCTCGATGCCAAGCAGCGGGCCGTCGCACGTCTCTCGCGCAAGGCTGCGGGGGTCTGGCTGCCGCGGCTCGATCGCATCGAGCAGATCCGCGTCGAGGCCTTGCTGCGGCGCGATCGTTCGCAGGCCACGAGCGACTTCGTCGACGCGCTGCGTGTCGATGCCTGGGAGGTGCCGCTGGTGGAGATTCGCTGGCGGTGAGGATGGCCTTGTCTGGCTCGTGGCGCACCTGAATCCTCTGCCGGTGGCGTACCGCCATGATCGGGCGCTGCTCGCCTCGGAAGACGAAACGGACGCCGCTGCAGACAGCGGGCTCTCCCCCTCACACCGGCCCGCTCACCCGGTGGAGAGGGAGATTCGGAGCGCCTGCGGCCAACCTGCAAGACCACGATCACGGCGGTCAGCGATAGTCCGGGTTCTCGGCGTCGAAGCGGCAACCCGCTTCCCACTTGGACCTTTGGTTGCCATGGGCCGGAATGCCTCCCGCAGCCTTGATCATCCGTGCCAGGTGAAGGAGATTCCAGGTCATGAAGGTGGTATTGCGGTTGGTGAAGTCGTTCTCCGGGCCGCCGGAGCCGGGGTCCAGATAGGAGGGCCCCGGACCGGCCTCCCCGAGCCAAGCGGCATCGGCCTGTGGTGGGATGACATAGCCAAGATGCTGGAGTGAGTAGAGAATATTCATCGCGCAATGCTTCGCGCCATCCTCGTTGCCCGTGACCAGGCAGCCCCCCACACGCCCGTAATAGGCATATTGACCCTGCTCGTTCAGGTCGCCCGACGAGGAATAGAGGCGTTCGATCACCTGGGTGCAGACGGATGACTTCTCGCCCAGCCAGATCGGCGTAGTCACCACGAGGATGTCGGCAAGCTTGACCTTGTCGTAGATCTGCGGCCAGTCGTCGCGCTCCCATCCCTGCTCGGTCATGTCGGGATAGACGCCGAACGCCAACTCATAGTCGACGGGGCGAAGTACCTCCACCCTGACGCCGTTCTTCTCCATGATCGCCTTGGAGATCGCGATCAGCCCTTGCGTGTGCGAGAGCGTCGGTGTTCGTTTGAGCGTGCAGTTGAGAAACAGGGCCCGGAGGTCCGAGAAGTCCCAGGTGCTGTTCTCGCAGTCGGCGAGTTGTCGCTCATTGAGGTGCATTGTCCCCTCCGTCGGTTCGTCCAGGTATCGCTCGTACCCCCTGGAGGGCGAGCTGCCGAGGACAAAGTGAGCAGACTTGTCGGTCCAAAGGCCGTTGCCGATGCACATTCGGGTTGAGGCTTGCTCGGTCGAACGTGCCGATCGACTCCATCTATATGGGCGCGCCCGTTGCAGAATCCTATCAGGGGCAGGCTGCCCCAACGATCATGGCGGTTGACGCCACGCCGGAAGATGAAACGGGCGCCGCTCAGAGCAGCTTCACCAGCGCGGCAATGGCCCCGATCTGGGTCAGCATCAGTGGGATGAGCCAAGCCAAGAGTGTATTGCGACTGCGTTCGATCGCCGTCTCGACCTCACCGCGTGACTGCACGATCTTGGTGTTGAATTCGCCACGCATTTGCTCGAGCTTGGTGTTGACGTCGCCTCGCAGCTGTTCGATTTCGGTCTTGACGTCGCCGCGCAGCTGTTCGATTTCGGTCCTGACGTCGCCTCGCAGTTGTTCGATTTCGGTCTTGAACTCCGCGCGCAGCTGCTCGATTTCGGTTTTGACGTCGCTGCGCAGCTGCTCGATTTCGGTCCTGACGTCGCCTCGAAGCTGCTCGATTTCGGTCTTGAGCTCCGCGCGCAGCTGCTCGATCTCGGTCCTGACGTCGCCGCGCAGCTGCTCGATCTCGGTCTTGACTTCGCTGCGCAGCTGCTCGATTTCGGTCTTGACGTCGCTGCGCAGCTGCTCGATCTCGGTTTTGACCTCCCCCCGCAATTGCTCGATCTGGAGGGTGAGGTTTGCGCGCACTTGCTCGATCTCGCGCTGCAGCCGCAGCTCGGTCTCGCGCAGGTGCTGCTGGGTCGCCAGGTCCGGCAGGTGCGGATAGCGCTCCTCGAGTCGCTCGAAGGCCTCGGCGATCACCCGCGCGCGGGCGCGATCGTCTGGTGCGCTGGCAAGGGCCTCGTAGAGCTCGACAACGGAGGGCATGCGGGGGTCCAAGGTCGTTCAGGTGGACTGATGATGCCTTGAGTATATCCAATTCGAACACGCGGCTCACGTGGCGCTGTCAGGGC
>JANQGF010000112.1 GCA_028277465.1 Chromatiaceae bacterium
CCCAGCCGATCAGACTCTCCAACTCGGGTCGGGTCATGTGACGGATCACCAGCGCATCGGTCATTTTGGTGCCCTCGTGTCTCGTATTGCCAATCGACAGTCGCAAGGTTCTCGGCAGTCGCCTGAGGCGTCGCTCAGACGCTCCTAGAGCTTGAACTGTCCTACCAGGTTGCGCAGTTCTTCGCCGAGTTGACTCAGCTCGGTGCTGGAGGCGGCGGTCTGTCTTGCCCCCGAGGCGGTCTGCTCGGCGATGGTCTGAATGTTATTGATGTTGCAGTTGATCTCCTCGGCGGTGGCGCTCTGTTGCTCGGCGGCGCTGGCGATCAGCGTGTTCATATTGAGGATGTCGCCGCCCGAGCGGGTGATAGCCTCGAGCGATTCGCCCGCACGCTTGGCTTGGTCGACGGTGTCCTCGGCCTTCTTCCGGCTTTGCCCCATCACCTCGACCGCCTGTTTGGAGGCACTTTGCAGGGTGTCGATCAGCACTTCGATCTCGCCCGTGGATTGCTGCGTACGTTGGGCCAGGGTGCGTACCTCGTCGGCCACCACCGCGAATCCGCGCCCTTGTTCGCCAGCGCGGGCTGCCTCGATCGCTGCATTGAGCGCGAGCAGATTGGTTTGTTCGGCGATGCTTTTGATGACATCCAGTACGGTGCCGATATTCTGAGTATCGTCCTTGAGTTTGTCGATGACCTCGGCGGAAAGCCTTACGTCCTCGACGAGGTCGCCGATGGAAGCAATGGTCTCGCCCACCACCTTGCTGCCGTTGGTGGCCTCCTGATTGCCTTCCTGCGCGGAATTGGAGGCTTGCTCGGCGTTGGTCGCCACCTCGCGAACGCTGGCCGACATCTGGTTCATCGCCGTCGCCACATGGCGAATCTCATCCAATTGGCGTTGCACGCCGCCGCTGGTCTGCTGGGTCACCGCCGAGAGTTGCTCCGCGGCGCTGGCCAGCAGATCCGACTTCTGCATCACGTCGCGGACGATGCCAGCCAGGTTCTCCACCAGCCGGTTGAAGGAATCCCTGAGGCGGCCGACTTCGTCGTTCGACCGCACGTCCGCCCGCAAGCTGAGGTCTCCCTGCTGTTCGATTCGCTCCACTGTCCCCTGCAGCCGCCTCAAACCGCTGCCGATGAGGTTGGCCAGGAACAGCGACACACCGACGCCGATCACCACCATGACGACAAGCAAGGCGTAAAGGGCGACGCTGACCCGGGTGTTGGAGGCATGCACCTTGTCGACGATCTCCTGCACCTCCTGCTTACGGGCGGTGACCTGCGACTCGATGGTCGCCAGGATGCTCGAGGAGGTCTCGACCGAGCGGTCAAGCCGTAGGCCGCCAGTCATCTTGTCGTCATCGACGAAGGCGACCGTCGCTTGGTCGAGCTGGTCGTAGAGCTGGTCGAAGACGACGCCTTGCGCCTCAACCTCCGGGTCGGTCGCATCGCGGAAGCGGGTCTGCAAGTCGCGATATGCGACGTCTCGACGCTCGCGGTCGGCATCCTGAAACAGGACCATGAATTGCAGTGCGGCGAGCTCGAATTCCAAGAACCTCTTTTCCAGCTCACGCGCTTCGGTTTCGGCTTCCACCGCCGCCTCCTGGCGCATCAGGAACTCCTGATTGGAACGCAGCTCATTGAGAACGAATAAAGACACCAGCAGCAGCAGGACGAGCAGAAGGCCATTGCCGGCGAGAATCTTGTTGCGAATGGAGTTGAGCATGGGGTCGCCTCTCGTGATCCTTGTCCTTTAGAGAGCGATCGTCAGCCGATCGAGCATGTACTCGATGTGCTTCATCTCCTGGTAGACGTCCGAGGGCGTCTTACCTGAGACTGACTTGGCGGGATTCGTGGTGCTGTGGATTCCGAGCGGGTCTTTGAGCAGATTGAGCTCGGCGATGATGAACTGGGTCTGCAGGAACACGTCGATGGGTTGGACCGAGCCGAACTCAGTGGCCTCGGGGCGTTTGATCTCGGAGAGGTCGTTCTTCTTTCTCAGGGCGTTGAGCTTGGCGCGGACGGAGAGCGCTTTCGCCAAGACATCGGTCGGCTTCACTCCGTCTTCCCGGGCAGAGAGTGTCGTGCCATCCGGGTGCATCCCATAGATGGCCGTCACCAGCATGCGTTTCTTGCTCTCCAGCTCGCTGGGCAGCTGCTTCGAGAGGGTCAGCAAGCTGTACTGCAGGTCCTCGCGGGCGCGCAGTATATGGGAATAGACTTCATCGGGACTGACATTCGTCTTTGCATTGAGCCGGCTGAGCTTGTAATAGAGCTCGAAGACTTCCTGATAGACATCCGAAGGGCTCTTGCCGGTATGTGGCTGCAGCAATAAGTCGCCGCTCCTGCCGCCATCTGCATGAATCTCATCGAGGGCATCGATCACCAGCTTGGTCAGATAGTAGACATCGGTTGGCTTATAGTCGATGGGTGTGGAGATCACCAACGGCGGGGGCCGGCGATCGTTCGCCAGGGAGTAGGCGTAGAGCTCCATGATCGCAGAGACGTGCAACTCGTAAACGTGCATTGGCTTGGCGTCCTGCTCCCGGGAACGTGGCGGTTCGCCAACGCTGAGGCCCTTAGTCGCCAAGATCCGATCGAGCAGGCTGTTCGCATACTCGACGCCGGAGAACACCTCGTTCGGCGAATAAGTCCGGGCCGCACGGACATCCATGGCGATCAGCAGACTCAGCAAAAGGGCTATCCAGGGCACAAGCCAATTGGCACAAGTTGTCGTTCTCCAGCACATCGTTAATCACCTGTGGAGTCGTGGGGGTAATTGTGATGGATCCTGCTTGCCCAGTGACAGGCAATGCAATGATTCAGTGATTCAGATCCGCGGGATCGAGTCTTGAGCAGATGCATCCCGCGCTTTCAATGCGCGGGGATTCCATGCAGCCCAATGTGCTGGGCCATTACCGAGTATGCCCTCTATAGGGCCTAGCCTTTCGCTCGATCTATCGGTTAGGGGTCGGTGCAGAGGTGACGGTCAGGGGGTCTTGCGCGAACACGAAAGATGTTCAACGAATGTACCATGTGTTTTGGGCGCAGCTCCTCTAGTCTGGTCTCTAGGCGCCGCAAAATTCCAACACAGAAACTAATCTTTTGATGATTGAACACCATTCGGGTCTCTACGGCGAGAGCCTTTTTCGGCAAGACACTGAGATGAATAGAAAATCGGTGAATATATTGTACACGTCAATTATTGAAGCTTGTCTTGAAATCACTCCAGGATCTTTTCTATCATCTTTTGTCACTGGATGGAATCCAGTCCAACGCTATCGATAATTCGAGACATTTCCGAAATGTGGAGCTCCAGAAGGAACAGACTTGGTTCTCGGTACTCGGGTTCGAGTCAAGTGTAGTATCCTCCTTGAGTGACTGCATTGGACGCCACCGCGCGGCGCCATAGAGGCAGCAACGCGGCGATTCGCTCCATCTGCTTTGTAGGCGCTTACGGCTACAAGGCGCGTAGAGCATGTGGGTCTTCACAAGGGGTCTTGGGAGTGATTTATCGTTAATCGTTATCGTTCGATTATTGGCGTGAGGCGCGAATAGACGCAGGGCTCAAGCCGGCAAGACCAAGGTTGGCATGTTCACCACCTTGAGTGCGTCTGCCGAGGCGTGGGGCTAGGGAGTGAAGCGGGCTTATTGAAGCCGCTTCGTCCAGGTCGAAGTCGGCCTCGATCATCATAGCGTATTATGGAAGGGTGAGTTCCTTCCTTTCGACTGGTATAAGCGTTTCCGGCGATCGCCTTAACGGCCTCGCGTCCAATAGAGACAGGTTCCAGGCGCGTCGTCCAGAATGAAGCCATAGTGACGGCCCATCCAATAGGCCAGGAGATAATCGATCCCTGGATAGACCAGGTTCGGTGTGCCCGGGTCCAGGAGCTTCCAGGGGTGGCGCTCCCAGACGAAGGTGGCTGGAACCCGCTCGTCTACATTCACGGCAACGGCAGAGATGCCGGGGCACGCGGTGCTCTCGGGATAGACACCCCGGAGATCGCGTGGTGAGGCCAGGTTGGGCGCGGCCGGGAAACGCGCCAGCTGGGCGACCTGTTCCCCGATCACCACTTGGGCGTCGTCCTCTGGCGGGGCACCGACGCCATAGATGAAGGCGAAGAAGACGTTCTTGTGGTCCGCCACCTCGGCCCACATGGCATTGCGCAAGACCTCGCGCTGTAGACGCCCCTTGCGCGCCGGGTCCGTCTCCAGCCGGATCCAGTTGAACAGCGGCATGAAGCCGATGTTGAGACCAAAATAGCCCTCGTCGCACAGATTGGTATTGACCCAGTCAGCGGCGATATCCAGCCATTGGTCGACTTGACCCTCGAAGTGGTTCGCGATCGCTTGTCGCCGGGCGGCATAGGTCGGGACCCCCTGAGTGACCTGGAGCGCGACGCTGAAGATGGATCCGAGCTGGATCGCCTGAGTCGGCTGGGGGAGAGCGGGCAGGAAGCCGAAACCGGGTAACTGGCGGACCAACTCGGCGATGTCGGGCGAGAAGAAGAGCACCCCTTCGCCGGCGGCGTCGATGGGATTGGTCCGGATCGTCAGCATCGGAGTGCCGTTCGGCACGTCGGCCCGACTGAAGACGGCATAGGGGATGTTCACTTCATCGTTGGTGACGCGGCCATCGATGCTGATCTTCACACCTGTGCGGTCGCTGCTCATCAATTGCTCTACGAAGCCAACGACGTCTCGCCGGATGATCTCGCGCAGCGCTGGACTCCGGGTCGCCTCGTAGGCGAGGGAATAACCAAGAAGAACGCCCTGATATTGATCGCGACTGATGTTGCCGCGCCAATGCCAGAAGCCGCCTTCGAAGGGCACGCCCCGGTGGACCTCGGGGTCGTCTGCGGCCAGGATCGCCTGAATGGGTGCCGGGCTATCCGCCGGCGCGGCGTAGCGGGCGAGATAGCCAGGATCCCCCGGGATGCGCCACCAGCGGTTCAGGGTGCGAACTGTCTCGTCCATCCAGCGTGCTGCATCGGGTGCACCCGTGGCCATGAAACGCAAGGACTCCGCGGCCAGATAGGCCCCGGTCCAGATTGGGGAATCCCGTCTGCCGCCGTAGGCGACCACCCGATCGAGAGAGGGATCGGCGAAGTGGGCGCTCATGACGCCGCCAGCTGGCATCATCCAGCGATGCAGCCAGCTGCTATAGCGGCGGGCCCGGTTGTTCAGCGCTCCGGGCCCGTCCGTCGGGTCGCTGATCCAGCTGCCAGTGGAGGAATCCCAGAGCTCGCATCGGGACGCAGCGCCGCCATCGCCGAGCACGCAAGTGTCGGCACAGACGGAGACGGCCGTGCCATGCGCCTGGGAAGCCGTCAGGCCGACGAAGAGGGCAAGTGTGATGGATCGCAACATGGGTCTCTCCGCGCGATAGCTCGCCTGGTTTAGAATCACAGTCGACCAATCCCAGGGCCGGAGGCTGGGCCGCCTGCACCGGGGGGCGAGCCCCATCGCCGTGCGGAATTCGCGTCACACTCAACACCCTGGATACTCATCGAAACTCTCGGCCCTTGTCTCCCGGATTATAGTCCCCGAGCCTTTCACTGCATCCTGCGCCAAGGATTCCTCATTCCCCGCATGTTATCCGCTGCTGTGCCTTTGCCGCGCACCGTCGCCGTCGACCTGACACCCCTTCTGCCCGGAGGTGAGAACGGTGGGGCAAGGATCTTCGTTCTGGAGTTGCTGGTACAGTTGGCCGAGCTCGCGCCCCAGACTCGGTTCATCCTGCTGACCCAGGCCGCCTCACACGGGCATCTCGCCTCGCTCGAGCGGCCCAACATGCGGCGCTATTTGGTCGTGGGGCCCTTGGTCGGAAATGCCTTGCGTCCGTTGCTTCTGGGCGTCGCGGGCCGGCTGGTCTCGCATCTACCAGCCAGTCCAAGGCGTGCCATCAGCCGACTGGGATACAGCGTCAACGCCTTGCTCAAACGCGGGGGGACCAGGGGTCTGCTGCGCGACCTGGGTGCCGATCTGCTCTTCTGTCCCTTCACCGCCCCCACCTATTGGGAACCCGGGGTGGCGACGGTCTGCATCCTCTACGACCTTCAATACAGGGCCTTTCCGGAGTTCTTTGCCCCAGAGGACCTCGCCCACCGCGACCGCGCCTTCGCCGAGGCCTGTCGCCGGGCCTCGGTCCTGGTGGCGATCTCGGACCATACGCGCCTGACCGCCCTGGAGCAGGGCGAGCTCGATCCGAAGCGCATTCGAACCATCCATCCGCGGATGGCGCGGCGGCTCTCCTGCGCTGGCGGACGCGAGACCTCCATCCTGGACCAGCTGGGACTCGAGCCCGGGCACTACCTCGTCTATCCCGCCAACTTCTGGCCGCACAAGAACCACGAAGGTCTCTTGAGCGCCTTCGACCTCGCCTGTCGCTCGGGGCTGCCGGAGCGGATACAGCTGATCTGCAGCGGGGCGCCCGGCCCGAGAACCTCGTCTCTGCGCGAGTTGGCGCGTCGCCTGGGCCTGGAGGCGCGTGTCCGTTTCCCCGGTTATCTGTCCGATCCGGACCTGGCCGCGCTCATGATCCACGCGGTCGGACTGATCTTCCCCTCGCGCTACGAGGGTTTTGGTCTGCCGGTCATCGAGGCGATGGCTGCGGGTATCCCGGTCGCCTGCAGTCGTGTCACCGCGCTTCCCGAGATCACGGCCGAGGCCGCAATCCTCTTCGACCCGCAGGCCCCGGACCAGATGGCTCGGGCGATGGTGGAGCTCGTCCGGGACGAGGCGCGACGTGCTCGGCTCATCCGGGCGGGGCATGTCCGCGCGCGCCAGTTCTCCGATGTCCGGCGCATGGCAGCGGACTACTGGGCCGTGTTCCAGGACGCGACCAAGATGGACCACGCCTCCAACCGCAGGAGGCCAAGCAAGGCCTCTCCGCGTAGCGCGGTCAGCCAAAGCTCAGATTGATGCCAGCCCCCGCGAGACGCTCGGCCTCCTGCTCCAGCTCCAGCCGGGTCAGCGGGTGCTCGGCGAGCCAGTCG
Source organism: Chromatiaceae bacterium (assembly GCA_028277465.1). Taxonomy (GTDB): domain Bacteria; phylum Pseudomonadota; class Gammaproteobacteria; order Chromatiales; family Chromatiaceae; genus JANQGF01. The sequence continues at coordinate 6,995 of JANQGF010000112.1, forward strand.
TCCGGAAAGTCAAGCGCGAGCGAGTCGCCATCGGCAAGCAGGCTCGGATTGGGCTTGCTCACGGCCGACCGGCCGCGATGAAGCAGTACCGCCAGCCGGAGAATGACGCACAGCTTGCGCGAGCAATCACGCGCACTCTGAGGCAGTCCGAGAAACTCTTGGACCGGGAACTTGCGCCGGTGGCCGAGCACCAGTGCGGCGAGAACCATCTGCTCCTGACGGGTGAAGCCTGCGAGATCGGCATTGCGCAGGAGGTAGGCGCCGTGCTTCTGATACTGACTGTGCGCGACCATGACGCCGATCTCGTGCAGCCGCGCGGCCCAAGCGAGCATGAGCGAATGATTCGGGCCGGTCAGCGCCCAAGCCTGAGCGAGCTGACGGTGGAGGGCCGTCGCGGTCGCGAGGACCCGTTGTCCGTGCGCCTGATCGATCTGGAACTGACGGCAGAGCTTGGCGACGGTGCGCTCGCGCACATCCTCCTGTTGGTGGCGTCCCATCATCTCGTAGATCACGCCCTCGCGCAGGGCGTAATCCGAGACCTGCATGTGCTCGATGCCGAGGGCCTCGAATACGGAACGAAGAACGGCGACCCCGCCCGCGAAGACTGGTTTGCGCTCCTCCGCCAATCCCTTGAGGTTGATGGCTGACGCCTTGCCGGCTGTCAGCAGGGTCTCGCTCAGCCGGCTCAGGGATGCGGCCGAGATGCCGTCGCCACACCAACCCTCGGCGTTGACGACGGCCGCGATCGAGCGGATGGTCCCAGAGGTCCCTACCGCCTTGTGCCAGCCCGCGCGGCGAAAGAGCTCGCGCACCGGACGGACCTCGAGTGCACCGGTGAGCTCGGCACTCTGCATCGCCCTGGCGGTGATGCGGCCGTCCGGGAAGTGGCGGCGCGACATGCTGACACAACCCATGTGCAGACTCTCGCGCAACCGGGGCGAGAAGCCCAATCCAACGATGATCTCGGTGCTGCCGCCACCGATGTCGACGACCAGCCGTCGTTCCGCTCCAGCCGCCAGAGCGTGGGCGACGCCCAGATAGATCAGCCGCGCCTCTTCTCGGCCGGCGATGACCTCGATGGGGTGACCGAGCGCCGCCTCGGCGCGCTCGATGAAATCCGCGTCCGGTCGGATCTGTCTGAGCGTGTTGGTCCCCACGGCCCGCACACTGCCGGCCTGGAAGTCGCGCAGCCTCTGACCGAAACGCTCCAGACAGGCCAGGGCGCGCGCGGCGACCTCGGGTGCGAGGGACTTGTCGTCCTCGAGTCCCTCACCGAGCCTGACCATCTCCTTGAGACGGTCGACGATCTGCATATGACCGTCGTCGATGCGGGCGACGATGAGGTGAAAGCTGTTGGAGCCGAGGTCGACCGCCGCGACATTCTGGTGCAAAGGGGGCTGGGTGATCTGGCCCCGATCCTGATCAACGCTCTCTTGCATTCGAGTCGAATCCTGCTCAGGTGTGACTGGTCGGTGTCAGACCCCTGCCTCGGGCGTCCCCGCAGAGGGGTCGGGATGGGTTGCTCGCTGGATCCGGACGTCCAGCGGGTTGCGCGCCCAGAGCCGAACGTCTCGCTGCGGGAAGGCCATCTGGATCCCATTCTCGGCGAAGGTCTTGTAGATGGCCTGGTGGAGATCCGTGATCACGCCGATGCGCCCGTCGAGCGAGTCCAGATAGCAGCGCAGGACCAGGGTCAGGGCATTGTCACCAAAGCCCTCGAAGCTGATGAGCGGCGCCGGGTCGGTCAGTACCCGCTCGTCCCGCGCGGCCACCTCGGCCAGCAGTGCCAGCGCCCGATCGGTATCGCTTCCATATTCGATACCGACCGGGATGGTAATACGGTTGTGCTGGTCGGTCAGGGTCCAATTCAGCAGGCGCCCGGTGATGAACTCCTTGTTGGGCACCAGGAGCTCCTGCTTGTCCCAGTTGCGGATCGTCGTTGCACGGATTCGAATATTGGTGACGACCCCGGTGGTGTCGCCGATGGTCACGATGTCGCCGACCCGTACCGGGCGCTCGAAGAGGATGATGATTCCGCTGATGAAATTGGCCACGATCTCCTGTAGACCGAAGCCGATTCCGACGCTCAATGCGGCGACCAGCCATTGCACCTGCGACCAACTGAGTCCCAGGGTGCTGAAGGCGAGCAGAAAGGCGGCAGCGGTAATGAGATAGCTCGAGAGGGTCGTGATCGCGTAACGAGCCCCGGCGGAGACGGAAGGGCTCTGCAACAGCAGGATCTCCAGGAGTGCGGGCAGGTTCTTGGCCGCGATGGTTGCGACGAAGAGGATCACCAGCACCAGTCCGACATCTGCCGCGGTGACCGGGATCAGCTGCTCCGTGCCATCCACCAGACCCTTGTAGTGCCAGAGCGCGAAGCGCTCCAATTGCGTGAAGGCGGGCAGGACATCGGACCAGGTGATCCAGAGTCCGATCACGGCCGCAACGAAGATGCTGGCATTGATCAGACGGCGGGTCTGCTCATCGAGGGCCGCCAGATCGGGCTCTGGCTCTTCGACCGGCAGTAACTCCGATCCGCCGCCGCTCTCGGTCCGCTCGGCGGTCGCCTGGGCGCGCCGCGCGGCCTGCCGCTCGAGCGCGGCCTGAAGCACCAGACGCCGCCGGGTGAGGATCAACCAGCGCACGATGGATTGGTGCAGGACCACGAGCACCAGCACCAGCCAGGTCTCGTTGACCAGGGATTCGAAGAGGGTGCCGGCCGTGTAGATGTATCCCAGCAGTGCCAGTGCGGCCAGGGCCAAGGGCGAGCCCACGACGAAGGGATACCAGAGATGGCGCGAGCGGCTGAGCCAACCCTCGGGTTGTGCCGCCAATCGACCCTTGAGCACGCCCTTGGCGGGGCTCAGCAGGCGCGCGAAGAAGACCGCGAATCCGAGCATGCTGGCAACCAGCGTCAAGCGTCCCAGACTGCCCACATAGACCGGATCATTGTGATGGTAGACGGCAATGGCGATGGCCGAGACCGGGACGACGTAGAGCGCGAACCAGTCGAATTCCTGTCGAATCCGCGCGAGCGTCTCGGTGCGCCAGCGGAAATGGCGATCGGCGACGCCGCCCCTGATGCAAAGCATGCGGAAGGCGAGCAGGAAATAGAGACCGAAGGAGACCTCGGTCAACGCCGCCCCCAGAGGGCGTGCCAGGCCATTCGCGTCCGCCGCCGACAAGAGCAGCTGGCCCGACAGCCACAGCAGCAGTGGCAGCGGCGAGGCTGCCAGTAGGGTTAGAGCGATGGCCTGCAGGGTGAAACGGATGCGATCCGTCCGCACGCGACGCAGCGGCTCGGCCATGGCCCGGATGGCCCGTCTCAGGGTCGAGAGCCTCCAGAAGAGCGCGGCAAGGATGAGGGTCCCGCTCCAGAAGAAGAAGGAGTGCCTGACCCGCTCGGTGAACACCTCCAAGACCTCTATCCAATCCTCCCGGGAGATGATCCAGGCGAGTGCGCTCGGGAGTGCCTGCAGGGTCTCCATGTTGACCGCCGGTGCACTGCGGACCCAGAGCAGACGCTGAGAGAGGAAGTCGTCGTAGTTGTCGGCGATCCGGACGACCTGCTCGGAGGCATAGTTCAACTCGCCGAGTTGACGGATGTAGTCGTTTTCGACGCTCAGGGCCTGCGCCAGCAGGCGTTTGCGCTGTGCCAGCACCTCCAGCAGTTGGTCCCGGACCAACGGGATCCGAGCAGAGGGCTCGTTGTGGGTCAGCTCGTCGAGGTACTGGTCCAGATCGCCCAGGTGCCGCCTTTCCTCGCGATGCCGAATCTGCCTCAGGGTCGCCTCCGCGATCTGATCCTCGCGGGCTTCGATTGCGTTTCGGTAGTAGCGCTGGTCGGGAAGCTGATTGCGTCGGTCCAGCAATAACTGTCCGAGCGCCTTGCTTAGCCCCACTGCCGCCAGGCGCTGTCTCGCACCCCGGTAATCCTCCTCGAGACGCTCGCGCTCGGACTCGATTCGCGCAAGCTCGTCACCGAGCCCGTCGAGCCGTTTCGCGAGTTGCCCCAAGGCCTCGGTGATCGTGACGTTCTCCCCGGTCAGCTCGCGTACCAGCGGGTGTTTGTCCTCGGCCTCGCGGTCGGCCCGCTCGGTCGCCTCTTGGGCCGCGGCGGCATCCGCTTTGCGCCTCTGGCTTTGCAGCTCCTCCAAGACACGTTGGCGGGCCCTCAGGTCCTTCAGTGCCTCCGCGGCCTGGTCGCGTTTCGCGCGATAGAGCTCGACCCGGGATGGCTGGGTGAGCAGCTCCTGGTCCAGCATCCGTCCCTCGGCCCAAGCGGCCGTGCGCCTGGCCTCCAATGCCCAGCGTCTCGCCCGAGACAGCTCAGGTGAGTCCCCTGCCAGGGGTAGCTGCTCGAGATCCTGATCGAGCTCGTCGAGTATCTGCTTGACCTCGATCAAGCGCGCGCGCGCCGCAGCCGGTCGGTCTGCACTGGCGTCGAAGCGTTTCTCGAACTCGCTGACACGCGTTTCCTCGACGGCCATGTCGGCCAGCAATTTGCTTAGCCTCTGACTGATCTCCTCGGACGAGAGCCCATCCGGGAGCGGCTCGGGCCTCTCGGTCGCGACCGACTCTTCCTGTTCCAACTGTCGCTGGATGGTCGCAATCAGCTGCGGCGCGGATTGCAGAAACCGTCCATACTCGGCCGCCTTGGTGTCGAAGTGCTCGGCCTCCTCCAGGCTCGATTGGGTCCGATGGTAGAGCTCCGTCAAGGCCGCCCGGGCCGTCTCGTCCAACTCTGTCGCGGCCTCGAGTTCGGCGAGTTTGGCCGCGAGCTGTTCCCGCGAGGGCAGGAGCGACGACCTGGCGCCAAGGATCTCCATGGCGGGATCGCCACCGGGGCCCTCGGGTGCGGCGGCACTGGGGAAGGAGGCGAGGAGTGTCGGCAGAAGCAGCAGCAGAAGGCCGAGCGGAGTGACGCCAGTCACCAATTCCGCCCGATTCTTCATGCTCAGAGCCCCCCAAAGGCGCCAAGATAAGACACCGCTGAGAACGCAAGACAGGGTGGAAGGGGTAGGAGTCACTGGCATGGGGCGGGATCTGTCAGGGGCGAGACGGGTTGTCACAAAGGCTTGATGAAGACCTTGGAATTGCGCTGGAAGTTGTAGAGGGCCCGTTTCTCCATCGGCAGCGCATCGAGCCCGGCGGGCCGAAAACCGCGCTCCTGGAACCAGTGCGCGGTCTGGGTCGTCAGCACGAACAGCTGCTCAATACCCTGCGTGCGGGCAAGCCCTTCAATGTGCTCCAACAAACGGTTCCCGCGGTGTCCTCCTCGATAGTCCGGATGGACCGCGAGGCAGGCCAGCTCGCCCATCCCGTCGCGGGGGTAGCCATAGAGCGCGGCACAGGCCGTGACAAGACCATCGCGCTCGGTCAAGACGAAGCGGTCGATCTCGGTCTCCAGTCGCTCGCGCGAGCGGCGCGCCAGCACACCGCGATCCTCCAATGGGCGCAGCAGCTCCAGGATGCCGGCGACGTCATCGATACGCGCGGGGCGCAGGTCCTCGAAGGGTTCCGCGGAGATCAGGGTGCCACTCCCATCACGGGTGTAGAGCTCGCGCAGCAGGGCGCCGTCGCGGCAGCGTCCGACCAGGTGCACCCGGCGGATGCCCTTGCGGCAAGCCTCGGCCCCGGCACGGAGATAGGCGGCGATCTCCTCCGGGAGGTCGCAATCGCCGCCCAGCAGGGCGTCCACGTCACGCGCCAACAGATTCGGCGCGAGCAGTCCAGCTTCGCGGTCCGCATCATCCTCGATCAGAAAGATCAGCTTGTCCGCCCCCAAGGCCACCGCCGCGCTGCGGGCGACGTCTGCGGCGCTGAGATTGAAGACCTCGCCGGTCGGGGAGTATCCCAAGGGCGGCATGAGCACGACCGAGCCCTGTTCGATCAGGGCTCGCAGTGTTCGGTGATCGACCCGCCTTACCGCGCCTGTATGGAGATAGTCGACCCCCGCGATGACCCCGAGCGGGCGGGCGGTGACGAAGTTACCGGAGACGACCGGAATGCGCACGCCGGCCATGGGCGAATTGGCGAGTCCGAGCGACAGCAGGGCCTCGATCTCGACGCGCACGACCCCGGCGGCCTCCTTGACGCAGGCCAGCGCCGTCTCGTCGGTCACCCGCAGCCCGTTCAGATAACGGAGCTCCGCACCCTGTGCCCTCAGCCTGGCCTCGATCTGGGGCCTGGCGCCATGGACCAACACCAAGCGGACGCCGAGCCCATGCAGCAGGGCGATGTCATGGACCAGGTCGGGAAAGCGATCGTCGGCCACCGCCTCGCCGCCGAAGGCGATGACGAAGGTGCGGCCCCGATGGGCATGGATGTAGGGCGTCGCCTGGCGCACCCAGTCGACGATTGGATCAGGATCCCGACCGCCTCGCTCGCGAGCGGAAGGCTCTTCGGACGCCATGGCTCTCCTCTTACCCGCGAAGCGCAGGTTGAAGGGTTCGGGGGCAAGGCACGGCGGCTATTCGATTCCGAGCTTGGCCAGACGATAGCGCAGGGATCGCAGCGTCATGCCTAGCTTCCTGGCCGCCGCGGTGCGGTTCCAGTGGGTCTCGTCGAGGGCATTGAGAATCGCCCGTCTTTCGATCTCGCCAAGGTAGTCAGCCAAAGGTAGGCTGTCGTCGAGCGACTCGCCGGCGGGGGGTTGCGGCTCGCTCTTGGGCAGATAGAGATCCTGGATCTCGATCCGGTCGCCCTCACAGAGTGCCATGGCACGCTCCAGGATGTTCTCCAGCTCGCGGACGTTCCCTGGAAAGGGGTGCTGCTTGAGTGCCTCGGTCGCCTCGACCGAGAGACTCAGGGGTGGCCGCCCCGCGCGATCCGGGTGATTCGCGGCGAGCCGTTGGAGCAAGCGGTTCGCGAGCGGTGGAATATCCTGCGGCCGCTCGCGCAAGGCAGGCATTCGGAGCTCGATGACGTTGATGCGATAATAGAGGTCCTGCCGAAAGCGCCCCTCCTCGACCTCGAGACTGAGATCGCGATGGCTGGCGCTGATGATACGTGCGTCCACCCGAACCTCCTGTTGAGCGCCGACGGGGCGTACGCTCTTCTCCTGGATGGCGCGCAGGAGCTTGACCTGGGCCGACAGGGGCAGCTCGGCGACCTCATCGAGGAAGAGGGTCCCGCCCTCGGCGGCCTGGAAGAGGCCCTCTTTGTCGCTGACCGCGCCGGTGAAGCTCCCCTTCTTATGGCCGAAGAGCTCGCTCTCCACCAGATCCTGCGGGATCGCGCCACAGTTGACGGCGACGAAGTGGCCTTCGCTGCGCGGCCCTTGCGCGTGAATCAGGCGTGCGGCCAGCTCCTTGCCCGTTCCGCTCTCACCCGTGATGAAGACCGGGGCCTGATTGCGGGCGAGCTTGGCAACCAGGTGCCGGATCCGCTCCATCGCGCGAGAGTCGCCCAAGAGAGCCGAGCCGGTGTCGGTCCGGTCGTCGACCGCGGGTGCGCGACCCCTCAGCTTGAGCGCCGAGCCTACGAGCCGGCGCAGCAGCTGGAGGTCGACCGGTTTGGAGACGAAGTCGAAGGCACCGGCCTTCATGGCGGCGACCGCGGATTCCATGCTCCCATGCGCGGTGATCATGGCGACGGGGATCTCCGGGCAATGCTCGTTGATATGTCGAATCAGGTCGATGCCGGTGCCGTCCGGTAGATTCATGTCGGTCAGGCAGAGATCGAACCGACCAAGCTCCAGTTGGCGCCGGGCGTCCGCGAGCGTCATCGCCGTCGACGCCCGAACGTCCATCCGCCCGAGCGTGATCCGAATCAGATCCAGGATATCGGCCTCGTCGTCGACGACCAGGGCTTGAGCATCGCTCATGGGTAAGGGTTCGCAGGTTGCAGGTTTCGATTCATCATCGCCCGCCGTTGAGTGAAACGCGCGCCGGCGACATAGTGCATCTCCCTCTCCCCGGGGGGAGAGGGGCAAGGCGGCAGTTGACTCCGACGCCCCTTGCATCCGCCGTGCACGGCGTACCGCGACGACAGCTGGTAGAGGTGGTCAGGGAACGCTGGCTCTTCAATGGCCGCTCACCCGGAAAACACCAGCCTGAAGCAGCTACCGCGGGGCTCGACCGGCTCATATTCCAGGCGGATGCCATTGGTCTCCGCGAGCTCTCTGGCGATGTAGAGCCCGAGCCCCGTGCCCTTGGCCTTGGTCGTGTAGAAGGGGTTGAAGAGCTCGCCGGCGATCGCCGCATCGACACCTGGCCCTTGGTCGGTGATCTCGACCAGCTTGTCTGCCGAATCCCGGGACCGCCCGAAGCGCACCAGGACCCAGGTCGGCTGTCCCTCCCACCGTCCATGAACCAAGGCATTTTCGCACAGGTTGGCGAGAATCTGATGCAGATGGCGTGGATCGGCCTCGACCGCGATGGGATCGGCGCCGAACTCGATCTGGAACTCGGTATCGTTCAAGCCATGGCGCTCGCGGAATTCGGTGCAGAACCCCTTCAGCCAAGTCGCCAGGTCGATGAGACAAGGCTCCATCTGATGCCGGCGAGAGAGCTGCAGTACGCTCTGAACGGTTTCCTCGATGCGGGCGCTGTTGCGGCGGATGATCTCGAGCAGCTCACGATCGTCATCGGAGAGGCGTGAGTCCTCGGCCAACAACTGGCTGGCGTGCGCCACGGCGCTCAATGGGTTGCGGATGTTGTGAGCGATACTGGCAGTCAGGGTACCGAGCGAGGCCAGTTTGATCTGCTGGGCCTCGGCGACGACCTCGCGATTGTCGCGCAGATAGATGATGACGCCACTCGCGCGGTAGTCGCCCAGTAGCCTCAGCGAGGTCCTCACCTTGCGCTCGTCGATGCGAATCAGCCCGCTATTGGGAACCCCGGGTTGGAACTGGAGTGCCAGCCAGGCGTCCAGCTCAGGCGAGAGGTCGGACAGCGCCGCACCCGAGTTGAGCTTCGTGGCGGCGAGGAGATCCGCGGCCGCTTGGTTGATCAAGCGCAATCGACGCTCCCCGTCGGCGACCAGGATGCCGGTGCCGATGCTCTGAATGATGTAGTCGTTGAGCTTGGAGAGGTCGTCGATGTCGACCTTGCGGCGTGCGGCCAGGGCCTCGGCCGAGCGCACGCGACGGTAAAGCACGTGAGAGAGGAGGGCGACCGCGAAGAACAGGAAGCCCAGCAGGCCGGCGTGCGCAAGTGAGGTCGCCTGGGCAGCATCCTGGGCGATCGAGTAGATCTGCTGGGTCATGACGGAGAGCGCGGCGAGCCCCGCGAAGAGCAGCGACAAGCGGCCCTCCAACATGAGCGCCCCGGCGGCCACGGCCACGGCGAGCAAGACTCCCAGGCCACTGGCGATCCCGCCGGCGAGATGCATGAGTAGGCTGAAGACGAGAATATCGACCAACACGGCCAGCGCGACCTGGCTCTCCCGGCGCGGCCAGCGGGTCGACAGACCCAGCCCGCTCGCCAAGACCAAGATCGCATAAAGGCTCAGCGTGGCCCAAATCCTTTGTGAGTCGAGGTCTCGGGTCAGGGGATCCGTCGCGGTGGGAGAGAATGCGAGGACCAGACCGATCACCATCAGTAAGCGGAAGAAGAAGAGCCACCTGAGCGCTCTCCAGGTGGGGTAGGGTCCGTCCAGCGTCCGGTCCCCGGTATCAGCGCCGCCGCCTCCGTCGACCAGTGCCGCATCGGCACTCGTTCTATTGCTTGTCATGTGAATCTTGCTCGCCTCGGGGCTGTCTTCCGTGAAGACCGCCAAGGTCTCGATCGAGTCTTTTTGGCAAGCCCGCCGGAATTAGACCAGAATTACGCAACCCCAGCCAGGAACGTGGGTCCTGTGGACCCAGGATCCACTCGATCGCGGATCAACCTGACCATGAGTGCCCGATGAACCTACACGAATACCAATCCAAGCAGCTCTTTCAGAGATATGGGGTCCCAGTGCCCAGGGGCACCCTCATCGCGGCGCCGGAGGTGGCCGCTGCGGCCGCTGCCCAACTCGGCGGTTCACGCTGGGTCGTCAAGGCGCAGGTCCATGCGGGCGGACGCGGCAAGGCGGGCGGCGTGGTGCTGGTCGAGGATCGCGCTACGCTCGAGGCCGAGGCCCGGCGTCTACTCGGCACGCGTCTCGCCACCCTTCAGAGCGGTCCGGATGGATTGCCGGTTGGATCTCTCTTGGTCGAGCAACCGACCGCGATCGCCCGTGAGCTCTATCTGAGTCTGCTCTTGGAGCGTGCCACCGAACGAGTGCTCTTCATGGCCTCCGCGGTCGGGGGGATGGAGATCGAGACCCTGGCCGCGCAGGCGCCCGAGCGCATCCTGCTGGCGCGGGTCCATCCGGCGGTGGGGCTCCAGCCCTATCAGGTGCGTCGGCTTGGCTTCGGTCTCGGTCTGGACGGGTCTCAGATCAAGTCGCTGGGGGTCCTGATGGAGGGGCTCTATCGGCTGTTCGTCGAGTGCGACGCCAGCCTGGTGGAGATCAATCCCTTGGTGGTCACGGAGACGGGTGAGCTGATCGCGCTGGATGCCAAGGTCAATCTCGACGACAACGCGCTCGGCCGGCATCCCGACTTGGAGGCGCTGCGTGACCCGACGCAGGAAGACCCCCGCGAGGCCGAGGCCAGGGCCCATGATCTCAACTACATCAGTCTCGAAGGCAACATCGGCTGCATGGTCAATGGCGCGGGTCTGGCGATGGCGACCATGGATCTGGTGCAGCTGCATGGGGGGGCGCCGGCGAATTTTCTCGACGTGGGCGGGGGTGCGACCGCGGAGCGCGTGGCCGAGGCGTTCAAGCTCATCCTCTCCGACCCCAAGGTCGAGGCGGTCCTGGTCAACATCTTTGGCGGCATCGTGCGCTGCGATCTGATCGCGGCCGGCATCATTGGCGCGGTGCGCGAGGTCCGGGTGGCGGTCCCGGTGGTGGTACGGTTGGAGGGGACCAATGCCGCTCAGGGGCTCCAGATGCTCGCCGAGAGCGATCTGGCGGTCGAGACCGCCAGCAGTCTGAGCGAGGCAGCGGACAAAGTGGTCAAGGCGGCCGGCCGGCATCCTGGGCCGGACGCCGAGGAGAGGGGACAATGAGTATCTTGGTCGATGCGCAGACACGCCTCATCTGTCAGGGCTTCACCGGTAGGCAGGGGACCTTCCATAGCGAGCAGGCGATCGCCTATGGCACCAATCTGGTCGGTGGCGTCACCCCCGGCAAGGGGGGGCAGCGCCATCTCGACCGCCCCGTCTTCGATACGGTCCAGGATGCGGTCAGGGACAGGGGCGCGGATGCCACCATGATCTATGTCCCCGCCGCCTTCGCGGCTGACGCCATCTTGGAGGCCGCGGATGCTGGCATCCGTGTGATCGTCTGTATCACCGAGGGGATTCCAGTCCTGGATATGCTGCGCGTCAAGGCCGCCCTGGCGCAGAGCGACGTGGTGCTGATCGGGCCCAACTGTCCCGGGGTGATCACCCCGGGCGCGTGCAAGATCGGCATCATGCCAGGCGATATCCACCGTCCAGGACGGGTCGGGATCGTCTCCCGTTCTGGTACTCTGACCTACGAGGCGGTGTTTCAGACCACCCGGGCCGGCCTGGGTCAGAGCACCTGTATTGGGATCGGCGGTGATCCGATTCAGGGATTGGATTTCGTAGACGCTTTGACTCTGTTCGAGTCGGATCCTGAAACCGATGGAGTGATCCTGGTCGGGGAGATCGGTGGCGGTGCGGAAGAGGCGGCAGCACACTTCATCCAGACCCAGATGACCAAACCCGTCGTGGCCTATATCGCCGGGGTAACCGCGCCGTCCGGCAAGCGGATGGGGCATGCCGGGGCGATCGTCACTGGCGGCAAGGGTACCGCCGAGGGCAAGTATGCCGCGCTCGAGGCGGCCGGAGTCGTCACGGTGCGCTCGCCGGCCCGCATGGGCGAGCAGATCGCCGAGTTGCTTGGCGGCTGATCCGGGTCGTCTCGCGTTCGGCCCCGTCGATCCTTCGCTGGAGTGAGTAAGCGTGCAGTCTCGCATTCGAATCGTGCAGGCGAACCCCTTGGTCGGCGATGTCGCCGCGAATGCGGCGAAGGTGATTGCCGAGTCGGTGCGCGCACGCGATGTGGGTGCCGACTTGGTGGTATTTCCCGAGCTCGTTCTAACGGGTTATCCGCCGGAGGACCTCCTCTTGCGCCCCGAGCTGATGCGGCGGGTGGAAGCGGGCCTGCAACGGATCCTGGCCGAGGTGACTGGGGTCACCCTGGTGCTCGGTTATCCCTGGAATGCCGTCGGCGGTCTCTTCAATCTGGCCGGTGTGATACGCGATGGTCAGGTGATCGCCGAGTATGCCAAGCAGCATCTACCCAACTACAGCGTCTTCGACGAGAAGCGCTATTTTCGGTCCGGATCCATACCCAAGGTGTTCGAACATCGGGGCCTCAGGATCGGGCTGAGTGTTTGCGAGGACATCTGGCAGGAGGGTCCGGCCCGCCAGGCGTCCGAGGCTGGGGCCCAGTTGCTGCTCAACATCAACGCCTCTCCCTTTCACGCCGGCAAGCCCGCCGAGCGCGAGAGACTGCTGGCGCGGCGGGCGCGTGATCATGGGCTCAGTATTCTTTATGTGAATATGGTGGGTGGTCAGGATGAGCTGGTCTTCGACGGCGGCTCTTTCGCGGTCGATCGGAGGGGGCAGGTCACGCATCGAGCGCCCGCCTTCACGGAGACCGCACTGACCTTGGAGTGCGACGCCGCGGCACAGCCCGTCGCCCCGCGTCCAGCGGCCCTCGGGCCGCTCGCCGATGACGAGGCGGCCATCTACGAGGCGCTGGTGCTCGGGGTGCGCGACTATGTGCGCAAGAATGGCTTCAGCGGCGCCGTGCTCGGGCTTTCCGGCGGGATCGATTCGGCCCTGACATTGGCGATCGCGGCAGATGCACTGGGCGCGGAACGGGTCGAGGCGGTCTTGATGCCCTCGCGCTACACCGCCGAGATGAGCAACGAGGATGCCTTGGAGGAGGCCAGGCGGTTGGGTGTCGCGACGCGGATCCTACCCATCGAGCCGGCCTTTCTGACATTCTTGGAGATGCTGGCACCCGCCCTGCGGGGGCATGCCCCGGATGCCACGGAGGAGAACATCCAGGCGCGCTGCCGCGGCGTCATCCTGATGGCGATCAGCAACAAGACCGGCCGCATCCTGCTCACCACCGGGAACAAGAGCGAGATGGCGGTTGGTTATGCCACCCTCTATGGCGACATGGCCGGCGGCTTCGCGCCCATCAAGGATGTGCCCAAGCTGCTGGTCTACCGGCTCGCGCGATACCGCAACCGACGCACCGAGGTCATCCCGGAACGGGTGCTGACACGATCCCCATCGGCGGAGCTGCGCCCCGATCAGACCGATCAGGACAGCCTTCCGCCCTACGAGGTCCTTGACCCCATCTTGAGGCTCTATATCGAGCAGGACGAAGGGGTGGAGGCCATCGCTCGCCGGGGCTATCCACTCGACCTGGTGCGTCGGGTCGCCCGGCTCGTGGACCGCAATGAATACAAACGCCGCCAGGCCCCGCCCGGGGTACGCATCTCGGAGCGGGCCTTCGGGCGCGATCGGCGCTATCCAATCACCAGTGGCTTCTGAACCGAATGGAGCGCGGTTCGGCCAAGCTCGAGCGCTTGCGGCCGCAGGCCCCGGCGAGTCACCAAGCTCAGGCTGCGCCTCGGCTTGTCTCTTTCCCGGCCGATGACCTGTGTGGCTGCTGTTCGACAGTGAGCTACCGTTAGCGCGACCGTGACGATACTGTTCATCACCTTGCCGCGACCTTATACTCCCAGATACTTCCAGCATCTGGTAGCCGTGACCCATAACGGAGACTCTTATGAAGAAGGTCGAAGCGATCATCAAGCCCTTCAAGCTGGACGATGTCCGGGAGGCGCTGTCCGCGGCCGGTATCACTGGAATGACCGCCATCGAGGTCAAGGGGTTCGGCCGTCAGAAGGGCCATACCGAGCTCTATCGCGGCGCCGAGTACGTGGTCGATTTCTTGCCCAAGGTGAAGATCGAGCTGGTGCTTGCCGACGACCAGGTGGATGGCTGCATCAATGCCATCACCACGGCTGCGCGGACCGGCAAGATCGGCGATGGCAAGATCTTCGTCTCCGATGTTACGCGGGTGGTCCGCATCCGTACGGGTGAGGAGAACGAGGCGGCGATTTGATCGCTGCTCAATTCTTGTCGAGACTGAGATAGTCCCAGATCTTGCGGGCGAGATCGGCCTCTCCGGGCTCGATGCCGTCCGGGATGAAGCGCCCCGCCTGGCGGTTGAGATCCAAGACCCGTTGGGCATCGGCGGCCAGATCCTCCTTGCCGAGCGCCCGATAGGCGTCGATCAGGACCAGCAGGGCATCGTCCACGGCGCTCGTGCGTTGAAAGCGTTCGATGACATAGTTGGCGCGGTTGGCGGCGGCCAGGTAGGCGCCGCGGCGCATGTAGTAGCGGGCCACGTTCACCTCGTGCTTGGCGAGGTTGCTTCGTAGATACAGCATGCGCTGGCGGGCGTCCAGCGCATACTTGCTGTTGGGAAAGCGCTGCACCAAGACCGAGAAATCGGTGAAGGCGTCGAGTGCGGAGCCGGGATCGCGTTGGGAGGCGTCCGTCGGGATATAGCGGTCCAGAAAACCGACGCTGCGATTGTAGTTGACGATTCCTTTCAGATAGTAGGCATAGTCGACATAAGGGTTCTGGGGATAGAGCTTGATGAAGCGATCGGCGGCCGCGATGGCATCTTCTGGCTCCTCGGCCCGATAGTGTGCATAGGCCACGTCCAGTTGGGCCTGCATGGCGTATCGACCGAAGGGATAGCGTGCTTCGAGCTTCTCGTAGAGCTCGATGGCACGCGTATAGTTGCCTGAATCGAGCTCGGACGCCGCTTCGGAATAGAGCTTGGCGGCGCTCCAACCCTCCGTCGGATCGATCTCCTTGCCGAAGATCCCGCATCCGGCGAGGGTAACCACGAGCAGCAGCAAAGGCAGTCGTGTGAAGGTTCCTGGCATGACTCAAGAGTACTTGTTTCGAATCGGCGGCAGTATAACCCAAGGTGGCCACTGGGGCGCGCGGCGACTCCGGCGTCGCGTTGGCGGCTGGCGGCTGCAGGCAGTGGCGCCATGAGCCATTCCGCTGCCGGCATTCGTCGAGTGGTTCAGGTCGATCCAGCGCTCGCGGGTTGCCGTCTGGACCAGGCACTGGCCTCCCTCCTGCCGGAGTTCTCCCGGCGCCGTCTGCAGCAATGGATCGAGGCCGGACAGGTCCTGGTCGACGATGTTTGCCTGCGGTGTCGGGATAAGGTCTGGGGTGGCGAGTCGATCCGGCTCGAGG
This sequence comes from Chromatiaceae bacterium, assembly GCA_028277465.1. GTDB lineage: Bacteria > Pseudomonadota > Gammaproteobacteria > Chromatiales > Chromatiaceae > JANQGF01. Next base: position 22,309 of record JANQGF010000112.1, read on the forward strand.
CCTCCCTGGTCGCCGACCGGGAATGCGTGGCCCAGGACATCGCCTTGGACCCAGTCCATGAGGACGAGCACATCCTGGTCGTCAACAAACCGGCTGGTCTCGTGGTCCATCCAGCGGCCGGCAATCCGGATGGCACATTGCAGAACGCCCTGCTGCACCATGCCCCGGAGCTGGCCAGGATCCCCAGGGGCGGGATCGTGCATCGGCTCGACAAGGGTACCAGTGGACTTCTGGTGGTCGCCAAGACGCTCCCGGCCCATAAGTCGCTGGTTGAACAGCTCCAATGCCGAGAGGTGCACCGGGAGTATCGTGCCCTTGTCATGGGTACGCTGATCGCGGGCGGACGGGTCGAGGCCCCGGTCGGCCGTCACCCCACCCAGCGCACCCGGATGGCGGTCGTGGCGCATGGGCGTCCGGCGGCGACCCGGTATCGGGTCTTGGAGCAGTATGCGGGTCATACACTCCTTGGCGTCGAGCTGGAGACCGGGCGAACCCATCAGATTCGGGTGCACATGGCACATCTTCGTCACCCGCTGGTGGGTGACCCGACCTATGGCGGGCGACCGCGTCCACCGCGAGGCTGCGATCCTGTCTTGACCTCGGCACTGCAGGGATTCGCCCGTCCGGCGCTGCACGCCATGCGCCTCGGTCTGATCCATCCGGCGAGCGGCATTCCCATGAGCTGGGAGACCCCGCTGGCCGCCGATCTTGGCGCGCTCTTGGCCCTGTTGCGACGGGAGAGGCCGGTTGGAGCCCATCTGCCCTGACTGGCCAGCACCCCCTCAGGTCCGCGCCTTCTCGACGACCCGTCATGGCGGCGTCAGCACTGGGCCTTTCGCCACCCTCAATCTGGGCCATCATGTGGGTGACGCGACAGAGCGGGTCGCGCAGAATCGCGAGCGTCTGTGCCTTCATCTCGGTCTACCGGCACCGCCCTGTTGGCTGCGTCAGGTGCATGGTCGAGCCATCGTGGCTGCCGACCCGGCGAACCTGGGCTGTGAGGCCGATGGCTCGATCGCGGAGGGCCCAGGCTCAGTCTGCGCCGTGATGACCGCCGATTGTCTTCCTCTGCTCATCTGCGACCAGGGGGGGACCCGTGTCGCCGCGGTCCATGCCGGTTGGCGCGGTCTGTTGCAGGGGGTGGTGGACCGCGCCGTGGCGGCCATGGAGACACCGCCTGACTGTCTCCTCGTCTGGCTCGGCCCGGCGATCGGACCGGAGGCGTTCGAGGTCGGCGCCGAGGTACGGGCTCGATTCATCGCCGCGAATGCAGATGCCGCGGTCGGCTTTCGTCCGAGCCCTTCTGGGCGCTGGCTGGCCGATCTCTTCCTGCTGGCTCGCCAGCGACTGGCCGGATTGGGCGTCGGGCGTATCTATGGGGGTGGAGAATGCACCTTCTCCCAGCCGCGACGCTTCTTCTCCTACCGACGCGACGGCGTCACCGGGCGCATGGCGAGCCTCATCTGGCTCGCGGCGGACGATTCCGAAGATGCCGCTTGACATGCTCCCAGGCGCCTGTCCGACTTAAACCGCGCCTAGCGCGGTATGCGAGGTTTTTTGATTGGATCGGCCTTGGCAGCCACGACAAGCATCGGAGCTGTCGCGGTTTAAGAGATTAAAAAATATAAAATTTAAACCGCGTCTCCAGCGATGTCGATGAAACCCCCAA
>JANQGF010000152.1 GCA_028277465.1 Chromatiaceae bacterium
ACATCGCATACCGCGCTGGGCGCGTTTTAGCTCAGGCCCTAAGAATAGCCCGAACCCTGCTGATGGTCCGGAATCAACCCACGCTCTGCGCCTCAAAAAGGGCCGAGTCGATCACAGTTTGCTGTTATCGGTTCCGCGGCACTGGTCTTGTTCTGGCTCGATCCCGAGGGCGCGCAGCTGCGCGGCGAGGCGCTCCGCCCGCGCGGCCTCCAGCTCTGCACGGTCGCGCTCTTGCTTCGCCCTCGCGTCCGCCTGCTCCGCGCGCGCCCGCTCTTGTTCGGCGCGCGCTCGCTCCTTTTCGGCACGACTCAGCGCCTGATCGGCCCGCTTGGCCAGCTCGATCGAGCTCATGAAGGGTTGCCCACTCGGGTAGAAGATCTCCAGCGTCTCTGGCTGCAGAGCGAAACGGACGCCGAGCCGAGGGCTGGTCCAGGCATTCACGTGGGAGAGGGTCTCGAGCCGGCCACTCTGGCGCAGCCAGATCTCCAACCGGTTGCGGTCCGGGTCGTAGACATAGTACTCCTCGACGCCATAGAGGTCGTAGAACCCGCGTTTGTCCGCCATTTCCTTGATGCTATTGGACGGAGAGAGGATCTCGAATGTCACCTGAGGCCCGATTCCAGCCTCTTCCCACTGTTTGTAACAGCCGCGCCGACCTTTCGGTCGCCCGAAGGCGACCATCACATCTGGGGCCACCGGGCCCGTGATCCGGCGGTCGGGCACCGGATACCAGAGAAGGTCGCCGGCGACGAAGACATCTGGCCGATCGGCGAACAGGATCTCCAGGTTCTCCTTGATCTTGACGATCCATTCGTACTGTTCCGTGTTGTCCGCCATGGGCTGTCCGTCGCTCTCGGGATAGGGATCATCGGGATCGATGTGCGAGAGAGGGTTCATCGCCGTTGGTCTCCTGCAGAGTGTGCTCCAGCTTCGCGAGTCGCTCCAGCACCAGGGCCTCCAGGTCGCGCTTGTAGTTTGCGACTCGGGCGCGCATCTCGGGATCGGTCGCCCCGAGGATCTGGACGGCGAGGATGCCGGCATTCTTGGCACCATTGATGGCGACGGTCGCCACGGGGACACCGGCGGGCATCTGTACGATGGAGAGCAGCGAGTCCTGCCCGGACAGGCTTGCGGTGCGCACCGGGACGCCGATGACCGGCAGTGGCGTGATCGCCGCGACCATGCCGGGCAGGTGTGCGGCGCCGCCCGCACCCGCGACGATCACCTGCAGACCACGGTCCACGGCCGTCTCCGCATAGGTATAGAGCCGTTTGGGGGTCCGATGAGCGGAGACGATGGTCATCTCATAAGGAACGCCGAATTCGGTGAGGATGGCCGCGGACTCCTGCATGATCGGCAGGTCCGAGTCACTCCCCATGATGATGCCGATCTGGGGCCGGTTCGTCTGGACTGGCTGGGTCATGGGTGGTTCTCTCCAGAGATCTCGAGCAGCCCGCGAACGCGCTCGGCCTTGTGCCGGGCGGCCTCGATGTCGGTGTCGAGCACCGTGACATGCCCCATCTTGCGGAAGGGCGCGGTGGCTGCTTTGCCGTAGAGGTGCAGACAGACGCCTGGGATCGCCAACGCCTCCGCAATGCCACTGATCACGGGGCGTCCCCGGTGCCCCGGGGCACCGAGCAGATTGATCATGGCCGCGGGCGACAATTGCGCGGTGGAACCCAGCGGCAGTCCGACGATCGCACGCAGATGCTGCTCGAATTGATCCGTGACATTGGCCTCGATGGTGTGGTGCCCAGAGTTGTGTGTGCGCGGTGCGACCTCGTTGACCAGGAGATCGCCGTCTCGGGTCAGGAACATCTCGACGCCGAAGACTCCAACGCCCCCGAGGACCTCGAGCGTCCGCACCGCCAAGTCGACGGCCGCGGCGGCGCTGTCATCCGCGATGCCGGCCGGCGCGAGTAGCATCTCGAGAATGTTCGCGCCCGGCCGGAAGCACATCTCGACCGCGGGGTAACATCGGCAATCGCCATCCAGGCCACGTGCGACCAAGACGGCAAGCTCCTTCTCGGCTGGAACGAAGCGCTCGATCAGCGAGGGGACCGGCAGGCGAAGCCGGTAGTCCGCAGCGGTCTTCATGATGGAGACACCACGGCCGTCATAGCCTCCCCGGCGAGCCTTCTGCACCAAGGGGTACCCGAAGGCCGCAAAGGCCTCCGGGCTGGGTTCCGGCATCGGGATGAAGGGCGCGGTCGCGATTCCGGCATCTGCCAGGGTCTGCTTCTGGGTGAGCTTGTCCTGGACGAGCGCCAGCACCCGCGGCGAGGGACGGACACGATGACCCTCGTGCTCGAGCTGGATCAAGGTCTCGGTGTCGATGTCTTCGATATCGAAGGTGGTGATGTCGCAGGAGGCAGCCAGCTCGCGGAGTTTCGCCGGGTCGTGGTAGTTGCCGACGATCTGATGCCCGGCGACTTGGCCGGCCGGCGAGCTGGGGGTCGGATCCAGCACGACACAGGTGCAACCGAGACGTTTGGCCGCCTTTACCATCATGCGACCAAGCTGGCCGCCGCCGATGATGCCTATACGTGCCAGGGGCAGAGGGTACGCATCCATGCCCCAATCATCGGCCTTACGGCGACAATTGAAAAGACCTGATCTGGATCCGGGTTCGGTCGGGTCGGTCCCTGGTTGAGCGAGATCTCAGCTTGCGCCGTAATCGGCCTTGGAGCCGGTCAGGTCCCAGGCAAAGGTGCAGTCCAGGTGCGACAGCACCGAAATCATGCCGCTTTCGCCATCCTGTACCATGACCGCTACAGGTGCCCGTTGACCGAAGTGCTTATTTGCCCGTCGAATCCACAGATGCCGCATCTCTGGATTCCGGGGGAAGTAGGTGTGCAAGGCCTCTTCGATCCGGGACAAATAGGCGAGCCGGCGGTTGACTCGAGGATCGTCCGGGAAGGGCTCCTGATCGCGAAAGCGGCTGATCTGGCGTGCCTTGATATCCTCCGGGAGTCGCAAGATGAGTGCGATCTCGCGCGCGGCTAGGCCCCAGCCTTCCAAGAGCTCCATGGTGCGCCGGGTCAGTGATAGGCGCTCCTCCAGTGTGATATCGGTCATCGTGGCACCATACGAATTCATGCTGACGTGGGAGCGCCCTTGGCCCTCTGCGACGAGGTTGTGTCCCAACTGGCTGGTTACAAGCCTGGACGCAGGAGGATCGGTTTAAGAACGTGCGACCCGTGTGATGCGGGTGACGAGCGGGATCTGCCGCAACCGGCGCATGATGCGCGCAAGATGGGCGCGGCTCTTGACCAGGATCAGAAACTCGAGGGCAGTCGTCATACCGTCCTTCTCGCGCGAATGGACATTCTCGATATTCGATCCCTTCTCGGCGATGGCACCCGCGACCACGGCGAGCGCGCCACGGCGGTTGCCGATCTCCACCCGGATCTCGGTCGGAAATTCGCCTTCGGGCTCGAGGGCCCATTCCACATCCAGGCCCTTGTCACCCTTGGCCTCCAGGCTGCCCAGATTGCGGCACTCGCTGCGGTGGACCACGATCCCGCGGCCAGGACTGAAGAGCGCGGCAATCCCGTCGCCGGGGATGGGCCGGCAGCAACGCGCGAAGTTGACCACCATGCCCTCGGTGCCCCGGATGGCGAGCCGATGGGGGTGAATATCCTCCTGCATCGGCGCCGAGCGGATGACCTCGTCACCTTCGATCCCGGCGAGACGGCGGGCAACCAAGGTTGCAAGACGATTGCCGAGACCGATATCGCGCAGCAGATCACTGACCTCGCGTAGATTGACATCGGCCAGATAGCCGGCAAGTCGGCTCGGATCGAGTCGTTCGATATCCATATCGAAGGCCGCCAGCTCGGCGTTCAGCAGGCGCCGCCCAAGAGACTGGGCCTCGCGTTCTTGAATGTTCTTCAGATAACCGCGGATGTTGGCTCGTGCCTTGCCAGTGACCACGAAGCTCAGCCAGCCCGGATTGGGGCGAGCGCCGGGGGCCGTGATGACCTCGACCGTCTGACCGCTGCGCAAGACCGTGCTCAAGGATGCCAGCCGCCGGTCGATGCGCGCAGCGACGCAATTGTTACCCACGTCCGAGTGGATCGCGTAGGCGAAATCGATGACGGTTGCACCCCGCTTGAGGGTCAGGATATGGCCCTTCGGCGTGAAGACATAGACCTCGTCGGGGAAGAGATCGACCTTGACATGCTCCAGGAATTCCACCGAGTTGCCGGCCTCGCGCTGCATCTCCAGCAGGTTCTGCAGCCAGTCGGCCGCGAAGGCCGTCGGGTTGGCGAGGGACTGGTCGCCGGTCTTGTACATCCAATGGGCGGCGATCCCGGACTCGGCCATCCGTTGCATGTCTTTGGTGCGGATCTGGATCTCGATCTGGATCCCCTGTGGGCCCACCAATGCGGTGTGCAGCGACTGATAACCGTTCGCTTTGGGGATCGCGATGTAGTCCTTGAAGCGCCCGGGCACGGGCTTATAGAGATTGTGGACCAGGCCCAGCACCCGGTAGCAGGTATCCACCCGGTCGACCGTGATCCTGAAGGCGAACACATCGACGACCTCCGAGAAGCCGCGTGATTTCTCGCGCATCTTGCGGAAAATGCCGTAGAGATGCTTGCGGCGGCCCTCGACCACGCCCTGGATCCCCTCCTGTTGCAGGGCGTGCTTCAGGGCCGTCTCCATGGTTCCGACCATCTCGACGCGCGCCCCGGTCGTCTTCTGCAGGGCGCATTGGATGACCCGGCGGCGCCAGGGCCAGTAATGGGCGAAGCCGAGCTCTTCCAGCTCCACCCGGACCCGGCTAATCCCGAGCCGGTTGGCGATCGGGGCGAAGATCTCCAGGGTCTCGCGAGAGATCCGCCGACAGGCCTCGCGGCCCATGGCGTCGAGCGTCCGCATATTATGCAGACGGTCCGCGAGCTTGATGAGGATGACGCGGATATCACGGGTCATGGCCAGCAGCATCTTTTGCAGACTGGCCGCCTGGGCCTCGGCGCGCGAGTCGAAATCGATCTGTGAGAGCTTGCTGACCCCATCGACGAGGTCGGCGACCTCATCGCCGAAGGTCGCGGCGACCTGCTCCTTGGCGATCTGAGTGTCCTCGATGACGTCGTGCAAGAGTGCCGCAATCAGGCACTTATGGTCCATCCGCATCTCGGCGAGGATGCGTGCGACCGCCACCGGATGATAGATATAGGGTTCGCCGGACTTGCGCTTCTGGCCTTCGTGCGCCTCCGCGCCGAACAGATAGGCACGGTAACACTCGCTCACTTGCTCCGGTGGCAGATAGGTGTCCAGATAGCCGCAGAGGTCGCTGATGAGATAACGTGGCGCGGAGGATTCGACCGTCGGGGCGTCCAACCCCCCATCAGGATCGGCATTGGTCGCGGGGACGGCAGCCATTCTCATCGCATCCTGTCCCGTGCGGGCTCGGGTGCGATCCAGGGATACTCGGGCCACGGCGCTGGCAGGTAGCAGGGCGCGCAGGCCGCGTTGTACCCACCCACCATCGCGTGACGAATACATCCTCTAGTCCTGGGGATTGCGCGGCGGCTCGGGGTCCGGGGTATCCTCCGGGGCGAGCTCCTCGGCGAGGGCCTGGCCCAGTGCCGCCTCCGTCTCGTCCATCTCGCGCTGGGCCGCCTGAACGGTTGCCTTCGAGATATGGCCCGCGGCAATCTCACGCAGGGCCATCACGGTCGGTTTGTCGTTCTCCCAAGCCAACATGGGTTCGACGCCCTTGGCCAGCTGGCGCGCGCGCTTGGTGGCGAGCAGGACCAGATCGAAGCGGTTTTCTACCCTCTTGAGACAATCCTCGACGGTAATTCTTGCCATGTTCAAGTTCCTCCAAATCCATCCAGAAGGCCGGTCAAGCGCGGTCGTTGACGGGCCAGACGCAGCCGCTCGGCGGTCGCGATCGACGCGAGCGCATCGAGCGCCCGGTCAAAACAATCGTTGACCACCAGGTAATCGTACTCGGCATAATGGGTCATGTCGGCGCGGGCTTGCCTCATACGGCGGGCAATCACCGCCTCGCTGTCCGTGCCGCGGCCGCGCAATCGACGCTCCAACTCCTCGATGCTCGGCGGCAACACGAAGATCCCCACCGCTGTTGGAAACCGCTCACGCACCTGACGGGCACCCTGCCAGTCGATCTCCAGAACCAGATCCCGACCGGCCGCCAGATGCCGACGGACGTCGGCTTCGCGGGTTCCATAGAGGTTGCCGAACACCTCCGCGTGTTCCAGAAAGTCACCCTCGGAGATGGCCTGCCGAAACTGAGTCCGATCGAGGAAATGATAGTGGACGCCGTCCGTCTCGCCCGTCCGGGCGGGCCGCGTCGTGCAGGAGATCGATAACTTGAGGCCGGGATCGCGCGACAAGAGTTCCTTCATCAGGCTGGTCTTGCCGGCACCCGAGGGGGCCGAGAGGATGAAAAGGATGCCTTCGTCCATCGTTTGGTGCGCCTCTCGGTCGGAAGCCTTCACTCCAGGTTCTGGACCTGCTCGCGCATCTGCTCGATCAGGACCTTCATCTCGACCACTTCGCGGGTCACGTTGACGTCTGCCGACTTGGAGCCCAGCGTATTGGCCTCGCGATTGAGTTCCTGCATCAAGAAGTCCAGCCGCCGCCCCACGGGTTCGTCGCGGCTCAAGACGTCCTGGACCTCGGCCGCATGGGCCTCCAGCCGATCCATCTCTTCGTCGACATCAAGCTTCGCGGCCAAGAGGGCAATTTCCTGCTCCAAGCGTCCCGGATCGAGTTCGCCCTGCAATTCGGCAAGACGTTCGGCGAGCCGCCGACGGACGCCCTCGATGACCGCGGGCATCCGAGCGCGCACCCGCTCCACGCTCGCCGCCAGCCGTTCGCAGCGCTCGCGCAGTAATCCCTCCAGTCGTGCCCCTTCGCGTTCGCGGGTCGCGAGCAGGGTATCGATGGCGACCTCCAGAAGCTCGAGCGCGGCCGGCGTCACCCGATCCAGGTCAGGCTCCTGCTCCTGAAGGACGCCGGGCCAACGCAGCAGCTCGAACGGCGAGGGCTCGAGGCCGCCGCCGATCATCTGGCCGACCTCCTGTCCGGCCGCCAGCAGTTGCTCGACGAAAGGGCGGTTGATCTGCAGCGGTTTGCAAGCCGCGGCGGTTGGGGTGAACCTGAGTACACAATCCAGCTTGCCCCGTTGCAAGCGTGCAGCAAGACGTGCACGCGCCGCGGCCTCGAGCCCCCGCAGCTCCTCGGGCAGACGGATATGAGGTTCCAGATAGCGATGATTGACGGTTCGCAGTTCCCAGATCAGGGCGCCGAAGTCTCCCCTGCGGGACTCCCGGGCGAAAGCCGTCATACTCTTGATCATGATCGAGTGCTTCTCTTCGGGGGCTGTTCGGGTGTACCACACAAAGCTGCGGAAAAACCGCCTACGATGGGTCTATTATACCGGCTGAGTCCAGCCAACGTCCGTCCGGAAACCAGTACCCGCGATCATGGCAGCCGCCCGAGAGACGCTTCCCCCCGGCACCCGGGTGGGCTCTTACCGAATCGTCAAGGCCATCGCGAAAGGGGGGTTCAGTCTGATCTATCTGGCTAGCGACGACGACAGTGGCGAGGACGTGGTCATCAAGGAATACATGCCCAAGAAGATCGCCAGCCGCGACAGGGATCACCGGGTGGTGCCGGTGAGTCCCGAGTATACCGAGAATCTTCACCACGGCCGCAAGCTCTTCTTCCAGGAGGTCAAGGCGCTCGCCTCCTTGCATCACCCGAACATCGTCCGAGTACTCGCCTTTCTTCTCGCTAACGAGACCGGCTATCTGGTGATGCCCAACGAACGCGGGCGCAACCTCGGCGCTTACCTCCATGAACGCAAGGGCGGTCTCAGCACGACCTTCCTGCTCGAGGTGTTCGTCCCCATCCTCGACGCATTGGCGCTCTTGCACCGGCGCTCGATGCTGCATCTGGACGTCAAGCCAGGCAATATCCATCTACGCCACGGGAATCAGCCATTGCTGCTGGACCTCGGCGCGGTGCACCCCCTGAATCGGGGGCGGTCTCGGGGGGGGCAGGTGATTACGGCCGGTTATTCGCCCGTAGAACAGTATTTTCGGGCAGGGCAAGTCGGTCCCTGGACGGATGTCTATGCGGTGGGCGCCAGTATTCGTACCTGCATGGAGGGCCGCACGCCCCAGCCAGCGCCCGAGCGCCAGAAGGAGGACAAGCTCACGCCTGCCACGGAGGCCTTGAAGGACCGTTACCCCATGTTTCTGCTGGAGGCGGTCGACTGGTCGCTCTCCATGGATCCCGGCCAACGTCCCCAGGATGCCGCGGAACTCTTGGCCGAACTGAATGCGCATATCGATGACCCGCAAATCTCCCGCTCGGTCGACCCGGGTCCGGAGGTCGTGGGTGAAAGCCGCGGGTCCTGAACTCGGACCCTCGAACGGAGAACCAGAGCCCATGAGACCCTCCCGCCGTCGCCCCGATCAGTTACGCCCGGTCCGTTTCACCCGCGGCTTCACGCGACACGCCGAGGGATCCGTGCTGGTGGAATTCGGCGACACTCGGGTCCTTTGTACGGCCAGCGTCGAGGCACGAGTGCCGGCCTTCCTCAAGGGACAAGGAAGCGGTTGGATCACCGCCGAATACGGTATGCTCCCGCGTGCGACCGATCAGCGGACTCCGCGCGAGGCGGCCAGGGGCAAGCAGGGAGGGCGTACCCTCGAGATCCAGCGCCTGATCGGGCGTTCATTGCGCGCCAGTGCCGACCTGGCTGGACTCGGCGAGCGGACCATCACCCTGGATTGCGACGTCTTGCAGGCCGATGGGGGTACGCGTACCGCCGCGATCACCGGTGCTTGGGTCGCATTGCGTGATGCCATCGACGGGCTGGTCGCGCGGGGCGAGTTGGCGACCAGTCCCGTCCATACGCAGGTGGCGGCGGTGTCTGTTGGCGTCTTCCGGGGCACACCCGTGCTCGATCTGGACTATGCCGAAGACAGTGGCGCCGAGACCGACATGAACCTGGTCATGGATGGCGAGGGACGCTTCATCGAGCTCCAGGGTACGGCCGAAGGCGTGCCCTTCAGTCGTGAAGAGCTGGATGCACTCCTGTTGCTCGGCGCGGCGGGTATCCGCGAGATCCAAGCCGCTCAGCGTGTTGCGCTGAGCCCATGAATCCGGGCCTCTCGCGGTCAATGAGCGACCGCTGACGATAGGAGTGACGATGAACCATCGGTCCCATCATGGAGAATCAATCGTCCTTGCCAGCAACAACCCCGGCAAGGTGCGAGAGATCGCCCAACTACTTGCGGGGGCGCGAATTCGGATCGTCCCGCAGGCCGAGCATGGCGTGCCGGAGGCCGAGGAGACCGGGCTGACCTTTGTCGAGAATGCCATCATCAAGGCCCGTCAGGCGGCAGGTTACAGCGGACTCGGCGCGATCGCAGACGACTCCGGCCTGGAGGTGGATGCCCTGCAGGGGGCGCCGGGCATCTACTCGGCCCGCTATGCCGGGGCCGGTGCGAGCGATGAGGAAAACCTCGCCAAATTGCTGCAGGACCTGGAAGGTCGACCGGAAAAGGAGCGCACGGCTCGGTTTCAGTGCGTTCTGGTCTATCTGCGCCATGCCGCGGACCCCACCCCGCTCATCTGTCAGGGGACCTGGGAGGGGCGCATCCTCGAGCGGCCGCGCGGTCAGAATGGCTTCGGCTATGACCCCATCTTCTTCGTGCCGACTCACGCCTGCAGTTCCGCCGAGCTGGATCCAGACACGAAGAATCGGCTCAGCCATCGGGGACAGGCCTTGCGCCAGCTCCGACGGCTTTTGGAGGCGAATACCGTCGGAACGCAGGAGGACCCTTCTGGATCGCGGCGACTCGGCCCATGACGGGCAGTCGGGTCGCAATCAACCTGGGGCAGGTGCGAGCGCGCATTCGGGCCGCCGCCCATCGGGCAGGGCGGGCGCCCGACGATGTCGCGCTCGTTGCGGTGAGCAAGCGTCAGCCGAGCGAGGCCATCCGCGCCGCCTATCAGGCCGGACAGCGGGTCTTCGGTGAGAGCTACGTACAGGAGGCGCTCGCCAAGATGGCCCTGCTTGCCGACCTGGACATCGAGTGGCATTTTGTCGGCCGCGTTCAGTCCAATAAGACGAGGTCGATCGCAGTCCACTTCGATTGGGTACACGGTCTCGCCGATGCCACGCATGCCCGTCGGCTGAGCGAGCAGCGACCGACCGAGCGGCCGCCACTCAACGTCTGTGTGCAAATCAACCTGAGTGGCGAGTCGAGCAAGGCAGGTCTCGACCCTGCGCAGGTCTCGGATCTGCTGGCAGTTTGCGACGATCTGTCTGGGATCCGCGTACGCGGACTCATGACCTTGCCGTCGCCGGCCGAGGGCGAGATGGCGCAGCGCCGGCCCTTTCAGGTCTTGCGAGCCTTGCGGGATGGGCTCGCCAACCCGACCCGTCCGCTCACGTGCCTCTCGATGGGGATGACCTCGGACCTGGAGGCCGCGGTGCTTGAAGGGGCCACGTTCGTTCGTATCGGCACAGCGATCTTCGGACCGCGCCCCTATAATTGACGCCGCAGGTGGCGATCGAGCGTGTCGCCGACCTTAGGCGATTTCTGTCAATGTTCATACCATCTGACTTGTCTTGACGCCCGCCTTCGGTGTCGCGCCACCAGTCACATCGCCCGGCGATGCTCCTGG
>JANQGF010000217.1 GCA_028277465.1 Chromatiaceae bacterium
CTGGACCGTGGCCGGTGCGGATGGTGCCCCGATCCCCGTCCCAGTTCCAGTCGAGGATCCAGTGATGGCCCGCCACGCCCCCCCCTGCGTCAGGATAGATGTCGCCTCCCCAGGGGGAGGCGACATCTATCCTCACGCAGGGGGGGGCCGATACCCCCAAGCGCGAGCACTGGCTGCATGAGCAACGCCACCGCCTCAAGCATACCCCCGGCACGGTTGATGCGCTCATCGAGGAGGCCAAGCAGTTAACCCGCAAACGCGCCCTCGGGCGCACTGTCCAAGAGGACTTGCAGGACGCCCTGACCTATTTCACCAACCAACGCGCCCGCATGGACTATCCGCGCCATCTGGCCGACAACCTCCCGATCGGTTCGGGCGTCGTCGAGGCCGCCTGCAAGACGCTGGTCAAGCAACGCCTCTGCGGAGCCGTCATGCGCTGGAAACACAAGGGGGCCAGGATCATCTTGAGCCTGCGCGCACTGGTGCAGTCAACAGGGCGCTAGGCGCAGTTCTGGAACAAGATCGATCAGTTCGGCGCTCAGCCTTGCTGAGAACATTACTCCGCGGCAGCACCCGCAAGGCCAAGCGCCTACTCGGCTGGGAGCCCAAGACACGCTTCGATGACCTCGTCAAGGAGATGGCTCGCGAGGACCTCAAGACCACGGAGCGTGACGACCTGGTCAAGAAGCATGGGTACAAGTCGTTCGAGCATTACGAGTAGAGTGGCCATTACAAGTAGAGTCGATACGGCTGGCTCGCCCGGCGCGGGCGAGCCAGCCGTATTCCGGACCACTCACTCGGGAATGAAACGCCCCAGCTGACGCTCGATCAAGCTCGCAAAGTCCGCGAGGACTTCGTCCTTCTCCGCAGCCTCTTCTTCCACGTCGAGGGGCGTCGTCAGCCGCACCAGCGCACCGTCCGTGCGATTACGGGTCAAGGCATCCCAGAGCAGGAACCATTTGACGGCATACTCGTTGGTCATGACGCGACCGCGCTGCTGGAACCAGTAATAGACGAGCAAGCGCTCATCGCCAATCTGAATAAGGGACCGATTCACCCGCAGCGGCTCACCCGCAACGTCAGCCCCCGGCACCTCGCGCTGAGAAAATTCCTTGATTTGCCAACCGCCACCCGGTAGACAGGTCTTGGGCGAATGCACCGAGGCCCCCTTGCGCTGCGAGGCATAATAGGCGATATAGAGATTGACGCTGTCACCCGACGCATTACGGTAATCGACCAGCAGATAGTCATTGAGCTTGAGGGTATCGATGAATCTCTGCTCCAGGCGGTCGTTTCGGCCGCGCCACTCGCCGATATCCCGCGGAAAGAAGATGAAATCGACGCGCTCGGGAATGAGCTCGTCGCGATCGGGGATCACCAGAGACAAGCCCAAGAAGACGAGCAACAGCGGAATGACAGCGACCGCAGACTTGGGGATCGGCCGCGTGCGTCGCTCGGCGCCAGCCGGCAAGGGCTCCGGTCCCTCGATCGCAAAGGCCTCAGCCAGTGGCATGGGCTTGGGGCTGATCTTGGCCAACAGCCACATCTCCAGGACCAGCAGCGCCGTGCAGGCCATGAAGATGACCCAGCCTTCGAAGTCGTGCAGAAACCCCTCCGCCTGCTCCACGCCGCCGTAATTGACCAACACACCGATCATCCCGATCCGAAAGCTGTTCATGAAGACGGTAATGGGGATCGTCGACAGAAAGAGCACCAGCTTCTTCCAGAGCGCCCCTTTGAAGAGAACGGCGGCAATATAGCCGAGCGCAGTCAGAGGAAAGAGATAGCGCAGGCCGCTGCAGGCCTCCACGACTTGGAGCTGATAGGTCCCGAGATCGATGACATTGCCTTCCAGAAAGACAGGGACCTGAAACAGCCGAATGACAGCGACACCGATCTGCGAAGAGATGAGCTGCAATTCCGCCGAGAGGTTGTTGTAGAGGAAATTGGGAAGCGGAACCGTGAAAAACAGCAACAGATAGGCCGGGAAGATCAACCAGAAGGCCCGCCATCCGAGCCACGCCATCAAGACGCCGCCCAGGGTCACCAGGAATCCATACTGCACGACGGTGTAGAGCGTACCCAGCTCTCCAGCGATGTAGATGAGCAGGCCCGCGAGGGTGACTAAGACGCCTGCCCAGTTGCGCTGCAGAGGCAGCCGTGCCAAAGCGCTCGATCGCTGCCAGACGAGGAAACCAGCGACGAACGGCAACATATAGCCGTGGCTATACTCTTCCGTCTCCCATGCCTCCACCATCCGGATCAAGCCGTCCCAGAAGACCCCTACCATCAGGGCGCAGGCGAGGGCAAGCAGCGCCCAATGCTCGATCTTCCAGCACCACAGTCCAGCGGCCGGCATACCCCTGGTCTCCGTGGCTAAAACTCTCGTCTTCGATCCCATACCAGCCTCTGTCAGGTTTCCTGAGCACCCGGTATCTGCCCGAGTCGAGCGGGCCGATCTATCCTATACCGAGGCTCACCAGAGATTTCGTCTTTCAAGGATGAGCGAGATCAGCGTATCGCTCATCGCGTCCTGGATCCATCATCCCGTCCGGCCCGGCGGTACCCGATGGGTTTCAATCCCCCGCTTCGAGCGTCTCCACATCCTCGGAATCATGATAGACCTCGATGCCGAGCTGCCCGGCGAGCTGACGCGCCCGAGTGTCAACCATCGGCGAGATCACGATCAACCGCTGGGCCTTACGCTGGTGGCGGGCTTCATAAAAACGCACCTTGCGCTCGAAGATGTGCATCCCCGCCTTGTCGATCGAGGACTTCAGCTCGCAGATCAGCAGCAGTCCATTCTTGACGATGATGTCGAGCTCGATCTGGTCCGGACGCCCGAAGACCAGCCCTTCATCATCGAATTCGTTGACGTTGAGCACCTGCACCCCGAAGTTGTTTTCGAGGATTCCAGCCAACGCATTGCGGAAGGCGGTCTCGGACTGGATACCCCAGCGCCCCCCCAGGCCGCCGATGCTCCGGTCGACCTTCTTGGCCTGCGCCATGATCGCTTCATGGACGCGGTCGAAGTGCCGATTGCTCTCCTCCCATTTGCGGTTCTGCTCCTCCCACTTGCGTGCCTGCTCCGCCCGCTCGCGCTCGGCTTCGGCCTTTTGCTCCTCCCACTTGCGGGTCTGCGCCTCCCGATCGCGCCGCAGCTCGCCCAACAGTTCATAGAACCTTTCCGAGGTCTCACCGCGCGATGGATGATGCTGGCGCGTCAAGTCCAACACGTAATCGCGCAGCACCGGGTCCTCCCGCAGCAGAGCCGGCAGCTCGCGCTTGATCGCTTCCTTCAGTGATTCAGCCGTCATCG
>JANQGF010000267.1 GCA_028277465.1 Chromatiaceae bacterium
GTAGGTTGGGCTGAGCGAGAGCGAAGCCCAACAGGCGCCGCGTTGGGGTTCGTTCCTCACCCCAATCGACGGGTAGGATCCGTTCCGGAGATCACCCTATAGACAAACGCAAAACAAGGCATATCCCTCTGGACGCGGTTCAGAAGTCCGGATCCCAATCCACCAGGATGCGACCAAGCTCGAAATCCACGTCCTTGACCACATCCCCCCAGGCAAAGGGCAACAAGCGCTCGCGCTCCCCCTGCACCACCAGCACATCATTGACCCCGGTGGAAAAGAGCCGCTCGACCCGGCCGAGACCGACTCCCTCGATGGTATGCACCGCGAGCCCTTCCAGGTCGATCCAGTAGAACTCATCGGGTTGCGGCGGCGGCAACTGACCGCGGGTGACCGCGATCTCCTTGCCGACCAATTCCGCCGCCCTGTCCCGATCTTCGCAGCCCTCGAGCCTCACGATCAGACCCTTCCCGTGCCGCTTACCCTCGGCAACCCGACACGATACCGCATCTGGACCGATCAACCAGGGCCGATAATCGAGAATCGCCTCCCTTGGTTCGGTCTCCGACATGACCTTGACCCAGCCCTTGACCCCGAAGACACCAGCGATGCGTCCCAAGACGACCCGCGACGCGTCGGTCAGACCGGCCATGCGACGGGCAATGCGGCCAAGCCTACCAGCAACTCCTTGCGCCTACCCCTCAGACCCCGGCCGACGCCTCCTGGGCCGCCCGCTGCAACAAGATCCGCGCACGATCGGTCGGCTGGGCACCCCGTTGAATCCAGTACTCGGCACGCTCGCGATCGACACGCAAGGGGACCTCGCTCCCCTTGGCGACCGGATTGTAGAAACCGATACGCTCGATATAACGGCCGTCGCGCTTGGCGCGGATGTCGGCGACAACGATCTGGTAGAAGGGGCGCTTCTTCGAACCGCCCCGAGACAAACGGATCTTGACCATGCTCTGTCCTGGCTGAGACTTGTGGACGTTGCGGGAGTCCCCGCAGGTAAACGCGTGAGTTTACAGGAATTGCTGAAGAATGGAAGAGTCGATTGACTGCGGCCCCATCGCTGCAGGTGGCCGGGTCCACCCCAAGGCGCGACGCGTTCGCCTCAGATCGGCCGCGCCTCCTCAGCCCGTATTGCGCATCCCGGCGGCGATGGCATTGATGGACCGCAACAATGGATCGAGCCACTCTTCGCGCTTCGCTTCATCGACCTCGGAGCGATAGCGCCGCAGCAACACGACTTGAAGATGGTTCAAAGGGTCCAGATAGAGATTGCGTCGGGCCAAGGAGTGATGGAGCTCCGGTGTCTCTTCCATCAAGGCGCGCAACCCGGCGACATTGAGCACCTGGGTCAGGGTGCGTCGATACTCGGTCTCGATACGCCCGTAGACGACCTCGGCGCCTTCCCGATCCTCGGCCAGACCCGCGTATTCGCGTGCAATCCGCATCTCGGCCTTGAAGAGAGACATCTGAGTGTTGGACAACAGGGCCCGGAAATAGGGCCACTCCTGGTACATCCTCTGGAGCCGGGCCAGACGCTCCACGTCATTGCCGCGATAGCGCTCGATCGCCTGCCCGATGCTGTACCAGGCCGGAAGGGTATGGCGCGACTGCCCCCAACCGAACACCCAGGGAATGGCGCGAATGGATCCCAGCGAGGGGTCCGCCTTGGTCCGGTGCGCGGGGCGCGACCCCATGTTGAGAAGGGCGATGCCATCCAAGGGGGTACAGTCGTAGAAGTAATCGAGGAAACCCTCGGTCTCACCGACCAGCTGACGATAGGTCTCCTCCCCGTAACAGGCGAGCTCGTCCATGATGGCAAGATAGTCCTGGCGCCCCTCTCCCGCCGGCTCAATCAAGCACCGACTGGCCTTGATCAGACCGCTGATGCCCATGGTCAGCTCGTAACGTGCCGTCTCCGGGTTGGCATAGCGGTAAGACAGGACCTCCCCCTGCTCCGTGAACTTGATCTGGCCATGAACCGTATCGGCCGGTTGGGCCAGGATGGCCTCATGGGTCGGCCCACCGCCGCGCCCGATGGTGCCACCGCGACCGTGGAAGAGGCGGCAGGCCACGCCACGGTCGTCGGCCAGCCGGATGACCTTCTTCTGCGCCTCGTAGAGCTTCCAGCTCGCGGCGAGGATACCCCCGTCCTTGCAGGAGTCGGAGTAGCCCAGCATGACCTCCTGCTGATTGCCGGACGCCTTCAGCAGCGCCCGGTAAGTGGGGTCGTCGAACAGCTGGGCCATGACCCTGTCAATCCGGTCGAGATCCTCGATGGTCTCGAACAGCGGCGAGACCCGGATGTAGCAGAACCAGTCCCGACTGTCCCTGCCGGCCAATCCAGCCAGCCGTGCCAGAAGCATTACCTCCATGACATGACTGGCCGCGTGGGTCATGGAGATCACATACTGACCGAAGACCTGGTCGCCGACCTCGGCGCGCAAGCGCGCCATCACCTCGAAGACCTCCAGGGTCTCGCGGGTCTCGGCGGTGAGGGTGGCCTTGTCGATGACGAAGGGATGGGGATGGGCGATGGCCTCGGCCAGCGCCATCAGACGCTGCTCCTCGGTGAATGCCTGGTAGTAGGGTGCACCGGCCTGGCGGGCGAAGAGCTCGGTGACGGCCTGGGTATGACGGGCCGACTCCTGGCGGACATCGAATTGGACCAGGTGCAGCCCGAAGGTCTCGGCGAGCCGAATCAGGTCCTGTAAGGGCCCGGCCGCAGCACTGGCATCGCCATGATGGATGAGCGAATCTCGAATCAGATAGAGGTCGACGAGGAAACCGTGATCGCTGGCATAGCCCTCGGGTAGGCCTTCGGTCTCTCGACCCTCCATGCGCCCCCGCAGCCGCGCGAGCCTGGCCTCGAGCCGATGGCTCATCATGGCGAGCTTGCGCCGATAGGGCTCGTGCAGGAACCGGCGCAGGCTCTGCCCCATGGTATCGACCCAATAGCCCTCATCCGCGTCCAAACTGTCGAGAAAGGCCGGGGAAGGCTGGCAGAGTAGACTGGAATGACTGAGCATCCGCCATAGCTCGCGCACCCGCTCCAGATACTCCTGCAGCACCAGCTCGGCATGCATTCGCACTGCCAATTCAGTGGTCTCGGGCTTCACATAGGGGTTTCCGTCACGGTCACCGCCGATCCAGGAGCCGAAGCGGATGAAGCTGGGCACTCGGATCCCACTGCTGGCCCCGTAGGCGCGCCGTACCGCCTTTTCGAGCGACCGATAGACCAATGGGACCGCCTCGAAGAGCGACTCACGAAAGAAGTGAAGCCCCCGGCGCACCTCATCGGTCACCTGGGGCTTGTGCACCCTCACCTCGTCGGTCTTCCAGAGAATCTGGATCTGGGTGAGGATCTCCTGGAGCTTCTCCTCCAACTCCTCGTCGTTGAGCTTGAGGCGGTGCAGGTCCTGGCCAACCAGAAAGATCCTCCGGAAGGTCTCCGCGATGGTGCGCCGCTTGGCCTCGGTCGGGTGTGCCGTAAAGACCGGCAGATAGACCAGATGCTCGAGCAGGCTCTGGAAATGCTCCGGACTCACGCCATCCTCGCGGAACCGTCGGACCGTATCGTCGAACGAGCCAACCCAGAGGCGCTCCCCAGCCGAGATCCGGTCCGTGCGAACCAGGTGGGCATTGAGCTCCTCGGCGGTATTGACGAGACCAAAATAGATGGCAAAGGCGCGAATGACCTCGGACGAGGTCTGGGCATCCAGTGCCTCGATGCGGTTCATGAGCCGCTCGCGTAGCTCGGGATCCTCCTGCTCGCGCAACTGCAAAAAGCCGTCGCGCAAGCGCTCGACGATCACCAGCACGCGCTTGCGGCTGTGCTCGCGCAGGACCTCGCCCAGCAGGGCGGTGAACAACTGGACATCGCGCTCCAGCGTCTGTTCTTGAGAGATTTGGTTCATCCGGAGAAGCTCGATGCCAGCGGACACGACGGGCGGAAGCTCAAGAAGCGATACTACCCTGCCCAGCCCCTCGGGAGAAAGGACGACGGCGAATCGACATCACCAGCGGTCTGGACGCCAGACTCAAAGGCGCTGGCTCCAGGTGCCGGCGACGCGCAGACAGTGCACGGTGAAGCGTTGCTCCTGGTCCATCCACACCTGCTCGGATGCGAAGCCCGCATCCGAGGCGAGGGAGTGGAAATCGGCGATGCCGTATTTGTAGGAGCTCTCGGTGTGAATGGACTCGCCGCGGCGAAAGCCAAAAACCTCGCCCGCGACCTCGACCTCTTGGTCGACCCGACTGACCAGGTGCATCTCCACCCGGCTCTCGCGCGCGTTGAAGTAGGCCTGGTGTTCGAAGGCATCCAGATCGAAGTCGCCGTCCAACTCGCGGTTGATCCTGACAAGCAGGTTCAGGTTGAACGCCGCCGTCACACCCTGAGAATCATTGTAGGCGGCGTGCAGGATCGCCGGATCCTTGCGCAGATCGACACCGATCAGGAGCCGACCGCCGCCCCCGAGTCGAGAGGCCACACGCCGCAGCAAGCGCCGCGCGTCATCGGGATCGAAATTGCCGATGCTGGATCCCGGAAAGAAGGCGGCCAGGTTCTGCCAGCCCGGTTCCAGTGGGAGATCGAAGGGTGTGGAATAGTCGGCGCAAGCCGCACGGATCGAAAGGTCGGGAAAACGCTCGGCCAGGGCACGTGCCGATGCGAGCAGGTGCTCCTTGGAGATATCGACGGGGACATAGACCGCTGGATTCAGCGCCGAGAGCAGGATCTGGATCTTGAGACTACTGCCACTTCCCAGTTCGATCAGGACGCTCCCACGTCCCAGCCTGTCCGCCATCTCCGAGCCATGATCACGAAGGATCCCGATCTCGGTCCGCGTCGGATAGTATTCGGGCAACTCCGTGATGGCATCGAACAACTGGGAGCCGCGCCGATCGTAGAAGAGCTTCGGCGGGAGCCGCTTCACCGGCTGTGCGAGCCCCTGGAGGACCTCGGCTCGGACGTCCGCGGGCGTCGGGTGATAGTCGTAGAAGCGGATGCGCTCCGCCCCTCTCCCCCCCAGGTCGGAGGATCCCGGCCCCACGCCGGTCTCGGGCGAGGTGGAGTCGCTATCCGCCAGCGGCCGAGCTGCCCAGATGCTTGTCATGTCGTGCTCTCCGCGAGTCGGAATCCTTTGAATTGCCAGCGTTCGTGGGGATAGAAGAAGTTCCGATAGCTGGCCCGCGCGTGATCGCGCGACGTGGCACAGGAACCGCCCCGCAGCACCATCTGATTACACATGAACTTGCCGTTGTACTCGCCGAGCGCCCCGGCCGGCGCACGATACCCTGGATAGGCCAGATAAGCCGAGCCCGTCCACTCCCAGACATCGCCGAAGAGCTGTCGCGGCCCTGCTTCCGCACCTGCCGGTCGCGGGTGTAGCCACTGCTCGTCGACGAAGTTCCCGATCACCGGACACCCGGTGGCGGCCAGCTCCCACTCGGCCTCGGTAGGCAGGCGCTTGCCCGCCCAGGTCGCAAAGGCATTCGCCTCATAATAGCTCAGGTGGCAGACCGGCTCCGCCGGATTCAGGGCGCGGACCCCGGCCAGGGTCATGAGCTGCCAACTTCCCTCTTGCTCCTCCCAGTAAAGCGGACAACACCAACCCCGCCGCTGTACCTCGGCCCAACCGTCGGCCAGCCAGAAGGCGGGATTGCGGTATCCGCCGTCGGACATGAACTCGAGGAACTCGCCGTTCGTCACGAGTCTGTCTGCTAGACTGAAGGCCTCGAGGAACACCCGATGGCGCGGCCGTTCGTTGTCGTAGGCGAAATCCCCCGGACCGGCCCCGGTCTCGATCAGCCCTCCGTCGAACGACAGCCAACCCAGAGGGCCTGGGTCGCCGATCGGAGCGACGGGGAGATCTGCGCGGTAGGCCGGGCGCAGCGGATTGCAGGCGAAGTGATGCTTGATGTCGGTGACCAGGAGTTCCTGGTGCTGTTGCTCGTGGTTCAGGCCAATCCTCAGCCGGTGTTCCACGGCTGGCCAGTCTGAACTCGGACAGGCGTCAATGAGCTGCGCCATCGCCGCATCCACATGGCGACGGTAATCGTAGACCTCCGCGACCGTGGGACGGGAGAGAAGACCCCGCTCTGGACGCGGCCAGAAACCGGCCCCCGTCTGCTCGTAGTAGCTATTGAACAGATGGTCGAAACCGGCGTGAAAGACCTGGTAATCCCGGAGGTAGGGCCGCAATAGAAAGGTCTCGTAGAACCAGGAGACGTGTGCCAAGTGCCATTTGGGGGGACTCGCCTCGACCACTGTCTGGAGGCCGTAGTCCTCGATGACGAGCGGTTCACAGACGCGCTCGGTGAAGCTGCGCACCCGCTGAAAATCACTCAGCGCTCGGGACCTCGCTAGGTCCGTCCAATCCTCAATCGCCTTCATCTCCTGCATGCTTCCCTCGTTGTCAGTTCGGTCGCGGTCGGAGGATGTGGTCAGCAGGAGCGATTTCCACCGACATGAGGTCGATCGGTTGGGTCAGTGCGTCTGCAGCGGGATCCAAGGGGACCTGAGGCCCGAATGGTGCGGCCCTCGAATCCCACCAGGGCGTCCCCGACCTGGATCGGGACTGTCAAATGTCTCGGCACCCCCCATTTAAGCGGCAACTCCAACTCGACTCAAATCGTACTGTCGCGCCGAACCCGCCTTCCGGAGCACATGATGACCCGCAATCCCTTTTTTCCCAAGTTCACGGAGCTGCCCACCGACATCCCCATCTTCCCCCTTTCAGGAGCGGTCGTCATGCCCGGCGTACAGCTCCCGCTCAACATCTTCGAGCCCCGTTATCTCAACATGGTCTTCGATGCGCTGGCTTCTGACCATCTGATTGGCATGATCCAACCCACGAGCACGACATTGACGGACGAAGTCCCCGAGATCCACCGGGTCGGTTGCGCCGGGCGCATGACGTCCTATAGCGAGACCAGCGATGGGCGGATCGTCCTGGTGCTCACAGGTGTTTGTCGCTTTCAGGTCGTGCGCGAGACCGAGGGTCGTCGGGGATATCGGCGGGTGGTCGCGAACTGGGAGCGTTTCGCCGCGGACTACCACCAGAATCAAGAGAAGATCGCGGACCGCAAGGGCTTCTTGAGCTCACTCAAGTCCTACTGCCAACTGCGCGGGGTGGAAGTCCCCTGGGAGGACGTGGAGAAGATGGCCGACGGCGACCTGACCAATCTCTTGTGCGCCCATCTACCGCTCAGCCCAGAAGACAAGCAGGCGCTCATCGAGACACTCCCGACGGGAGAGCGTGCCGCCCTGATGCGCGGTCTGCTGGACATGGCCTCCGTCTCGAACATCCACGGCACCGAACATCGTCACTGAAGGGCGTTCGGAGTGAGATGCGCAAACCCTGGGGAGCGCCGCGGCCGGGCGAGCTTGAAATCGCGCGCTTCCAAGTCTATTTCCATCAAGCAAAGCCAGCCGCGATGAGGAAAGATGATGGCAGTCACCCTAACGGAGTCAGCAGCGCAGCACGTGGCCACCATGATAACAAAACGTGGACATGGGCTCGGTCTGCGTGTCGGTACCAAGAAGAGCGGATGCAGCGGTTTCGTCTATGACGTGGATTACGCGGACTCGCTTGGCCAGGACGACCAGGTCTTCGAGAGTCATGGCGTCAAGGTCGTCGTCGATCCCGAGAGTCTCGACCGCATCGACGGGATGGAGATCGACTTCGTGCGGTCGAACCTGCTCAACCAAGGGTTCGAGTTCCGCAATCCGAAGGCGAAGGACCACTGTGGCTGCGGAGAGTCGTTCAGCGCCTGAGTCAGCCACGAGCCCCGCGATGAGCAACGCACAGATCGCCGAAATAATAGAGAATTTCGAGCTCCTCGGGGATTGGGATCAGAGATATCAGTATTTGGTCGAGATCGGCGAGCAGTTACCCGCCTTGCCGACCGACGTCAAGACCGACGCGAACCGCGTCATGGAGTGCATGAGTATCGTCCACGTCGTCGCGGACCCGGATCCCGATCGGCCAGGACACCTCCTCTTTCGAGGCGACTGTGATACGGCCATCATCAAAGGGGTGGTTGCGCTCCTCGTGGGGCTCTTTTCCGGCAAGACCCCGGCGGACATCGAGAGGCTCGACCTCGAAGGACTCTTCAAAGGACTGCGGCTCGATGAGCACCTGAGCCCCAATCGGCACGTCGGGGTCTATGCCATCGTCAACAAAATGATGGCTCAGGCCAGGATGGCCTTTGGCTGAGGCGATTGCCGGAGATTCTCTGTCACTCTAACCGGATGGGCAGAGTGCGAACGGCTCTACCGGTGAGCGCGAACACTGCGTTCGCGACGGCGGGGGCGATCACTGGGGTACCGAGGCCCCCGACTCCGCCGGGTTCCGCGTCGCTGGGTAGGATGTGAACCTCGACGGCGGGCATCTCGTCGAAGCGCAGCAGGGGATAGTCTCCAAAACCGCGTTGCTCGACGCGCCCCTCGGCAAAGGTGATGGAGCCCTTGAGAACCCCAGTCAAACCAAAAACGATGCCGCTCTCGATCTGGGCGCGGACGGTATCTGGATTGATGACCTGACCACAGTCGAGTGCACAGACCACTCGGTGCACCTGCACCCGCCCGCCGGTCGATGAAACCTCTGCGACTGCGGCGATCAGACTACCGAAGGCCTCGAGGGTCGCAATCCCTTGGGCGTGCCCGGCGACGGCCGGACCACCCCAGCCCGATTGGGCGGCGACCAGGTCCAACAGACGCAGATGACGCGGGCTGGCCGCCAACAGGATACGCCTTAGCCCGAGGGGGTCCACAGCTGCGGCGCGCGCCACCTCATCGAGAAAGCACTCGGTGACATAGGTGTTCTGGGTATAGCCCCCGCCGTTCCACAAGCCGACTGGGACCGGGGTGTCGGCCCGCCGATACTCGACACGCATATTCGGGATCGCGTAGGGGAGATTGGCGGCCCCCTCCACCAGGACAGGGTCGATCCCGTCGCGGATTCCTTCCGGCCGGACCCGAGCGAGGACCGATGGACCCACGATCCGGTGAAACCATGCGGTCGGATCACCCCGCTGATCGATACCGGCGCGCAGCCGATGCAGCGTCATGGGACGATAGTAATCGTGCCGAAGGTCGTCTTCGCGGGTCCAGATCACCTGGACCGGCCGCCCGAAACGCATGGAGAGCTCGACCGCATCGTACACGAAATCTTGCTCGCGTCGGCGCTCGAAGCCACCCCCCAGCAGGGTTGTGTGTACGCTGATGCGCTCCGCCGGCAGACCCGTGATGCGCCGCGCCAGCTCCAGGACCCCGCCTTGAGACTGAGTCGGCACATAGACCCCACAATGATCGGGACCCACGTCTGCGGTGCAGTTCATGGGCTCCATACAGGCGTGCGCCTGGAAAGGCACCTCGTAGACTGCCTCGATCTGGTTCGCGGCGCCCTCCAGCGCCGCGCTCACGTCTCCCTGCTGGTGCGCAACCGCGGCGCGGCCGGTCAGGCCAATACGCAGACGGGTACCTAGACGCCCGGTCTCCACGGCGGCCTTGGAAGACGGACGGCACTCGACCTTCAGACGCTCGCGACCCCGAATCGCGCCCCAGCTGGTCTCAGCCACGACGGCGATCCCGGAGCGAACCGCCAAGACGTCGATGACGCTCGGGATCTCCCGCGTCGCGCTGGCGCGCCAGCTCCGGACTCGGCTACCGAGGACAGGGCAACGCTCGACGCTCGCATACAGCATTCCGGACAGACGCACGTCCAGACCGAAACCTGCCTTCCCGGTCACCTTGGCGGGGGTGTCGAGACGGGGCTGAGGGGTCCCGATCAGGGTCCAGTCGGCCGGCGACTTGAGGGCCACCCGCTCGGGCACCGGGAGTCGCGCCGCCGCGGATGCCAGCTCAGCGTAGCTGAGACTGGGCTCTCCGGCGACATGATGCACGCGGCCCCGGCGCGAGCGGCATTCCGATTCCGGCACCCCCCAGGCCGCGGCCGCCGCGGAGATCAGGAGCGCGCGCGCGATCGCACCGGCCTCGCGCAATCCCGTCCAGGCGTCGCGCACCGAGGTACTCCCCCCCGTGGCCTGCTCACCGAGGAGCCGATTGACATAGGCGGGATCGACCTGGGCCGGCTCCAACTCGACCTGATCCAGACCCACATCCAGCTCCTCGGCCAGGAGCATGGGCAATGCGGTCATGACGCCCTGCCCCATCTCGGAGCGAGCCAAGACCAGCTGGATGAGTCCGTCCGCGGGAATGCGGATCCAGGCATTGGGCACGAATCTCGACGCAGGATCCG
Source organism: Chromatiaceae bacterium (assembly GCA_028277465.1). GTDB lineage: Bacteria > Pseudomonadota > Gammaproteobacteria > Chromatiales > Chromatiaceae > JANQGF01. The sequence continues at coordinate 10,269 of JANQGF010000267.1, forward strand.
TACCCGAGCGGTTGGTCTGATCCAGCTCTGGCTCGGGCGCGAGGCCGGGTGACGCTGGATCGGCATGCAGCGGCAGCAAGACACCCAGCGCAAGTCCGCCTCCGGCGAGGGCAGTCACCCTCAGTAGGGTGCGCCGGGTCAGCCGGAGCTCCTCCGACGGGCAAGCGACCTGACGACCGCCGGATCCTTGCATGTCAGTAAGGCTCTGTCCGCGCCGCCGTATGTGCCTCCGGGTTCGCGGCGCGGTGGATCGCACGCCGGATCCGCTTGTAGCTCCCGCAACGACAGAGAACCCCCGACATGGCCGCATCGATCTGGGCGTCGGTTGGCCTCGGATGCTCGGCGAGAAGGGCCGCCGCTCGCATCAGTTGCCCGGACTGGCAATAGCCGCAATGAGGGACCTCCTCGATGATCCAGGCCAGCTGAAGGCGATGGCGCCCGTCCCGAGACAAACCCTCGATCGTGGTCACGACCTTGCCATGGGCGGCGGACAGTGGCGTGACACAAGACTTGACCGGCACGCCTTCGAGGTGAACCAGACAGATGCCGCACTCGCCCATTCCACAGCCGTACTTGGTCCCGATCAAGCCAAGGTGGTCCCTTAGCACCCAGAGCAAAGGGGTCGTGGGATCCAAATCGAGCTCCCGGGGTTCCCCATTCAATCTCAAGCCGATCATCTTGTGCCCTCGGGGTCGATTGGTCGATTGCGCCTAGCGCTCACAGGAACACCGTCGCCTCCGCCAAGGCATCCTCGAGCAAGACCTCGAGCTGGGCCAGCTTGATCTCCTTGACACCCAAGACCTGCGCCTCCGGGGTCGCCGCGAGCACGATCGCGGGGTCGGCGGTCTGGCCAACGCCCACCTTCTTGCAGACAAGGTCCAGCAACCGCGTAATCACGAGCAGCACGTCGCCCTCGTCGAACTCCTGGTCATGGTGAAGCCGGGCCACCCGGGCATAGATCTCGGGCAGCTCCCACTGCACCATCAGCCGATACCCGATCTCCTGGTGCATCGCCTCCAGGACCTCGCCGACCAGGGCGTCGGTGAGCAACAGGGCCCGATCACCTTCCTGCGCCAGGGCATCCAAGACCTTGAGCAGGAAGAGCTCGCCGATATCGTGCAGCAAGCCGGCGAGAAAGGCCTCTTCCGCGTGCGAATCATAGCCTACCTGCTCGGCCAACCACCGCCCACCGGTGGCACAGACGAACGACCGGCTCCAGAGCGCCGGCATATGGCGTGCCACCAACTCCACCCGTGCGCTGTGCGCGAGCGCCTGTGAAGCGACCATTGCCAAGTCGGTCAAGCGTTCGGTCCCTAAACGCACCACGGCGGCAGTCACCGTCTCAACCTGCTTCAAGCCGCCATAGAAGGACGAGTTGGCCACCCGCAGGACCCGACTTGCCAGCGACTGATCCTTCATGATCAGGTCCGCAATCCGGGTCATGGATACGGTTTCGTGATCCTTGAGCCGTCGCAGCTCGAGCGCCACCCGATTGAACACGGGTAGCTGTAGACTGTCGGCCTCGAATCGCTCTTCGATGAGTGCCTTGAGTGATCTTTCGCCCACGCCTACCTCCGAGTCTCCAACCCTCTATCCTCGAGATTGCTGGAGCGCCACCCATCCCTTGGCGTTTCACTCCATGAGCACTTCATGGTCTCGTGATCTCGCCCACCAGCCGCAGGATCTCCTTCAACGGCCGCGGCCGCCCCAGACGTGGAAGATGGCGCAAGACCTCCTGCAAACTGGTCGCGCCGGCCGCCGCCTTGGCCAGACCGTCCTCCAACAGGGTAATGAGACCCGAAGTCTCTATGCTCACCCGTCGTATCTCGGACGAGGTACGCTTGTTGAGAATGGCATCCTTGACCATTTCATTCAGCACCAGTAACTCGAACACGCCGACCCGCCCTGAATAACCAGTGTAATGGCAGAGGCTGCAGCCGCGTCCTTGACGAAACTCGGCGCCGACCAAATCGGATTGGCTACAACCGAGACGGTGCAATTCATGGGCGTTCGGGCGATAGGTCGCGGCGCAATTGCCGCAGACACGGCGTAACAATCGCTGGGCCAGGACTGAAACCACGGTCGAGGAGATGAGAAAGGTCTCGATCTGCATGTTCATCAACCGCAGCAATCCACCGATGCTATCCTCGGTATGGAAGGTGGTGAGCACCTTGTGGCCGGTAAGCGCCGCCTGGATCGCAGACTCCGCCGAGAACTGATCGCGAATCTCGCCTAGCACGATGATGTCCGGGTCCTGCCGAACCATATGGCGCAGCGTTTCCTCGAACGTCAGGTTGATCTTGGGATTGAGATTGCATTGGGCGATCCCATCGATGACGTACTCGACCGGATCCTCGGCAGTGGTGATGCTGCGCTCCATGTCGTTGAGATAGTTGATACAACCATAGAGACTGGTGGTCTTGCCCGAGCCGGTCGGGCCGGTGATGAGAATCACGCCGCTCGGAAGGTCCAGTGCATCCTCGAGGAGCCGTTCGAGCATTCGGGGTGCCAGCCCCACCTCTTTGATGTCCAGCAGCTCGGCCTTGCGGCTCAGCAGCCGCAGCACGACCTTCTCGCCGAAGATGGTGGCATAGAAGGAGGCCCGCACGTCGCTGCGACGACCGCTGCCCGGATCGTCGAAACGAAAGCCGCCACCCTGGTGACGGCGCTTCTCGGCGATGTCGGCCTTGCACAAGACCTTCAACCGGCTGCTGATGGCGGGCGCCATCGCCCGATCCAGCTCCTTGTGCAGCATCAGGATACCATCGCGGCGCAGACGCACCCGGATGGTCTGGCGTAATGGCTCGATGTGGATATCGCTCGCCCCGACCGCCAATGCGTCCAGGATCAGGCTGTCCACCATGCTGGAGGCATTGGCCTCATCCAGCTCCGCCGGCCGCTGCCGGGCGTGCAAGCGGCTGCTCTCGTAGGCGCTGATGGCATCCTCGACCGAACGGCGGGTGCTGATCGCCGCCACCACGCTACCGAAGGCCCCTTCCGCCGCCTGCCGGGAGAAGGTTTCCAAGGGATTGCGGAAGGCGACCACCACTGCCTCGCCCTCCCGGCGCAGTGGCACGGCCTGAAAACGCTTGCACCAGTCGGGAGTGACCTGAAAGAGCAGTTCCCGGTCGATGGCGACGAAGCTTGGCTCCTCATGCGGAAAGCCGAGTTGATCCGCCAGCACCCCGATCAACTGATGCTCCTGGATAAGACGCTTCTCGAGCAGGACCTCGCCCAGCCGCTTCCCTTTGAACGCTGGCTCCTGCTGGGCGTGCAGGGCCGCATGAAGCTCCTGTGGCTTGAGATAGCCCAGCTCCACCAAGAGGTTTCCCAGAGGCACGGTCTGGCGATGCTCGCGCAAGGCCTTGCGCAATTGTCGGGCATCCAGATACCCCAACTCCTGCAAGACCTTGATCAGCGAATAATCGTCTCGGAGCTTGCCGCGAACCCGTCGGGCATGAACCAATTGATCAAGGGTGATGATCCCCCGCTCAAGCAGGATGTTGGCAATCTGCTTGCTCGTATCCTGCAGCTTCAACTCCGACTCGGATGCGGATGCGGATGCGGATGCGGAAGACTCGGATGGCGCCTGCTGGTTCATCGCGATCCAATTTGGCGAATGTCGCGATCGAAGATAGGTGGGACTAAACTGCGCCCAGCGCGGTATGCGATGTTTCTGGTTTGGATCGGTCTTGGCGAACTCGACGACGGCCGGAGCTAGCGCAGTTTAACATATAAAAAAGTATGAAATTTTAAACCGCGTCCTCACCAAGGCCAGTGAAGTCCTCAAAGCCAGACACAAAGTGAAAACCATGCATTTCGCCCTGGACGCGGTTTAGAAGAAAAGGGAGAACAAGCGAGTGGAAGGAAGCCTTGGCTGAACCCTGAACGGCACACCCATCATTCAAGACGACAGGAAAGAGGAATGGCGCCGAACGGATGTTCCCCGGCTGCATGA
>JANQGF010000288.1 GCA_028277465.1 Chromatiaceae bacterium
CACCAGTCACATCGCCCGGCGATGCTCCTGGTGGCGCTCCTTGAAGGCGAGCCTCAATCCGGCGCCATCTGGTATAAACATTTCCGGCAATCGCCTGAACCCGAGCGCATGATGAGCAAGAATGGCCTCGAGCTGAGTATCCGGCTGAGAAGCATCCTCTTCTTTATCCTCTACAATCTGATGGGCATTGTCCACAGCCTTTTCTGTCTTCTGCTGGCGCCCTTTCAGACCTTCGAGCAACGGTATCGTTTCGTGAACCTGTGGACCCGTGCAAGCATGTGGTTGCTGCGGGTCTTGAATGGCGTCCAGATCGAGGTGCATGGCCTGGAACATCTGCGGCGCGACGAGGCCTTCGTGATCATGGCCAATCACCAAAGCCAGTGGGAGACCTTCTATCTGCAACTGCTCATCTCGCCCCAGGCGACGGTGCTGAAGCGCGAGTTGCTTTGGGTGCCCTTCTTCGGTTGGGGTTTGGCCTTGCTCCGGCCGATCGCGATCGATCGGGGCAGGCCTGTCAATGCCATGAAGACCATTCTGCGACTCGGTAAGGAGCGGCTCGATCAGGGGATCAGCGTCGTGATCTATCCCGAGGGCACGCGCCAACCTCCGGGTCGGATCGGCCGCTTCAGCGCCGGTGGGGCCATGCTGGCCTGTCGGGCCGGCAGGCCGGTCTTGCCGATCGCCCATAACTCGGGTGATTGCTGGCCCGCGCGTTCGCTACTGCGTCAGCCGGGTACCATTCGGCTGATCATCGGCGAGCCGATCCGGTGCGAGGATGGGGCCGAGGCGTTGAATGCGCGTGTCGAGGCATGGATCCGAGAGACCGCCACGACATTGATGCGTTCCCGGCCGCCGACCGCGGAAGGTGTGCGCTTCAGCGATAGCCCAGTGTGAAACGATCCTGGCCTGCCAGGTCCTGACCGGTGCGGATCGAGAGCAGCCCGGCCGCGGCGAAGACCTGTCGCACGGCCAATCCTTGGTCGAAACCGTGTTCGACCAGCAGGAGGCCGCCGGGGCGCAGGCAACGGCGGGCATCCGCAGCGATGGCTCGGATGGCAGCGAGCCCGTCGCTCCCGGGTGTGAGCGCGGGTGTGGGCTCGAAGCGGAGGTCGCCGCGGCTGAGGTGCGGGTCGTCAGCGGCGATATAGGGCGGGTTGCTCAGAATGGCGTCCAGGCTGTCGGCCGCGAGCGCGGAGAGCCAGTGCGCGCGCAGCGCCGTGATCCTGCCGAGGCCGAGCGTGCGGAAGTTGTCGCGGGCGACTGCCAGGGCGCCCGCCGCGCGGTCGGTGGCGACCAGCCGCCAGGGGGGGCGCTCGCTTGCCAGCGCGGCAGCGATGGCGCCACAGCCTGTGCCCAGGTCGGCGATGTGCAGCGGACGCTCGGCGTCGAGGAGCTCGAGTGCCGTCTCGACCAAGCACTCGGTCTCGGGTCGTGGAATGAGCGTCTCGGGCGATACCTCGAGCTCGAGGCTCCAGAAGGCCTGCCGGCCCCGGATGTAGGCGACCGGTTCACCCCTCAGGCGGCGGGCGAGCAGTGCCTTGAAGGCGTTGACCGAGGCTGGCCCGAGTTGCCGCTCGGGCCAGGTGATCAACCGCGTCCGCGACCAACCGCTGGCCTCTGACAGCAGGATCTCCGCTTCGAGCCGCGGCGTGCTTTCGGGTAGGGCCGCCAAGCGCGCGGTCGCGGCCTGCAGGAGACCATCGATACGATTCAACCTAAACCGCGTCCAGAGCGAAATGCATCGTTTTCACTTTGTGTCTGGCTTTGAGGATTTCACTGGCCTTGGTCGGGACGCGGTTTAAAATTTCATCTTTTTTCATAGCTTAGGTGCACTGCCATCCTCTTGTCAGCCGTTCATCATGGCGGTCAGCTGCTCCGTCCGATACTCCGCCAGGAGCGGCTCGATGACCTGATCGAGCTGTCCCCCCATGACCTCGTCGAGCTTGTAGAGGGTCAGATTGATGCGGTGATCCGTGAGACGGTTCTGCGGGAAATTGTATGTCCGGATGCGCTCGGAGCGATCCCCGCTTCCCACTTGGAGCTTGCGTGATTCGGACTGTTCGGAGGTCTGGGTCGCGCGGGCGCCAGCCAGGAGCTTCGCATGGAGCAGCGACATGGCGCGCGCGCGGTTCTTGTGCTGCGAGCGTTCCTCCTGACACTCCACGACGATGCCAGACGGCAGATGGGTGATGCGGATTGCCGAATCGGTCTTGTTGACATGCTGTCCGCCGGCACCGGAGGATCGGTAGGTATCGATACGCAAGTCACTGGGATTGATCTCGACCGCGTCGATCGCCTCGACCTCGGGCAGCACGGCCACCGTACAAGCAGAGGTGTGAATGCGGCCCTGCGACTCCGTCTCTGGCACCCGTTGGACCCGGTGGGCGCCCGGCTCGAACTTGAGACGCGAGAAGACGCCGTTACCGCTGATGCGGATCACGATCTCCTTGTAGCCCCCCATCTCGCCAAGGCTCTCGGAGATGGGCGCACAGCTCCAGCCGAGGGTCTCGGCATAGCGCAGATACATGCGCATCAGGTCCCCGGCGAAGAGCGCGGCCTCGGCCCCACCGGTCCCCGCGCGGATCTCCAGGAAGGCGTTGCACTGGTCGTTCGGGTCCGGCGGGATCAGCAGCTGGTGGAGTTCGGGCTCCAGGTCGACCCGCCTCGCCTGCGCCTGGGCAAGCTCGTCGCGCGCCAAAGCGGCCATCTCCGGGTCGCCGAGCATCTCCTCGGCCGCCGCCACGTCGCGTTCGGCGGCGAGATACTGATCATAGCAGCTCACGAGCGGCTCGAGCTGGGCGTATTCGCGACTGAGGTCCCGGAAGCGAGCAGGATTCGTCTGGGTCTCTGCCTCGGCGAGCAGGGCCATGACCTCGCTGAAGCGCTCCGCGATACGCTCCAACTTGCCCCGGATGGAGGGGTTCATTGACCAGTGAGGGTGCGCGCCTGCTCGAGCTGGAACAATTCGTTCGCGGCCTCGAGGATCTCCGCATCGCCGTTGCGCGCGGCTTGGCGCAGGCGCGAGCTCGGTGTGTGCAGGAGCTTGTTGGTGAGGGTATGGGCGAGGAAGCTCAGCACCTCGGCCGGGGGTTTGCCGGCATCGAGCTGGCGCTGGGCGCGCGCGAGTACCTCGTCGCGCAGCTCCTCGCCCCGACGGCGGTAGTCCTGAATCAAGCCGGCGGCATCGAGCGAGCGCAGCCAGGCCATGAACTCGCCGGCATGGAAATCGATGATCTCCTCGGCCTGCTCGGCGGCCGCCTGACGCGAGCGCAGGCTCTCGTCGATCACCTCTTGGAGGTCGTCAATGGTGTAGAGATAGACGTCGCTGAGGTCGCCCACTTCGGGCTCGATATCGCGCGGTACCGCGATGTCCACCATGAAGATGGGACGATGTTTGCGCTTCTTCAGGGCGCGCTCCACGGTGCCCTTGCCGAGCACCGGAAGCGGGCTGGCGGTCGAGGCGATGACGATATCGGCCTCGGGCAGATGGTTGGCGATCTCGGTCAACGAGATGGCGAAGCCGTCGAACTGGGCCGCCAGATCATGGGCGCGCTCCACGGTCCGGTTCGCAACGATGATGCGTCCGACCTCATTGTGATGCAGATGCCGGGCGGCGAGCTCGATGGTCTCACCCGCGCCGACCAGGAGGGCCGTCTGCCGCGAAAGGTCGCTGAAGATCTGGCGTGCCAGGTTGACCGCCGCGAAGGCGACCGAGACGGGGCTGCTGCCGATCGCCGTCTCGGTGCGGACCGTCTTGGCGACCGAGAAGGCGTGCTGAAAGAGGCGTCCCAGCAGTTTGCCGGTGGCGCTGCAATCCGTGGCGGTCTGATAGGAGCTCTTGACTTGGCCGAGGATCTGCGGTTCACCGAGAACGAGCGAATCCAACCCACTGGAGACCCGTAACAGGTGACGCACGGCGTCCAGATCCGCGTGGGCGTAGAGAAAGGGATCCACACGGCCGTGCTCGACTCCGTGAAACCCACTGAGCCAGCATCGAATCTCCTCCTCGGCACCGTCATGGGCCGCACAGTAGACCTCGGTGCGGTTGCAGGTCGAGACGATGGCGCCCTCGGAGACGCACTTGCAGCCGGTCAGGTCTCTGAGTGCACCCGCGATGATGTCCGGGCCGAAAGCGAGTCGCTCACGGATGTCGACTGGGGCGGTCTTGTGGTTAAGTCCTAGAACCAGCAGTTTCATGTCGATGTCGAGTCAGCGTTCATCTGGGCCGGGGTTGGCCGAATCGGGTGGCCCCGCGGTCGAAGTCGGCAGGGGGCCGAGCGCCAGAAACGAACCTTCATCGGTCATCCGACGATGACGCACGCCCTCACCGAGCTCGGCTCGCGCATCCGGGGGGTGGAAAACGGCCCCCAGGATAACAATTTTTCCCCCATGAAAGAATCGTCATTGTGGGTTTGTCGGTGAGTCGCTTAGGTATACTTGTTCGTTACTGGCGAGGTGGCGTGCACCTAGGCGATTGCTGGGAAGGCTTGTCGCGGATGGCGCCGGGTCGAGGCTCGCCGTCCAATGGCTATTGGCATTTGAAATTATGACTTGAACCGCGTCTCGCCGATCCATCATGGTTGCCCGCGCAGCTGGACGAGGCCACAAGACGAAGCATTTGGCTCTGGAAGCGGTTCAGGCGATTGCCGGAAATGTTCATACCAGATGGCGCCGGATTGAGGCTCGCCTTCAAGGAGCGCCACCAGGAGCATCGCCGGGCGATGTGACTGGTG
>JANQGF010000389.1 GCA_028277465.1 Chromatiaceae bacterium
GGGCCGTAATCGTCACCAAAGATGAGGACTTCGTCGCGTTGGCGACGAGCAGTTCGAGCGGTCCTCGCGTCCTATGGGTGCGTTTGGGAAGCAGCACGAGACGGGAGCCTCTCGCGTGGATGAATAGAGCTGGGCCCGCAATCGCCGGAGCCTTGGATGCGGATGGCCAAGTCGTTGAGTCAGAGTTGCCTTCGGCAGGGCGTGCCGCCGGGAAGCGGGGATCGGGCAACGTCCGGAAGACGGACATAAGCTCTTGATTTGAAATGGTGCGCAGGGGGGGACTCGAACCCCCACGGATTGCTCCACTGGAACCTAAATCCAGCGCGTCTACCAGTTCCGCCACCCGCGCCTGACCCGGTATTCTACCCTGGTCAATCCCGCTGCGGTTATTTCGATCAACGCGGCGACGGCATCAGGGTCTCACTGTTGTGAGCCCGACACTGACCCAATCCTGCATGCCACCGCGATACCACTTGAGTTTGTGGAGCGGGTAGCCGATGTCGACCAGGGTCTTGAGGTTGGCGGTGGATTGTGGACACCAGATGCCATTACAGAAGAGCACCAGGGTCCTGGCATCGCTGAAGTCCCACCCCCCGGTCGCGGCATCGGCGTTGACACCCAGCTCGTCCTCCAGGATGTGATGGAAGCTATCGGCCTCAGATGGCGTCTCGAAGGTGCCGGCAGAGTCACGATTGATCTTGTTCCAAGGGATGTTGACCGAGCCCGGGATGGTGCCGCGCATCACCCAGTCCGGCGTCCGCGAGTCGACGACCAGGATGTCCGATTCTCCTTGTGCGATGCGGCGCAGATAGCCAAGGACCTCCAATTCGCCGACGGTCTCGACGCCCGGGACCGCGACTATGGGCTGCACGCAGAAGGGGGGGCAGCCGCGGTCGGTCTTCTGAAAGACCTCTGGAAGCCTAGCTTCGCGGTCGTGTCCGCGCTCGATGGTCACGGTCTTTCCATCGTGAATCACATCGACGCTCTCGATGCTCGGTGTGATCCTGTTGTCCGCCGCGAGCGAGTCGAGCGGGGCGACGAAGACATAGACCAGGGCGACGAGGGTCAAAGGCTTGTTGACTTGTATCATCCGGTTCTCCTGAACGGTGGATTGAGACGGGCTCGAGCAAGATGAGGACAGGTGATCAGGGCTTCGCAACGACATAGGAGGGGAAACCGGCGTCCTTTTCATTCATGGACTGGGCGTAACCCAGCTCACCTTGGCGCCTCGCCTTTTCGGCGAGCTCGATCGCTTCCTCGAACCGGCCCGACTTCGCCAGTCCTGCGGCCGTCTTGATCATCTTGGCAGTATCCCGCCACTCCCCACCGACCGCAGCTGCCTTCTTGCGCGCCGCGTCGGCGTCTGCGATCGCCTGCTCCGCCGCATCCCTGGCCTCGGTGTCAGGCTCCTCGCCGCTCGTGGCCTGCTCGTAAGCGAAAGTATCTTGCATCTTGGCCTTGGTGGCGATCCCGACCGCCTTGGTATATTGGCGCGAAGGCAGTAGTCCCTCCGCCGTCTCGATCATCTTGGCCGTCTCGGGTGATGCGGCCTGGACCGAGGCCGCCTTCTCGTGCGCGGCCTTGGCCTCCGCGATCGCTCGCTCTGCCTCCGATCGGTGAGTCGCCCAGGCATTGGTCACCATGAGGGCGGCCAGAAGGGCCACGATCAAACGTCCTGCTGAAAAGCGGCAGATCTTCATTTTGTTTCGATTACCTCTCTCTTCTTTGGCTTTTTATCTTTATGTCTTTGGCGGAAATCGGCACGCAGGCCCGCTGCTCGACCTGGCTCCGGGCCACTCGGGGAGGGGGCCAGATTACTTGCGCGCACCTGGTCCATTGAGCTCGAGTCCATTATTCATGTAGGTCAGGAAGAATTCGAGGTTTCGATACTCCTCGCCCTGCGCCGCGAAGGGTTTCGCTCGCACCTGCTTGTTACAGCCCGAGAAGCGCCGGTGCAAGGTGCCCATTTCACCCCACTTGGAGCGATAGACCGGGAAATGGGTGGTGTGGCCGTAGGCGGGGCTCAGAATCTCGGTCCTTAGTGTGGTACCCGAGTTACCCAGATGGCAGTGGGCGCAGGAGAAGTTCAGCTGGCCGCGGCGGGCGAAATAGAACTGCTTGCCGCGTTCGTAGGCCTCGATGGCGCGCGGATCGTCACTCGGGATCTCGACCTTGGTGATCTGGCCGCGCGACTCGTAGGCCATATAGGCCACCAGATCGGCGATCGGACCCTTCTTGTACTTGAGCGGCTCTTCGCCATTCGCCTCGCGACACTCGTTGACCGCCAGCGGAAGGGTGATGACCATTCCCCGCTCGCGATCCCAATGGGGGTACTTGCCCGCGACCCCCGGGCCATCCGGGAAACAGTCGGCATAGCCCTTGCCGTTGGCAAAGGCTTCATTCCACATGGCCTCGCCCTTGCTGATGGCGGTCTCGTAGGGTGGAAACTCCTCGATCGCCTCCCAGTTCTCGCGACCGACCGGGTCGAGCGCGTAAGCGCCGTTGACGAAATCATGCTCAGGTACGTTCGGAAAGCGGGTCTTGAAATAAGTCTGGAAGGTGTCTTGATCCTCTTCCGGGGCTGCCGCGAGAAGGGGGGCCGCGACGGCGCCGATCAGGCCCGTTGCGATCAATGCGGTCGAGAAACCTCTTCTTGTCTTCATGATTCTTCACCTCTGGTGGTATTCGGCTCGGTGTGCTCGGGAACAGTCGATCAGTCGGTGGATCTCGCAACACAGGGGTGCAACGCCATCTTCGGTCACCCCGGCGGCTGAGTGGGTCACGCACACCGCGATCCATCGATAGACAATTGGTGCTGCACTAGAGCGTCCAGATGTATTCGACCACGTCGGCGAACTCCTTCTGGGTCAGGATTTCGTGCTTCCCGAAGGGCGGCATCACGGCCTCCGGGTTCTTGGCCGTCGCGTCCCAGATCTGGACCGCCAATTCCTCTTTGCTTGGGAAACGGGTCTGCATGGCGATCAGAGCCGGGCCGATCGCGCCTGGGCTTTCTGCATCGGCCATGATATGGCATGCGACACAGTTGCCTTTCGCACGGTCGTTCGCGATCTTCTTGCCTGCTGCTGCATCACCATCGAGCTCCAGGCCAGGCATCTCGGCATGGGCCACGCCTACCGCCAAGGTAGAGAGGCCCAGTGAAAGCGCGAGCAGGCGCGCCCGGGATGAACCGAATGACATCATCATGTTTCAACCTCATGGTCAGGAATGAAGGCGATCTCTGTCGAAGATCAGGTCCGCTTCCTTGCCATTTCATCCATCTTTTTGCTTGTGCCAGCCTTGAGGTGGCACGCGTTCGTGACGTGAGCCGAGCAGCCATTGAACACCATCGAGCCTCGACTCTTCCACCAATCACCGGAGGCGGCCGCAGCCGCGCGTCTGCCACCCCTTCGCTTCAAGGCTACCCCAGACTTATGTGGTCTTTCCGAGACCATGCAACCCGCACAGCGCCGACCGATTTCAAGGGCGCGCAAGGACGCAGATGGCCGCTTCTCGTCGCAGCCGCCGGGTGCCATCCGAGGCAGGGTCCAACCCCGCTGATGGGAACGATGATCGAGGGCCTGATCCAAGATATGATCGGCCGAATTTCAGCCAGGGCCGCGAGGGTCGGTTCTTTCGGCTCGACCGTGCAGCAAACCCGAGGAGACTTATCCGATGTCACTGTCCCGACGCGAATTCATTCGGCTTTTAGGTCTGGCCGGTGCGGCTGGCATGCTTCCCTCGTCTGCCCGCGCAGTGCGGCTCACGCCCTCGGATCTCTATGAAATACCCAAGTTCGGCAACCTGACCCTCTTGCATATCACGGATACCCATGCGCAGCTGAACCCGATCTATTTCCGCGAGCCGAGCGTGAACATCGGGGTTGGAAACGCACTCGGCAAGGCGCCTCACCTGGTGGGGGAGCCCTTGTTGAAACACTTCGGGATCGCACCAGGCGGTCCGGAGGCGCACGCCTTGACCTATCTGGACTTCGCGGAGGGCGCTGAGCGCTTCGGTGCCGTTGGTGGCTTCGCGCACCTGAAGACCTTGGTCGATCGGATCCGCAACGAACGAGGCCCGGGTAACAGCCTCTTGCTCGATGGGGGCGATACCTGGCAAGGATCGGCCACCGCCTACTGGACCCGCGGCATGGACATGGTCGGTGCCTGCAATCTGCTCGGGGTCGAGGTGATGACCGGGCATTGGGAGTTCACCTATCGGGACGAAGAGGTGATCCGCAACATCGGCGTGTTCGAGGGCGATTTCCTGGCCCAGAACGTCGCCGTCCGCGAGGAGGCCCTGTTCGATTATCGATTCGCGGAATTCGCCGGTTTCGACGAGGACCTGGGGCTCGCCTTCGCTCCGTACGCGATCAAGGAGGTGGGCGGGGTCAAGGTCGCGATCATCGGGCAGGCCTTTCCCTACACGCCCATCGCCAACCCGCAGCGTTTCATCCCGGACTGGACCTTCGGCATCCAGGATGCCCGGATGCAAGAGACGGTGGACAAGGTCCGCGACGGAGAGAAGGCGGACTTGGTCGTGGTGCTCTCGCACAATGGGATGGACGTGGATCTGAAGCTGGCCTCGCGTGTCACTGGGATCGACATCATCATGGGCGGGCACACCCATGATGGCATGCCCGCACCGAGCCTGGTCACCAACTCCGGTGGCCAGACATTGGTGACCAATGCAGGCTCCAACGGGAAGTTCCTGGGCGTGATGGACCTGGAGGTGAAGGGCGGCAGGCTGCGCGACTTCCGCTATCGTCTGCTGCCGGTCTTCTCCCGGCTGCTCGAGCCGCACCAGGGAATGCTCGACTATATCGAGAGTGTGCGAGCGCCCTACCGGGAGCGGCTCGGAGAGGAGCTCGCCATCACCGAGCAGACGCTCTATCGCCGCGGCAACTTCAATGGCACCTTCGATCAACTGATCTGTGACGCACTCAGGAAGGTGCATGATGCCCAGATCAGCCTGTCTCCTGGGTTCCGTTGGGGCACCACTGTGCTGCCGGGACAGGCCATCACCATGGACAATGTCATGGATCAGACCTGTATCAGCTATCCCGAGACCTACCGACGCGAGATGAGCGGCGCGGAGATCAAGGCGATCCTGGAAGACGTCTGCGACAATCTCTTCAATCCGGATCCCTATGTCCAGCAGGGCGGCGACATGGTACGGGTGGGCGGCCTGAACTATGTCTGCGATCCGACGGCGAGCATCGGCGAACGCGTCCAGGAGATGACCCTCGACGACGGGAACCGGATCGAGCCGGCGAAGAAGTATGTCGTCGCCGGCTGGGCGACGGTAGGCACCCAGGCCCCAGGGGAGCCCATCTGGGAGACGGTCGCGACCTATCTGCGCGATGTCAAGCGGGTCAGGATCGCGCGTCTCAACACACCCAAACTCAAGAATGTCGAGGGGAATCCGGGGATTGCCCATTATCCCGGTCGCTTCTGAAGCGCCGATTCACGACCGATCGCCGGATCCGGAAAGGCCGACTCATCCGCTTCTTCAGGGTCGGCACCGACCCATCGCGCCACTCTTGGGGATTCGAGTTATGCGACGAGGCGGACCCTCATGATGTCCCTCGCACAGAGACTGGCGATTGTGCTGGCGCTCTTCCTGTCGCCATCGACCCTGCTCGTCGCCGGAGACCATCCCACCGGCCCCACCCCCGCCTCGCTGGATACAGACGAGAGTCGGATGCGCGAACTGGAGCGTCTGCGCAACTACAACCTCCATCTGGAGCGGATGCTGGTTGGACAAGAGGCGTCCATCACCAGGCTGGAGCACCAGATCGAGTCATTGGCCGTCACCCGGCTCGAGATCCTCCCGCTGATGGCGCGCATGGTGGACTCGCTGGCCCGGTTTGTCGCGCTGGACCTACCCTTCCGGCTCGACGAGCGCCGAGAAAGGGTCGCCGAGCTCGCGGCATTGATCGACAGCCCGCAGGTCTCCTCCGCGGAGAAGTTCCGTCGCATCCTCGAGACCTATCGGATGGAGATGGACGAGGGGCGCAGGATCGATGCCTATCGAGGCCGGCTCGAGCTCGAGGGTCGCGAACGAACGGTCGACTTCCTGCGGCTCGGCCGGGTCCTGCTGCTCTATCGCACCCTGGACGGAAAGGAAGCTGGTATCTGGGACCAGGATGGCCGGCGCTGGACGGGTCTTGCGGACAGGGATCGGGCCGGACTCGAGGAGGCCTTCCGGGTGGCCAGGAAGCAGACCGCCCCCGACCTGTTGAGACTGCCCATACCGGCGCCGGAATGGGGCGATGAAGGCCCTCCTTAGCGCCCTCCTGCTCTTGCTGGCCTGCAGTCCAGGGGTGGCCGCCACCTCAGCCGCGAACCAGGACGAACCGCCCGCGGAGATCGGCCGAGGGCGTATCGAGGCGGCTCGGGTCCATGCAGCGGCGGAAGACCCCGTGCTCGGGGAGCAAGGACTGCACGAGCGGCGATCGGGGCGTCCGAACGACGACCTGGAGGCCGAACGAGGGCGACACCGGTCGTTGCAGCGATCTTTTGATGAGAATGCGGCCAGGATCGAGGCCCTCGAAGGGCAGCTCGAGGGGCGCCTGGGCGATCTTGACGAATTGTTCGGCGTCGCGCGCCAGATGGCTGGGGAGGCGGCCGCCGCCTTCCGGGGCTCCCTGGTCTCCACCCAGTACCCGGGCCGTACCGAACGGCTCGAAGACTTCGCCCAGGGCAATGAGGTCCCGACCATCGCCGAGCTCTCCGACCTCTGGCTCGCGCTGCAACGGGAGCTGACCGAGTCGGGCCGGGTGGCCGCCTATCGGACGGGCGTGGTGGGTCCGGACGGGAGCGAGCGGCAGACGAGCGTCACCCGCATCGGTGTCTTCACGGCGGTCGCCGCGGGGGCCTTCCTGCATCAGCTACCTGAGACGGGTCGACTCGCCGAGCTTCCCCGCCAACCGGCACCGCGCCTTCGCCGGCTCGCGCGTGAACTCGAACAGGCCGCCACCGGATTCTCGCCCATGGTCGTCGACCCCTCGCGCGGCTCCATCCTGTCCCGCTTGGCGCAGGTGCCGAGCTTGCTGGAGCGCATCGAGCAGGGCCGGCTGGTGGGTTACCTCATTCTCGGGTTGGCCCTGGTCGGTGCGCTGGTGGCACTCGAAAGATTCATCGATCTCTCGGTGGTGGGGTGGCGGATGGGTCGCCAGCTGAGAGCCGACAAGCCCTGCCCGCATAATCCCTTGGGCCGTATCCTGTCGCTGTATCGCGAGCACGAGGACCTGGACCCGGAGACGCTGGAGCGAATGATCGAGGAGGTCATCGTCAAGGACGCCTCGCGGCTGCAACGCGGGCTCGCGGTCCTCAAGGTCCTCACCGTGATCGCGCCTTTGCTCGGACTCCTGGGGACCGTGACCGGTCTGATCGAGACCTTTCAGACCATCACCCTCTTCGGCGCCGGCGACGCTAGACTCATGGCTGGCGGTATCTCACAGGCGCTGGTCACGACCCTGCTGGGGCTGACGGTCGCCATCCCGCTCATCCTGATTCATAGCGGATTGTTGGCCAAGAGCCGGCGGCTGGTCGCCATCCTCGAGGAGCAAAGCGTCGGTCTCGTCGCCCGTCGCGCCGAGCGGAGTCGACGTCATGCCCTTCGTGCTTGAGTTGAACCAAGCCCTGTACCCGATCCGCGCGCTTCTCGAGGCCGGGGGCGAGGTGCTCGAGCTCATCTTCGCCGTCTCGCTGGTGCTCTGGACCCTCATCGTCGCCCGCTACCTGGATCTGCTCTGGGGTCACCCGCGGCGTCTCGCCCAGGTCGAGGCGGCTTGGGTCGCACGCCCCGAGCGCAGTTCCTGGTGCGCGCATCAGATCCGCCGGGCGCTGATCTCCGAGTTGGCGCTGGGACTCTCGCGCTCGCTCCACTGGATCAAGGCACTCATTGCCATATGCCCGCTCTTGGGTCTGCTCGGGACGGTCACCGGGATGATCCATGTCTTCGACCTCATGAGGCTCGAGGGTCGCGACCATGTCAAGGCGCTGGCGGAGGGCGTCTCGCTCGCGACCATCCCCACCATGGCGGGCATGCTGGTGGCCGTCTCCGCACTCTTCTTCAGCGCCGATCTGCAGCGGCGAGCGGTCCGCGAGACCCAGCACGTGGCCGAGCGGCTGCGTCTCGATCGGTGATCGGCGCATGAAGAAGCACTGGCGCCAAGGGCTCGATGAAGACGCCGAGATCAATCTAACCCCAATGCTCGATGTCGTCTTCATTCTGTTGATCTTCTTCCTGGTCACCAGCTCCTTCGTCAAGGAGTCCGGAGTAGAGGTCGACCGTCCGGGGGCCGTGACCGCGGTGCGCAAAGGGCAGGGGGCGCTCATGATCGCGATCACCCGTGACAACGAGATCTGGATCGACCGTCGGCGCGTGGAGATCGGCTCGGTCCGCACCTGGGTGGAACGACTGCAGGCGCAGAATCCCACGAGTGCAGTCATCATCCAGGCGGATCAAGCGGCCGCGGCCGGACTGCTGGTGCAGGTCATCGACCAGGCGCGCCGTGCCGGCGTGGCGGACGTGGCGATTGCGGCCGAGCCGATCGACGATTGACCATGCACCTTCTGATACCACCCCTGACGGCCCTACTGGTCACGCTGGGCCTCTTCTACTCGATGCAGCTCATGATCTCGGGCGAGCGACAGCGGGTCGAGCCGAGCCACCCCCTCACCGCGGTCAGCCTGGTGCGACTGCGATCGACGGAGCCAGGTTCGGTGCGGCCCGACCTGGTCGGCACGAGCGAGGATCGGCTGACATCCGTGACGCCACCGGCATCCAGCGACAGTCCCGATACGCCGATCGCCGAGCCCCGGGTCTTGGAGCCGAGCGACACCGGGATGGCCGAGCCAGGCCAGCTCCGATCCAAGGGCGAGCCCGAGTTGGGGCCACCGATGGGGCCGGCCAAGAGAGCCTCACCGACTCCGGTGGCTCGAAGCGGCGAACCGCCCGAGCAGGCGCTGGCATCCGCCAAGCCCCCTGACGCCGAAGGTGTGCGATCAGTGGTGAAGGCGCGTCCCGCCGCCACTGCCTCCAAAACCCCGAGCCGCGGGCACGCGAGGCCGGCCACCCATCGGGGCACGAGCCGCACTCGGACCAGTGCCAAGTCGCAGCCCCCGGCCACGCAGGGCCCCGGGCGTCAGGGCGCCACGGGTTCCCGCACCCGGTCGTCAGACCGGGGCAGCCACGACGGGGTGACGCGAGCCGCGGTCGCGGTGCGCCGACCGCCGCCCCAGTACCCACCCCGAGCGGTTCGGACCGGTCAAGAAGGCTGGGTCAGGCTGGAATTCACCATCACCGCCGACGGCCGGGTCGAGGATCCGAGGGTGGTCGACGCGCGTCCGCGACGCCTATTCGATCGCTCGGCGCTCAAGGCGATCCGCCAATGGCGGTTCCGGCCCCGGATGATCAACGGCAGGGCGGTCGCGCAGCGCGCCTCCCAGCTCATCGAGTTCAACCTGGCCAATTAGGCGATTTCTGTCAATTCTCATCCCACCTGGCTTGTCTTGACGCCCGCCGTCTGCGTCGCGCCAGCCGTCACATCGCCCGACTATGCTCCTGCCGGCGCTCCTTGTTCGCCCTCGGTGGAGACGCGGTTTCGGTGATCTCCGGAAAAGATTCCACCCGTAGGTTGGGGTGAGGAACGAACCCCAACGCGGCGCCTGTTGGGCCTCGCTCTCGCTCAGCCCAACCGACAACCGGTCGATCTCTTGGGTAAATTCGCTCCAGGAAATCGCCTTGGTACCCGCCCCACCCTATTTTGCGTTCTCAGCGGCCGCGGGCCGGGTTCAGAGTCGATCCGCCAGGTCCCGCACCGCGAATCCGCAACAGGGACCTTGGAGGCCCTTCGTCAGACCCAGCACCTTGAAACGCTCGCCCATGGCGGTCGGCAGGAGCAGTTGTTTCGCACCCAAGGCGAGGTCGATCGGCTGGCTCGGGCCCGCGAGGAGACGATCGATTCCACAGCCAATCAGAAAGTGCGCCTGAGTGGTGAAGCCGGCCAGCTGGAACCCCGCAGCGATACCGGCCTCGGCGGCGGCGGTGAAATCCACGTGGGCCGTGATGTCCTGCAGGCCGATCGCTCGGTAGGGGTCCTGATGGGCACGCTGCCGATGGTGGCACATGAGGGTGCCCATGGTGCGATCCGCCTGATAGTAGCCGGATCTGGTGTAGCCGTAATCGATCAGCAGCACCAACCCAGACGTCAGTGCCTCGGAGAGCGCAGACAGCCAGGGCGCAAGGCGCAGATTGATCTCCGAGCTGTAGCCAGGCTGACATGCAAGCCCCTGGTCATGCAAGGCAGACACGGCCGCCTCGAGCCCGGGCGAACACGCTGGGGCCGTGAGCTCGAGGAGTCTGCCGCCGCGCTCGGCGACATAGACCTCATGGATCTCGCGCTCCTCGAGCACCTGAAAACGATGGACCGGCATGGCATCCAGCACCTCGTTGGCCAGAACCACGCCCTTCAGGTCCGCGGGCAATCCGGTCAGCCACTCGCAGCGTTGCGCGAGATGCGGGAGCTCGCTCGCGATGCGGGCCCGTTGGCGGGTCTGCAGCTCCGGGCTCGGCTCCAGGATCCGGTAACGGTCAGGCAGGACGCCTGTCGCGCCGAGCTCCTGCAGCACCTGGACGGCCATGGCACCACTGCCGGCACCCAGTTCGAGCAGGTCGCCGCCGCCCAGCCGCTCAAGGACTTCGGCGCATTGGGCCGCGATGCACCGGCCGAAGAGCGGGGACACCTCAGGGGCCGTGACGAAATCGCCCGCTGGGCCGAACTTCTGGGCACCCGCCACATAGTAGCCCAACCCAGGCGCATAGAGCGCCAAGTGCATGAAACGGTCGAAGGGGAACCGTCCACCGGCATCCGCGATGGCCTTGAGGATCAGGTCGTGAAGCCGTGCGCTGACTCGAGCCGCCGCGTCGGCGGGATCCTGCGCAGCGCCCGGCGCAAGCGGCCGACCGTTCGGGCACTTCATGCTGAATCACCAGTGAAGTCCGTGTGGTCGGGGCTCCTGGGGGCCCCGACCCGCCCCTCCCAGGGGGAGCGGGCCGGGGTGCGAGGCAAGCAATGCGCCACCTTCATCCTCCGCCGGTGGCGCCCTGCCATGGCCCTAGCTAGCCGCCTTCAGCGCGGCATGCGCGGCCGAGAGCCGTGCGATCGGCACCCGCGGGCCCGAGCAGCTCACATAGTCGAGGTTCGCCAGGTGGCAGAAGGCGATGGATTCGGGATGACCGCCATGCTCGCCGCAGATACCCACGTGGAGGTCCGGCTTCACCTTGCGGCCCCATTCCACCGCGAGCTGCATCAGCTTGCCAACGCCCTTGACGTCCAGGACCTCGAAGGGGTTGTCCTGCAAGATCCCGGAGCGGTTGTAGAGCGGCAGGAACTTGTTCTCCGCATCCTCGCGCGAGAAGGAGAAGGTCGCCTGGGTCAGGTCGTTGGTCCCGAAGGAGAAGAACTCCGCCTCCTCGGCCAGAGACTCCGCCCGCATGCAGGCCCGGACCACCTCGATCATGGTCCCGAACTTGAACCTCACCGGCATCCCGTACTGCTCCGCGACCTCGGCATGGATGCTGTCGACGAAGTCCTTGACCTTGCGCAACTCCTGCGCCGTACAGACCTGGGGCACCTTGATCTGGGGCTGGACCTCGATCCCGAGCTTGGCACACTCGGCGGCCGCCTCCAGGATCGCACGCACCTGCATCTGGTAGATCTCGGGGAAGGTGATCCCGAGACGCACCCCGCGGTGACCCAGCATGGGATTGGTCTCATAGAGTGCCCGCACCTTGCGGAGCATCGCCTCCTTCTTGGCGATCGCCTCCTCCACCACGGCCGGATCCACCAGCCGGCGCGCGGTCTCGACCTCCTGGCGCAGGCTCTCAGAGGCGTGGAGCAGCCCCATGGCACCGGACAGGACGGTCACGCCCCGCGCGCTCCGCACCAGCGCCCTGAGATCGATCAGCTCACGCTCCAGGACATGCTCGTCGGGCAAGAACTCGTGGATCGGCGGATCGAGCAGACGGATGGTCACCGGGTTCGGCGACATCTCCTCGAACAGCTCTTTGAAGTCCTTGCGTTGGAGCGGCAGCAGTTTGTCGAGCGCGGCGTGACGTTGCTCGGGGGTCTCGGCCACGATCATCTCGATCACGAGCGGCAGGCGCTCCACGTCGTTGAACATGCGCTCGGTACGCGCCAGACCGATGCCGACCGCGCCATACTTGCGCGCCCGGCGGGCATCCTCCGGCGTGTCGGCGTTGGCCATGACCTTGAGCCGCGCCTGCTCATCCGCCCAGGCGAGCAGCGTGTTGAGCTCCTCGGTGAAATCCGGCTCCACGGTCGGGATCGCACCCACATAGACCTTGCCCGAGGTCCCATCGATGGTGATGACGTCGCCCTCCTTGAAGCTGGTGAGTCCCACCCGCGCCTCGCGCCGATTGACGTCGACGCTGATGCCCTCGGCGCCCGCCACGCAGGGCTTGCCCATCCCGCGGGCGACCACGGCCGCATGGGAGGTCTTGCCGCCGCGCGAGGTGAGGATGGCCTCCGAGGCGAAGAAGCCGTGGATATCCTCCGGCTTGGTCTCCTCGCGCACCAGGATCACCTTCTTGCCCTGCTCATTACCCAATTGCTCGGCACGATCGGCGTCGAACACGGCAACACCCGACGCCGCACCGGGCGAGGCCGGCAGACCCTGGGCGACCGCCTCGACCTTGACGGTGGGATCCAGCCGCGGGAAGAGCATCTGCTCCAGCGATTCGGGCTGGATGCGCAGCAGCGCCTGCTCCTTGCTGATCAGGCCCTCTTGCTCCATCTCCACCGAGGTGCGCACCATGGCGACCGTGTTCATCTTGCCGTTGCGTGTTTGCAGACAATAGAGCTGACCGCGCTCGATGGTGAACTCGAAGTCCTGCACCTCGCGATAGTGGCTCTCGAGTTTGTCGCGCAGGACATCGAGCTGGTCGGCCAAGTCGGACATCTCGACCTTGAGGCGGTCGATCGGCTTGGGGGTGCGGATGCCGGCCACCACGTCTTCGCCCTGGGCATTGACCAGGTATTCGCCGTAGAGCTTGTTCTCGCCGGTCGCGGGATTGCGGGTGAAGGCGACACCCGTGGCCGAGTCGTCCCCGCGGTTGCCGAAGACCATGGTGACCACATTGACCGCGGTCCCGTTCGCCATGTCCGGCGTGATATTGAACTGTTTACGGTAGTCGACGGCGCGCTTGCCCATCCAACTGTTGAAGACCGCCTTGATGGCGATCTCCAACTGGCGGTAGGGATCGGAGGGGAAGGCGTGGCCGGTGGCATCCTCGACCACTTTCAGAAAACGCTCGCTGACCTCTTTCAGGTCATTGGCCGAGAGATCCACGTCTTGCTTGGCGTGAGCGGCCTCCTTGATCGCCTCGAACTCCTTGTCGAAGGCGGCGTCCGACACGCCCAGGGCGACCTTGCCGAAGAGCTGAATGAAGCGACGGTAGGCGTCGTAACCGAAGCGGGCGTCCCCCGTCGCACGGATGACCCCCTGCAGGGTCTCCGCATTCAGACCCAGGTTGAGAATGGTGTCCATCATGCCCGGCATGGACATGGCCGAGCCGGAACGCACCGAGACCAGCAGCGGGTTGTCGGGATCGCCGAGCCCCTTGCCCGTCTTCTCCTCCAGGAGGCGCATCTCGGCATACACTTGGTCGAGCATGCCGGATGGGAAGGCACCATCGGACGAGTCCAAATACTCCAGACAGGCATCTGTGGAAATGACGAAGCCAGGTGGGACATTGAGCCCGATCTGCGTCATCTCGCACAGATTCGCACCCTTGCCGCCCAGCAGCTTCTTGTTCTTGCCATCGCCTTCCTCGAAGGCGAAGACGTACTTGGTGTTCTTGTCCATCGGTTCGATCAGCCTCTGTGTCGTGTGGGTTGATGGAAATCGAGACTCCTGCGGAGTCCTGCTCGCAAAACTCCAATGCTCACTATTGTCTCAGGCCTCGGGTCGAGGCGGCGGTGAAAAACAACGGTTCCTTGCCTTTGCCCAGGTCGTCCGCTTGCGTCGGGCGATGAGGCTCAGGCGGGGCGCGGGATGAGGTCCCCGTCTCAGTTTCCAACCAGGCTCGGGAAGACGGGAAGCGACGGGGACTTGGGATCCGAGCTCGGTCCTCGGGGCGACCGGCGGCTCGAGCGAGCCGGCGATCGTGCGGTATTAAACCGCGTCCAGAGCGAAATGCATAGTTTTCACTTCGTGTCTGGCTTTGAGGGCTTCATGACCTTGGTAGGGACGCGGTTTAAAATTTCATAGTTTTTCATATCTTAAACCGCGCTAGCTCCGGCAGTCGTCGAGTTTGCCAAGACCGATCCAAGCCAGAAACGTCGCATATCGCGCTGGGCGCGGTTTAACTTTTGAGGGGCTCAAGGCTGTCAAGCTTACCGACGACGGCTGCACTCAGCCGGCCCGTGTCCGGGCAGGCAGGCTGCGAGTCAAGCGCCCCGCCCGCCCTTCGGGCGAGCAATGCTGACCAATGGCTCGGGTCGTCCGATCCAGTAGCCTTGGGCAAAATCGATGCCGATCTCGGTGACCGCCTCCAGCACCTCTGCCGTTTCGACATACTCTGCAATGGTCCGTTTGCCCATGATCTTTCCGATGTCGTTGATCGAGCGCACGAAGGCGTGGCTGACCGGGTCCTGGGCGATGTCGCAGACGAGCGTCCCGTCGATCTTCAAGAAATCGACCTGCAGATCCCGCAGATAGAGGAAGGATGAATGTCCACTGCCGAAGTCATCCAAGGCGAACCGGCAGCCGATACCCTTCAAGACCTGGATGAAGGTCTTGGCCGCGTCGATGTCGGAGATGGCCGCGGTCTCCGTGATCTCGAAACAGATGGTCTCGGGCGGTAGCCCCGTGGTCTCGAACTCTGCCACGATGTCGTCGAGCAGGCGATGCTCGTCGATCGAGTGCCCCGAGAGGTTGACCGTGAACCTGATCTGCCCGCGCTTCGTCCGCGGCGAGGAAGACAGTAGACGAAAGGTCTCGCGCACGACCCAACGGTCCAATTTGACCGACAGGCCGTAGCGTTCGGCGAGCGGGAGGAAGGCAGCGGCGGGCCTCGGATTCCCGCATCTGTCTCGCATCCGCAGCAAGACCTCGTAGAAGGCCGGTTTGGCCGCCGAACCCAGTGTCCCTGACTCATCGGGCCCCATTGCCGCCGGTACGATGGGTTGCGCATAGAGCTCCAGGCGGTCTTCTTTGAGGGCGCTGGTCAGCTCATTGAGCATCCGCCCATCCGTCCCTGTCCGACGGCGCGTCGCAACACTTTCGTCATAGACTTGAACAATGCCTCCGCCCTGGCGTTGTGCCGCCCGACAGGCGTCCTGCGCCTGCTGCAAGGCCGTTCCGCTCGAGTGCGCGGCGGCCACGGGCGAGGCGAGCCCGATACTGACGCTGATGTCGTAGCTTTGCCCGGCGTAGGACATCCGCAGGGAGTCCACGATGCGGATCAGGCCTTGCGCGATCGCAACGGCCTCGGCGAGCGTGTCGCGTTCGAGCGCGATACCGAACTCGTCACTATCGAGACGCCCCAGAGCGACCTCCTGTCCCAAGTGTTGGCGCAAGACGTCGGCGAGGATCCTGATGACGCGCTCTGCGGTCTGGCGTCCCCCGGATTCGCGGATCAGACGATAGCGATCGACGTCCAGGTAGAGCAGGAAGATCGAGGGCCTGGCCTCACCACCGAGCTCGCTTCGCAGACTGGCCTCGAACGCCGACCGGTCCAGGAGCCCGGTGAGTGGGTCCAAGTCGAGCCCCTCTCTTGGCGCCGAGGCCGCGTGGGTCGAGGGCGAACGCGCGCGTTCGTCCTGGGGCGCGGCGGTCCGATCGGGAGAGGTCGGATCCACCCCCCCTGAAGGTGCCGCCGGACGGCCCCCAGGGGCCTCGTGTCGCGACAGGAAGAGCGACAAGACATCGCAATGCAGCTCGATCAGGCTCTCGTGCCACTGCTGGAACCGGAACGGGGCCTTGTTCCAGACCGTCAAGGTGCCCAAACACCGAGTGCTCGTCGCGATCGGCACGATGAGCAGACTGCCATGTCTCTGGCCGGCTGGCACGGAGAGATCGGATTCCCGCTGCGCGCGGCCGGTGCGCATGACCTGGATCGAACGCTCGGTGGCGAGATCCGAGATCGAAGAGATCGCGCCCGACGTCGCCGCCAACGCGGCCGCGTCCGTCCCGCCCGGGTGGTCGCTCACCGGTTGGAGATGGATGGCACAGGCATCGAATTCCCGATGCCAGACCAAGGCGTCCGCCGACTCTCCGAGCACCTCGTGGGTCGAGCCACGTACGATCGCGGCGATCAAGCGGCTCAGCGATCCGAGCGAATCGAGCAGGAAGAGGACGCCCGAGTCCGACTGCGATGGACGTCGATTCTCGTGCGTCATGGCCCCGAACTCGCGAACACGGCGGCGAGCTGGTCGATATCCTCGACCCGTGCCTGCCAGCGCTGGATGGTCCGATCCCAACGGTCGGGGCCGATCCCGAGGTCGGCGAGCAGGCCGGCGAACTCTTCGGCGCACAGGTTCGCGCGGCCCTCGGGGGCCCCGTCCCGGCTGACGCAATCGGCGAGGGAGATCAGGGCCACCAGGGGCCAAGAGGGACCGCGGTAAGAGGGGTCCCGGTGGTGAGCCATGGCCGCGGTGATCGCTGGTGGCAGGCGCCAGGCCGCGCCGATCTCGGCACCCGCCCTCGAGTGATCCATCCCGAGGATCTCCCCTTGCACCTCGGACAGCGAACGCGTTGGATCCAGCTCCACTCGCTCGAAGGCCAGGTCCATTCTATCCGGTGCCACATGGA
Source organism: Chromatiaceae bacterium (assembly GCA_028277465.1). Lineage (GTDB taxonomy): Bacteria > Pseudomonadota > Gammaproteobacteria > Chromatiales > Chromatiaceae > JANQGF01. The sequence continues at coordinate 16,845 of JANQGF010000389.1, forward strand.
CCAGGGCGAGCAGCCCGAGACTGTGCAACAGGCCGCCAAGATAGGCCTCGGGAGGGGTCGGAGCGGCCTCCACCGACACCCCTGGCGCCAGGGTTTGAGCCAGGGTCGCCGACATCATGGCATGCCTCCAATAGCGCATCGGATCGAAACGCGCACAGCCCGAGACGCGGAAGGGTTGGCTCAGGATGAGCGACAGCGAAAGGTCACGTGCCAGATTCAGTCCAAGCAAGCGTATGATGGCGTCCGAGATATCCCGAGCCGGCGCGCCGTGTCTGAAGAAGGGCGAGGTCGCGACACCCAGTATCCGTGCCGCCAAGACCGGGGTTTGCTCGATCAGCTCGACCAACCGCAGGATATCCAGGTCGGGATCGCACAGAAGCCCCAACACTTCTTGCGAACGACGCGGCAACGGCGGAAGGGCGACCAAGCCCCGGATCAGGACCGGCGTGGGCGCATCCCCCGATGCCCGGGACGGCGCCGGACGGCCGTCGTGAAAACTCATTGAATACCTCGCTCCACACTGGGTTTGAGTAGCCGACTCAACCAATAGCAGAGGCCAGGAGCGGGGGCCTGAAGGCCATCTAATGCTTTGCTGAAGTTTCTTTGAAGGTCCTGAAGATCTTATTAATCAAGTGGATACCAGGAGCCTGTGACAGGGGACGAGCCTCACGAAGAGCTACGGATCGGCCAATGGCGGCTGATTCCGGCGCTGAACCTGCTGCGGCGTGACGGCGAGACGGTCCGACTCGAGCCGCGCCACGTGGATCTGCTCCTGTTTCTCGCCCAACGCCAAGGCGAGGTGGTCGGTGCGGAACACATCTTCTCCAGCGTCTGGGGTGGTCAGATCGTCGGCGATCATTCGCTCTACCAGGCCATCGCCAAGTTGAGGAAGGCCCTCGGGGACGGCGCGGCCAAGCCGAGCTATATCGAGACGATTCCCAAACGCGGTTACCGTCTGATCGCCGACGTATCGGCGGTCGGCCCCAGCGCGGACACTGCGGGGGACCCAACGGATGGAGTCGAGAGTCGCGGCACCGCCGAATGGAAGGGCCGACCCTTGCCCCGAGCCCTGCCCGCGCACCTGGGCTGGCTGATCCTGCTCGCGATACTGGTCGCCGCGGTGCTCGCTGGTCTCTGGTTCATGCCCCTGCGCTCCCCGAACGGCCCCTCCCTCGGGCCTCGGACCCTGGTCGTTCTGCCCTTCTCGAGTCTCTCGCGGGAGGAGGCCGATCGGTTCATCGCACAAGGCTTCTCGATCGAGCTGGCCAATCTCCTGGGGCGTTCGCGAAACCTGCATGTGCTCGGACCCGTCTCCACCAAGCTCGTGGCGGAGTCGGAGCTGGAACCGGTCGAGATCTCGCGCCGGCTGGGGGTCGATACCATGGTCAGTGGCAACCTAAGACGGTCATCCGGCCGGTTGAGGATCTCGGCGACCATCACGGATACCGCGACTGGTTACCAGATGTGGGGCCACATCTTCGACCGCCCCGACCAGGATATCTTCGCGCTCCAGAGAGGCGTCGCGGTGGCGATTGCCAAGGTATTGCAAGAACGACTGGATGAGGGCGTTTCGCCCCAGCTGAAGGATGCGGCGCCCGAGCATCGAGAGGCCTACGACGACCTGCTGCTTGGAGACTATTACCGCAGTCAGCGCTCATCGGCATCGCTACAGCGCGCGCTCCATCACTATCGCCGGGCACTCGAGGCCGACCCAGGGTTCTTGGCCGCCAAGCGGGAGATGGCCACGACCTATCTGTTGCTCTCTTTCTACGGCGACCTCCCGCTCCTCGAGGCAATCGAGCGGGCCAAGCCCCTTCTGGAGGACTGCCTGCGCCAATACCCGCGGGACTGGAAGCTGCTCGGCACCATCGGGCTCTCGCATTATCTCCAAGGCGCCTATGGGCTGGCCCAGGATTACTTGCGGCAGGCCGTCGAAGGTGCGCCCAATTTCGTCGAAGGATGGATGTGGCTCGGCCTGACGCAGCAACAGCAGGGCCGCTTGTTGGATGCGCTCGCGGCGTTCGAGCATGCGCGCGACCTGGAGCCGCTGATGGTGACGGCCGCCACCAACCAGGCGAACGCACTCGCCTGGTCGGGCAGTAACGCGGCCGCACGCAGACTGCTGGAGGAACTGACGACCAAGGTCGATGCCCATGCCCAACTGTTCCGTACCCTGTCCAACCTCGCGCTGGAGGCCGGCGATCTGGTCGCTGCGCATCGCTGGGCGGCAAAGGCCTTGGCGGCCGACCCCGAGGACCCACTCCCCAAGGCCAACATGGCGATGGTGCTGGGCTACCTGAGACAAGAGGAGGCGGCAGTCAGCATGGCAGCACTGGCCCGCGCGGGCAACCCGACCGGCAGGGCGGTCCAACTCTATCTCGACAGACTCTCGATTCTGGCGCCGGGCCTCCTGCCGCCGGATACCGATGAGGCCTATCTCTCCGGAATCCGCGATGGACTCAGCCTGCCGGAGATCGAGTGGCGTCTGGCAAACGGTCGGACAGGCTTGGCGCATTACTTCTCGGGCGACGCGGCGGCGGCGAGAGATCGACTCGCCAAGAGCCTCGATGGCCGCGACTATCCCATCGAGCGCACGGATTACGACCTCTTCCTCTGCACCTCACTGGTGGACGCCGCTCGACGAGCGGGGGATGCAGCTTTCGCTGCGCGTTGGCTCGAGCACTGCGAAAGGGATCTTGCCGACGCCAGACGACACGGCTGGAAGAGTCTCGCGCTGGACTATGTGCGCGCCCGAGGCACCATGCTGAAGGGGGCCCGGGCCGACGCACTCGAGCAACTCGGACCGCTCGTCGACCGGGGTTTCAGAAATCTGAGGCTCTTGCAGATGGATCCCGTCTTCGCGCCGCTGCGGGATGAGCTGGCGTTTCGGGGCCTCGTCGCCGAGATCGACGCCTTCGTTCAGCGGTCCTGGGCAGAGATTTCCGCGGCAGCGGGTGAGGGCTAGTACCCTAGTCGAGCGGCCGCAAACGGCCGGAGCACTGTACCAGCTCCCAGACCTAAGCCATCGGATATACTGGGCGCCCACGCGCGCATGACGAACCCGAGCAAGATGCTGGACAAGAACTTCGACCCCCAGACCCTAGAGCAGACCTGGTACCGCCGTTGGGAGGAGCGAGGCGACTTCGCTCCCGCCAAGCGTCAAATGGATGATGCCTACTGCATCATGATCCCCCCGCCGAACGTGACCGGCAGCCTGCACATGGGTCACGCCTTTCAGGACACCATCATGGATGCCCTGATCCGTTATCACCGGATGCGCGGCCAGCCGACGCTCTGGCAGGCAGGCACGGACCACGCCGGTATCGCGACCCAGATGGTCGTGGAGCGCTTGATCGAGGCCGATGGTCAGACCCGGCACGACTATGGGCGCGAGCGGTTCATCGAGCGCGTCTGGGCATGGAAGGCCGAATCCGGCGGCACCATCACCCGCCAGCTCAGACGCATGGGCGCCTCGCTCGATTGGGCGCACGAGCGCTTCACCATGGACGAGGGGCTGTCGGCGGCGGTGCACGAGGTCTTCGTGCGTCTGTTCGAGGAGGGCCTGATCTACCGTGGCAAGCGGCTGGTGAACTGGGACCCGATCCTCCACACGGCCGTCTCGGACCTCGAGGTCCTCTCCGAGGAAGAGAGCGGGCACATGTGGGACCTGCGCTACCCGCTGGTGCAGCCGCCCGGCGCCAAAGCGCCGCTCCACATGGTCGTCTCGACCACCCGCCCCGAGACCATGCTGGGCGACTGCGCGGTCGCGGTGAACCCGGAGGACGCACGTTACAAGCACCTGATCGGCGAATTCGTCGAGCTGCCGCTGACCGGGCGGCGCATCCCCATCATCGCCGACGAGCACGCGGACCCCGAGTTCGGGACGGGTTGCGTCAAGATCACCCCGGCCCATGACTTCGACGACCACCAGGTCTGGCTGCGGCATCGCGACGAGACCGTCGTCGCCGAGCAGCCCCACGGCGGCCTGATCAACATCTTCACGCCGGATGCCGCCATCCGCGACAACGAGCCGGAGGAGGGCCAGCTGCTGCCGGCCGCTTACATCGGGCTCGATCGCTACGAGGCACGCAAGCGCATCGTCGCCGAACTGGAGGCGCAGGGCCTGCTCGCCAACGTCAAGGACCACAAGCTGCAGCAGCCGCGGGGCGACCGCTCCGGCGCCGTCGTGGAGCCCTATCTCACCGATCAGTGGTATGTGCGCGTGCAGCCCCTGGCCAAACCGGCGATCGAGGCGGTCGAGAAGGGCGATATCCGCTTCGTGCCGGACAACTGGAAGACCACCTATTTCGAATGGATGCGCAACATCCAGGACTGGTGCATCAGCCGTCAGATCTGGTGGGGCCATCGCATCCCGGCCTGGTACGACAGCGAGGGCAATGTCTACGTCGGCCGCTCCGAGGCCGAGGTGCGCGCGCAGCACGGCTTCGGCCCCGAGGTCGCGCTGGAGCAGGATCCGGACGTGCTGGACACCTGGTTCAGCTCTGCGCTCTGGCCCTTCAGCACCCTGGGCTGGCCGGAGGAGACCGAGCGGCTCCAGACCTTCTACCCCACCTCCGTCCTCGTCACCGCCTTCGACATCATCTTCTTCTGGGTCGCCCGCATGATCATGATGGGCCTCAAGTTCATGGGCGAGGCCCCCTTCCGCGAGGTCTACATCCATGGCCTGGTCCGCGATGCCCAAGGCGACAAGATGTCCAAGTCCAAGGGCAACGTCCTCGACCCCATCGACCTGATCGACGGCATCGGGCTGGAGGCACTGGTCGAGAAGCGCACCCGCGGCATGATGCAACCCCACCTGGCCAAGAAGATCGCCGAGTCCACCCGGCAGTCCTTCCCCGATGGCATCCCCAGCTTCGGGACCGACGCACTGAGGTTCACCTTCGCCGCGCTCGCCTCCACCGGCCGGGACATCAAGCTCGACCTCGGCCGCATCGAGGGCTATCGCAACTTTTGCAACAAGCTCTGGAACGCCTCGCGTTACGTGTTGATGAACACGCAGGGGCAGGACTGCGGACAGGGCTCGGACGCGATCGAGCTGAGTGCCGCGGACCGCTGGATCCGCTCCCGTCTGAACGACACCATCGCCGCGGTCACCGACGCCATCGAGGGTTACCGTTTCGACCTCGCCGCCCAGGCCATCTACGAGTTCACCTGGAACGAGTTCTGCGACTGGTACCTGGAGCTGTCCAAGCCGGCGCTCACCGGCGAGACCCCCTCCCCGGCCGCCAGACGGGGTACCCGGCGGACCCTGGTCGCGACCTTGGAGACCCTGCTGCGGCTGATCCACCCCATCATGCCCTTCATCACCGAGGAGATCTGGCAGAAGGTCAAGCCCCTTGCGGGCGCCGAGGGGGAGACGCTCATGCTCGCGCCCTACCCGACGACCGACCCCGGGTTCGAAGACCCGCAGGCGGTCGCCGAGATCGATTGGGTCAAGCAATGCATCCTCGGCATCCGCCGCATCAAGGGCGAGATGAACATCTCGCCCGGCAAGCCGCTCCCCCTGCTGGTCGCCAATGCCTCCGAGCAAGACCGCAACTGGCTGGAGACGGCCCGCCCCTATCTGGATTTCTTGGCGCGTACCCAATCCATCCGGCACCTGGCCGACGAGGCCGAGGCCCCGGAGTCGGCCATGGCCTTGGTTGGCGACATGAAGCTCCTGATCCCCATGGCCGGCCTGATCGACAAGGACGCCGAGCTCAAGCGGCTGGACAAAGAGCTCACCCGTCTGATGGAGGAGACGGCCCGGAGCGAGAAGAAGCTCGCGACGCCCAACTTCGTCGACAAGGCCCCCGAGGCAGTGGTCCAGAAGGAGCGTACGCGGCTGGCGGAAAAGGCCGCGGCGATCGCGAATCTACAGGCGCAACGGGTCAAGATCGCCGCCCTCTAAGG
>JANQGF010000055.1 GCA_028277465.1 Chromatiaceae bacterium
AACCAGTAATTGTATGATTTCTGGATAACTCCCCTGCGACGGCCGGGGGCGACAGGCGTCAACCCGAAACGACCTCACGACTCCAACCGGATAACACGCGCTCGTGGACCGTTATCCGGATTCTGGATATCCACCACGAGCGCGCTTGAACACTGTACACCACGGGATCTGGTTACCGCATCCGCGGCGTCGGTTGGTGGCCTGAAAGAGGCCGTGTGGGCCCGTCGGTCGGTCGTGCGTCGGCAGACCGAGTGGGCGTGCTCGCGGGAGGCTGGCCTTGCGCTCCGAGAGAAGCGGGTTCTCACCCCTACTCCCCCAAAGGGGAAGAGCGAATCACCGCACCAAACGCGCAATGCACCCGGCGCGGCGAGCGGTGACGCTACCAGTCTTTCAGCTTCCACAGCCGCTCAGGCAGCTCCGGCGACCAGGGCAGCGATGCGTCTTGGACACGCGCGCTTTCGCGCCACAGCCAACTCAGCGCGTCGCGGTAGGTGATCAGCAACGAGCGCAGGGCGTGGAACTGGATCAGCGCTCCGTCGACGTCGTGGCCGTCGGCCTTCAGCGCGCGCAGCAGCTCGCCCAGCGCTGAGCCGATCTGATGAAGCCAGGCGTGGCCATTGATCATGTCGTCGCCGTTGCGGCGCTCGGGGCGGGCGGTCTCGGCCGGGAAGTCGAGGATAAACAGGGACAGACGCTGAGGTATCCCCAGAACATAAGTATGTAGATCAATAATATAAGAACGAGTCCCAATGCGATATGGAACATGCACGGGGTTTACTGGTCCGCAACGGGCGACCGAACCTGCGGAGGACCCCCCGTGCATGCCCTAACGATTCTACACCGCTGTGTCGCCCCGCTCCTTGCCGGCATCCACCGGCGTCGGCTGCCGGTGCTGCTCGAGGCGGTGGCCGCGACGGTTAGCGGCCCGCGGCCGACGCTGACCGAGATCGGCCGGCGCTTTGGCGGCGGCTCGGAGCTTCGCCATCGCATCAAGCGGGCCGAGCGGCTGTTGGGCAACCGTCACCTTCAGCACGACAGCCGCACCATCGACGGCGCGCTCGCGCGGATGGTGCTCAACGGCGTGGCCGAGCCGCTGATCGTGATCGACTGGAGTGACCTGAAGGAGGACCAGTCGCTGCACCTGCTACGCGCCTCGCGGCCGGTGGGTGGTCGCAGCCTGACGCTCTACGAGGAGGTCCACACCAAGCGCAAGCTGGGCAATCGCCAGGTACAGCATCGGTTCCTGCCGCGGCTCGAAGCGCTGCTGCCGGAGATGTCGGAGCCAATCATCGTCGCCGACTCCGGCTTCAAGGTGCCGTTCTACCGCGCGGTCGAGCGCTTGCGCTGGCGCTGGGTCGGGCGGGTGCGCGGGCGCGACTACATTAAGCTCAAGCATCGCTGGCGCAGTTGCAAGCGCGTCTTCACCGAGCCGAGCGAAACGCCGACCGCACTCGGCATCGGCGAGTGGGTGCGCAGCAATCCGCTGCGCACCGCCTTCGTGCTGGTACGCAAGCCCAAGCAGGGACGCCGGGACAAGACGGCCTCGGGAAAGCGCGCGCGCTCGAAGAAGAGCCTGCAAGCCGCCCGCAATGCCCGTGAACCGTGGCTGCTGGTGGCCGCGACGCGCCTCGCTGAGTGGCCGGCGAAGCGCTTGGTCAAGGTGTATCGTCAGAGAATGCAAATTGAGCTGAGCTTCAGGGACACCCAGAGCCAGCACTTCGGCGAGGGCCTCGAGTGGCGCCGGCCGCTACACGGTGCTGGTGCTGATCGCCTCCTTGGCGGCAATCCTACTGTGGCTGAGTACCGCCGCAGAGCGCGCCGGTGTGCATGAGCGAATGCGACCGGGCAGCCGCAAGCGGCGCGCCTACTCGCGACTGTTCCTGGCCGGGCTGCTGCTCACCCTGGAGGACTGTCGTACGACCATCGCCGAGCTGGTCGAGGTCATCGGACCGCCAGATCAATGGGTTGCGAATGATCACGATGCGCTGCTCTCGGAGTGACCGCTGGGAGGCCGGATTTGTGGGGATACCTCAGGGCCTGTCCCTGTTTCCCCCTCTGTTTCCCCCTGCGCCAGCTGCTTGTTGCCTCACTGGTCGGCCTGGGCTTGTGAGCGTTGAGACACCGGAACACGAGTGGTGAATGATGAGAGGCACCGGTCGGCCCTTGCCCAGTCCGCTCTGTAACCAGGCGACCACAACCCGGGCCAGTGCCGCGCCAGGGTGGCCGACGCCATCGCTATTGCGACTCGGCGGCGCCCGGGCGGCGGCGAGCTTGCTCGCCTCGTCGACGAACTAGACGTCGTTGCTCTTGACTCCCAGCAGATCGCCCAAGGCCTGATGCGCGATACTGAGCCCCACGCACTTCGTGAGGATCCGCCCGCGCGATGCATCCGGTCTTCGCTCCCCCTGGGGTCATCAGACCGCCCGGGCAGCCGCTGAGCGCCATGGCAGCCCCGATCCTTCGGCAGAGGTCCCGAGGCGCCTGAGCCTGCTGCGCGGAAACGCGTCGACTGACCCGACCCCGTCCGGGCCTTGGGGATCAGGCGTACATGCCCTCGAAGCGCTCCCGAAAGGCATCATAGACCTGCTTGCGCTTGAGCTTGAGGGTCGGGGTCAGGTGTCCGGCCTCGACCGTGAGCGGCTGCTGCATGATTGCGAACTCCCTCAGCGTCTCGTGTCGGGCGAGCTTGCGGTTGGCGGCCTCCACCTTGGCCGCGACGCGCGCGCGCAGCTCCTCGGGGGGGAGCCCGCGCGCCGCCGCCTGGAAGACCCAGACCCCGGCGACGAGATGGGTCTTGCCGTCGCCGTAGACCACCAGGTGCTCGATGAGATCGTCCCCGGCGAACAGCAGCTCGATGTTCAAGGGCGGGATGTTCTTGCCCCCGGCGTCGACCAGGATCTCCTTCTTGCGGCCGATGATCTGCAGGAAACCGTCATCGGTCAGCCGACCCAGATCGCCGGTTGCCAGCCACCCGTCCCGGGTCAGGACGGCACGGGTGGCCTCCGGGTCCTTGTGGTAGCCGGAGAAGACGTTGGGACCCCGGGCCAGGATCTCGCCATCGTCGGCAAGGCGTAGCTCGACCCGTGGAAAGGGCTTGCCAACGGAGTCCAGCCGGAAGTCGTCGGGGCGATTCATGGTTAGGGTCGGCGAGGCCTCGGTGAGCCCATAGCCCTCGATGATCGGCGTCCCTGCCTCCACGTAGAGCGCCTTGACGGCCGGGTCCAGGCCCGCGCCTCCGGACAGGCAGAACGCAAGCCGCCCACCGGTATCTTCCCTGAGCCGGGCCGACCTGCGGGCGGGATCGCGCTCGGTTCGAGCGCCGGTGGCAAGCTTCTCCCAGTAGGCGGGCACGCTCATGAAGACACTCGGGCGGACCTCGCGCACGCAGTCCATGACCTCGGCCGGGGTGCAGAGATAGCTCGTGAAGCCGAGCTCGAAACCGAGCCCCGCCTCCCCCCAGCCGAAGATGTGGCTCATGGGCAGCCAGAACAGGTCCACCGGCTCCGGGGGGATGGCGCCGCCCAGGACCTCGAGCCAATCCTCGCTGCTGGACAGGACGTTGTGGTACGTCAGGGGCACGCCCTTCGGGCGCCCGGTGGTTCCGCTGGTGTAGAGCATCTGGGCCCGGTGCCCGCGCTCGATGCGCCCGAGCAGGGCATCGTAGCGGCCCGACCCGTCCTGGGCCCGACCCAGCTCGCGCAGCTCCCCCAAGGTCATGACCTTGTCCTCGAGCACCGGATCCGTTGCGCGCTGCCACCCCTGCCGTTGGGCACCGTCGACCGCGGCCGCCAGCTCACCGCGCTCTCCGAGCAGCACCAGATGGTCCAGCCCATCAAGGGCGCCGCTCAGCAGGACCCGCTCGATCAGGGCCGGCGTGTCCACGAAGGCGACCCTGGCATCCGAGTGCCGAATGATGTAGCCGGCCTGCTCCGCCGTGCTGGACGGATAGATCGGCACCAGCACGCCACCGGCGGCCTGCGCACCCAGTCCGGCCTCGAGCCACTCGATGCGATTCGGCGCGAACACCGCGACGGCGCCGTCGCGGGCGAGCCCGAGCGCCTCCAGGCCCAGCGCGATGTTCCGAATCGCGCGGTCGATCTGGCCCCAGGTCACCGGGCTCCAGCCCCCGTCGGCGGCGCGCAGCAGAAAACGGACGCGCTCCGGGCGCTCGCGGGCAACCTCCCGGATCCGATGTGTTGTGCTCAGCATGTCGTCGCCCTCCCCAGTCCCATGCACAAACGGCCGCAGCCCGCGACCTTGATGTTACGCCGCGGGCCGACCCCCGTGGTCGAAACCTAGCGCAACCGACGCAAGGAGGACACTGCCAATGCCCGAAAAGACCAATGGCAGCGGCGGATTCAGGGCGAGACGACCAACGCGGGACCCCCAACAGCGTCCAGCCCAGGATGACGTCGAGCATCTGCGGGCTCGTCTCGGCCAACTCGGCCTTGGCGGACTGAACCGCGGAGCCGAGCGTCTGGCAGGGCTCGACCAGACGCCCCAGAACGCGGGTGCCGAGCAACCGCTCTGCGCTCGCCGTGGTCAGGGTCGCGGCCCCCAGGACCGCTGCCGCCCCGTGCTCGGCACCGAGCAGAAAGCGGTGGGCCAGGGTGTTGTACCGGGGATGCACGTGGTAGCTGTTCCAACATCCCCATTGGGTGACCACCATCGGCCTGCCGGCGGTACCAGCTCCGTGGCCGGCATCGCCATCAGCGACGCCCTGGCCGAGCGCCTGCTCGCCACCGCCGGACGGGACCTGGCCAAGTTGCAGGCGGCGCTGGATCAGGGCGAGACCATCGAGGGCTTCGAGTTGCCCGGGATCGCGCTCGGCGCCGAGACCGACGTCGTGCGCGAGCGCGCCAAGGGCCGCAACGTCATCGCCCGCCTGAGCGCCGAGGACGGGGCGGGCCGCCCGCCGCTGTTGATCGGTGCCCATGTCGATCACCTCGGTCGCGGCCAGGTGTCCGGCTCCCTGGCCCGGTCCGAGGAGCGCGGCCAGATCCACCGCAGCGCCGACGACAACGCCTCCGGCATCGCCGACCTGCTCGAGATCGCCCAGTACCTGGTCGAGCAGCAGCGGCAAGGCAGGCTCGAGGCCCAACGCAACGTCTGGCTCGCCGCCTGGTCCGGCGAGGAGCTCGGCACGCTGGGCTCGACCCACTTCGTCGCGCAGCTGGCCGGCCCGGGCAACCTGCGCGGCAAGGTCGCCGCCTACCTGAACCTGGATATGATCGGCCACCTCGACGACACGCTCTACCTGCAGGGCACGGGCTCCAGCACCCTCTGGGCCCGCGAGATCGAGCGGCGCAACGTACCCGTCGGCCGCGCCATCGCGACCAAATCCGATCCTTACCTGCCGACCGATGCGACACCCTTCTACATGCAGGGCGTGCCGGTGCTCAAAGCCTTCACCGGCGCCCACGCGGACTACTCGACGCCGCGCGACACCGCCGATACGCTCAACTACGAGGGGATGCGCGAGATCGCCCGGCTGATCGCCGGCATCGCCCGCGCCCTGGC
>JANQGF010000008.1 GCA_028277465.1 Chromatiaceae bacterium
TAAACTCAATGTCTTCCCGTGCCAACGCCATGGCACTTCTCCAGATGCACCCGAAGGTCGATACGAGCAGTGTAGCGCCAATCGACTCATGGGGCAGCCACTCGAGCGCTCACCACAAGGCGAGCGCGTATAAATCTTCTCTCAGACAAATGGTTGCGGCATGATGACAAGAAACGGTTGGAGGAGTTTCTCATGTCGACCAGCTTCATTGAGCATTTTTCTGAGCTTCGCGATCCTCGGGCTGAGCGCAACAAGCGGTATCCGTTGATGGAGATTCTGCTGGTGGCGGTCTGTGCCACGCTCAGCGGCGCGCAAGGTTGGGAGGCGATGGAGGAGTTCGGGAAGGCAAAACTGGATTGGCTTCGCACGTTTGCGCCGTTCGCCAATGGCGTGTCCCCGCATGACCACCTTGCCGCGGTGATCTCGCGGCTGAATCCGAAGACGTTTCAGGCGTGTTTTTGCCGTTGGACGCGCACGGTGGCCGAGGTCACCGACGGCGAGGTCGTGGCGCTCGACGGCAAGAGCGCGCGCGGCTCACGTGATCGGCGCCGCGGCAAGCATGCGCTGCATAGGGTCAGCGCCTGGGGCAGCCGCAACCGGCTGGTGCTGGGCCAAGAAGCCACCGCGGAGAAATCCAACGCGATCACGGCGATTCCCAAGCTGCTGTGGAGCTCACAGGCGGCCTCGTGACCATCGATGTGATGGGCCGTCAGACCCAGATTGCTGCGCAGATTGTCGAGCAAGGCGGCGACTCCGTCCTCGGACTCAAGGCCAATCAGAGCACGCTGCATGAGGAGGTCGAGGCGTTCTTCACGACGACGGCCGCGGGTGACTTCGCCGGTGTCGCGCACGATTCCACCGAGGAGACCGACAAGGAGCACGGGCGCCTGGAGGTGCGCCGCTACTGGATCACCGAGGCGTTGGGCACCTGGTCCGACACGGGACGCTGGACGGGATTGCGCAGCATCGGCCTGGTTGAGCGCGAATGCTGGATCGAGGATCGCCACAGCGTGGAGCAGCGCCTGTTCATCAACTCCATTCCCGCCGACGCCAAGCGCTTCGCTCAGGCGGTGCGCGGCTACTGGGGGGTGGAGAACCGCCTGCACTGGCGCCTCAGGGACTGAAAGGGGAACGGGTGCGAACAGGAATTGACCTTGTAGACGAGGAATGTCGAGCGCTCCTGGTCCCCAAACGGCAGCCAGACCCCACTTGCGATCAGATCGATGATGCCCTCTTAAGGGGAACCCCGGGTAGGGGTAGATCGGATGCTGCTGCACCGACGCCCTTTGACAGGAGGCGAAGATTCCTGCCGTCGCCCGCCAAGCGAGCCGGCTCTCGGCGATTCGCCCGACAGTCCGCCGGACAACACGAGATGCAGGCGTCTTGTAGCAGCGTCGAGGTGCTTGTCCGCCCCGAGCGAGCCCGCAGCCAGAGGAGCCGTAAAAATGCCGCGATCGGAACTCAGGCTTCTCGCTCGTGGTGGGGTGATCGGTCGCGTCGGGAAGAATAAGGGCGTCGTGATCGGTTGGATCGCAGCACAGCGCCGAGAGAACGACTTGGAGGCTTGGCTGAGCATATCGCCGAACGCGACTGGGATAGGCAACCTCGCCGAACCAGTCCAGCCGCCACATCCGGTCATCGAGGGTCAGGCTGGACAGCTTTGGCGCGTGAATCAAGGAACGGCGGTTAGCGTTTATCGCTGGAATTCTAGGATCATGCAATGACGCGACCGGCCTGCCTGTCGGCATGATACGAGGAGCGCACCATCGCCCCGCTCGCAACATTGGCGAACCCCATCGCCTCGGCCAGATCACGCAACTCATCGAACTCGACCGGAGTCCAGTAACGACTGACCGCCAGATGATCCCGACTTGGCTGCAGATACTGACCCAGGGTGAGCATATCGCAGCCATGGGCGCGCAGGTCCCGCATGACAGCCAGGACTTCGTCGCGCGTCTCGCCAAGCCCGAGCATGATCCCGGATTTCGTCGGAATCCCCGGATGGTGTGACTTGAATGTCCGAAGCAGACCGAGAGAGCCCGCATAGTCCGCCCCTGGTCGCACCTGAGGATAGAGGCGCGGCACGGTCTCCAGATTATGGTTGAATACATCCGGGACCGCATCGCCGACGAAGCGTGTGAGCGCAATCGACTCGCGGCCGCGGAAATCCGGCACCAGGACCTCGAGCTTCACCCTCGGACTCGTCGTCCGGATCGCACTGAGACAGGCGGCAAAATGGGCTGCTCCACCATCGCGCAGGTCGTCGCGGTCGACCGAGGTGATGACGACGTAGCTCAAGCCCATCCTGGTGATCGCGTGCGCCAGATGCCCAGGCTCTGCCGGATCGACTGGCCCCGGACGACCATGGGCGACATCGCAGAAGGGGCATCGCCGAGTGCAGACATCGCCCAAGATCATGAAGGTGGCCGTGCCCTGATTGAAGCACTCCCCAAGATTCGGGCACATGGCTTCCTCGCACACGGTCGTGAGATTGCTCTGTCTGAGCAGGGTCTTGATCCGGACCACGCCCGAACCGACCGGCGCCTTGGCGCGAATCCAGGGTGGCTTACGCAGGACCTCGTCAGTCGTCTCCACCTTGACCGGGATGCGGGCAAGCTTGTCCTTACCCCGTTGATGGGTCTCCGGTCTCGCGCGCGAGGGCGCAGTCAAGGACTCTCGATCCGTCATGAAATCTCCCGCAAAGCGTAGGGGGCTCGGCGGGAAGATGGGGGTGGGTCGGGCCGATCACGACCTTCCCAACCCCGATTCCGCACCCTCTCGTCGCGGGCGGCGCAGTCAGGCCGAGTCGGCCAGATGACGGTCGATCAATAACCGAAACCAGGGCGTAAACCACTCGGGGCGAGCCTCCAAGGCACGACGAATGGCGGGAATCGCCATCCAGCGCCAAGCGCCGATCTCAGAGGGATCAGGTCGCGGATCACCTGTATAAACGCCATGAAAGATATGCAGGAACTCGTGCTCGATCAGACCCGAGCCCTGGTCCTCCGCACGATAGAGCAATTGCGCTCGCTCAATGAGGGGGACACGAATCCCGAACTCCTCTTTCAGACGCCGCCCTGCTGCCAGGTGGGTCGCCTCTCCTGGCCGGGGGTGACCACAACAAGTATTCGACCACCGTGTCGCGAAATGGTATTTGACGTCTGCGCGCCGCTGGAGCAATAGGTCTCTCTGCGCATTGAACACCAGGATCGAGAAGGCACGATGCAGCTGACCGGTCCGATGTGCCTCCAGCTTGCCAGCCGTCCCAAGCTCGCGGTCCTCCTCATCGACGAGGATCAACTGCTCAACCGCATCACGTTGCCCCACGCGCTGCAGATCGTCAGCCGTCACGGGTGGAAGGACTCGAGCGCTCATGCTTCACCTCCAGCGGGTCCCCCACCGGAATCGTCGGACCCAGGCACCGTGGGACGCCCGAATGCCTCGATCGCCGCCGACAACTCGGCATGTCTGGACGCGTGCCCTTCGAGCGTCTCGCCGGCGGCAATCGCATCCCAGGCCTGGCGAATACTCGTCGCCCCGGCTCGCGGACCCATTGGATGCCCGAAAACGCCACGACCGGGAACGAAACCGAAGTCGACCGTCCCCACCTTCTCCGCGACCTTGTGCAGAGTCCCGGCCCAATCGCTGCCGCCCGGGACGGGCAGGCTGGGCCTGATGTGACCCATGGGCTCCAAGCAGGCCGCAACATTCTCGCGGACCTCGTCGTCGGTCGTATGCATCCGTTCTCCGAACCCCGGCATGATGATGGCGTCGAAACCGGCCAGTCGTTGGAGCTTGGTAAACACCCTGGTATGCACACCAAACTTGCTCAGTCGGCTGAAGGGGGCAACGAAGGGGAAATGCGCGATGAGCGGAACGCGGGCGTGCCGACGCAGCATCCGAACGCCACTGAGACCCACGGGCATTGCATTGACCAGAAGCGCATTGGCCCCGTTCGCCACTGCCATATCGTGCAACTCGACCAGCCGTTCGACCTCATCCGTGATGTTCGCCAGATACATCTTGCGGCATCCAGTTTCTTGCTCCGCGCGTCGCCGCGCCGCACCCAGGAGTGCTGAGCGACGCTCTAGCGGACACCAGTCCGTATCTGCGAGCATCTCGTCATCCTTGGCGATGTCGAGTCCTCCCAGCCATCCCTGATACCCCAGGTCGCTAAAGGCCTCCGGAGGCAGTCCGATATTCGGCTTGATGACGCCAAAAAAGATCGGGCGATCAAAAACCTGTAGGATATCCCTGAGACCCTCGACGCCGTATCTCGGGCCCTCGAACCGGGCGAGATAGGGATCTGGAAAATGGACATCCAGCAGCTTGACGACCGGCACGTCAGGCGAGAAAAAGGTGCCTTCGCCGCAAATCGCACTCAAGAGATTAGGTATTCTCGGGCCGAAGTTCCCGTGGGGATGCGCGATGGTCACCTGGCAGGCCCGCACCCTGCCGTCCGGGGCACCGCCGATCCCATAGCTGTATTCCGCCCGCCCGGAGTCGAGGAGGGTGAGATTCGTCACGCGTGCGCCAAAACGCACCCGGAGATCCTCGGAGGATCCAACTCGTCTCCATTGCGCCGTCGATTGCTCGGCACAGAAATGCGCCGCAGCCACTCGCGGATCCCCGCTGCACTCGATGTAGTAATCCAGGGTGATAAAGGCCCCCGGCTCCAAGGCCCCCGCATCCGCGAAAAAACCGGCCAATTCCGACGCCTTCATACTCTCTCTCTTCAGCCTTCTCCGGCCAGCTGCACCCTGAGCGTCCGTTCTTCACGTGGTCCATCCAGCTCCACGAAAAAGATCGACTGCCAGCCACCCAGGAGAAGCTGACCGTCCGCGACCGGAATCGTCTCCGAGGCGTTCATGAATAGACCGATCAGGTGCGAGTGGGCGTTGAGCCTACCATCAACAGGGTCTTGATTATGCCCGAAGTCCGGATCCGGCGGAACGAACTGCCCCAGAAACTCGACCATGTCGCGCTGCAACATGGGCTCCTTTTCATTCAGCGTGACAAAGGCGGTCGTATGGGGGGAATAGACCGTCACCTGCCCATTCAGGAACCGGTTGTCCTCGAACAACCTTCGGATCCGGGCAGTGACATCCAGGAACTGGATCGGCGCCGTCGAGCGCAGAATGAGCCTTTCGCAACGAAAGAACATGATGACCAAAACAGGATCGCGACAACGGCAACGGGCGGGGGAAGGTCGTATCGCTCCCCCGCCCGTCGAAAGGTCTCCGTCGCTCGATCTACCGGCCGGCCGGCAGGAAGATCATCTGAGCGGCCGCTTCGGGCGCAATCTCCGGGCCCTGCAAAAAATCGAAGTAATCCGATGCGGTGAGCAGGAAAAAATGAATCAACAGGGCAAGCACAAACAAAAACCCCAACAAACCAGTCAACGCTTGCCGTGGTTCAAACATCAGCCAAATCTTATGCATCTAGATGCCTCCTGGAATCATAACACGGGACGCCGGTGTTCATGCCGGCCTCCCGTTTATGTCCGCCGTCAAGCGGAAGCTCGGCACTTACAGCCAAGGACGCCAGAGCCAAGCCAGGAGATGAGCGACGATCGCGATGCCGGAAAACGCCGTCATGCTCTGCACGAAGATCGCGTGAAACTCTTTCGCTTCTTCTTCGGTCATTCCGGTCATGCTCTTATCAGCCATTGGATTACCCTCAATTTCTTTCGTTTGACCTGTCGGCCGTTACCGCGCACTTCCCCGCGGCGGGGATTCCAAGACGCGCTTGAGAACACGCATCGCGAAGCTCTCAAGGCGGCCGATTCCTCGCCTTGGGCTTACGCGCCGCTAAAGATGTTATAGGCTGGGCTGCTGAACAGGATGAAATGAATCAACAACGCCAACACGAACAGGAACGCGAACAAAGCCACCAGGGTTCTACGCGGATCAAAAATCAACCAAATCTTATGCATTTGTACTCTCCGGTCTCTTCTTGGTGGGCGCTGCTATTTCGACAATCGCCCGGTTGGTCACAAACGTTAACAGCCTAGGCTATCACAGCCAAGGACGCCACAACCACACGAGGACGTGCGCGACAACCACGACCCCCGTGAACGCAACGAAACTGGACACGAAGATAACATGGAACTCCCTTGCCTCGTCTTCGTTGAGCCCAGACATCGAGCGGTTCTCGTCAGCCATTGGATGCTTCCTCACGGATCGCTTAGATCCTTCCGCAGACCAGCTGCGGGCCAAACCCAACACCCCGTCGCCCTTGATCCGCGGCAACGAAAGGCGCTCTCTGACTAACCGGCGCCGACGTCATGCCCGGCGCCGACCCGCATCCCTGCCGCGTCTCACCCTCGGGCTACAACTGCTGTACAGCCGCCGGCGCTGCCGCTTCCACCGGCACCGGTTCCACGGCTGCTTCTTCCGTGCCCGACACTTCTGTCTTCGTTGGGCCTGCCAGGGACGGGTAGTCTTTCAGCATTGGCGCCCCATAAAGCGGCTTGTAGACGCCCTGGTGGCAAGTCATGCAACTAACCCGCATGGGATCGCCATAGGGCCCTTTTCGGGAGGCCGGAAGCACGTCGTTGAGCGGCCAGATGTACTCCTGGTTCATCTCACGCACATGACGGATCGCGTACCAGGCCGTTGTCCGTTGCGGCGTGCTCTGATCCCAGGCGAAGAAGGACCTGGTGTTATGGCAGAAGGTACAGTTGACCCCAAGGCTATCGGAGATCTGCATCATCAATGCGTAAGTCCATTCGGCCTGTTTGAGCGACTTCATGTTGCCAGCCGGCAGCGCCGAAGTCCCAATCACCCGAATCTCGTTCGCCTGATCAAGAAACGGCGTATAGGGATCATAGGGCAACGAGGAATAGGCCGTCGTCGGAGAACCGTAATTCTGGCCGGTCGGCTTCATCCCGGAGGGCTGACCCGGCCCTGGGTCCGTCACCCACACATACTCGGGCACTGGGTTCCCACGATGGCAGGTATAACAGGTTACGCCCACGCCATTGACCAGGACATGGTCCTTCCATTCCGAGTTGGCCTGCTGAGTCATCTCGAACATCCGACGAGACACCACCTTGGTGTAGATGTCGTCAGACGCCCAATTTCCCGGGACGTGGCAATAGTTGCAGCCCTGCTCCGGCGAGACCCAGGTCGTCACCGCGACCATCAGACGGGTGAACTCGGCCACCGTCAGGTCACTCAGCACCTGAACATTCTCGTAGACGTCCGACACCTTCGGCCCACCAGGGGCTGCCGCCGGGATCGACTCGGGTGGGATGTTCTTCCTGATACTGGCCTCGAGCAGCCGCGGATTGTAATTCTGCTCCATTCCCAGACCGCGGTAACCATTCTGCACCACTTCCGGCGGCGGACGCTCGCAGCCAAGAAGGACCACGGAAGCGATGACCGCTACCAGTGGAACCGATGCGTGCTTTCCGATGCTCATTGCGACACCCCCTGCATGTATGGGTCTGGCACAGTCACTTCGACCGGATAGCTCGGAGCCACACCATGCTTGACCGCCCAGAGATACCAATTATCGACCACAGTCCCAGTCAGCAGGATGCCAATGCCGGCCGTGATGACCGTCAAGACAGCGAACCACCAAGCCCATCGGTGAATCGACTCCATCGAGGCATTGAAGCCCATGGTCCAGCGCCAGAAGAGCGCCGCACGCTCGGCCGCGGTCCCACGATCCACGATTTGGTCGATCTCACGGTCGCCACCGAACCGACTGACCGACAGAATGGTCGCGCCGTGCATCGCGAAGAGCAGCGCCGAGCCATAGAGGAAGGCGATCGAGAGCATGTGGAACGGGTTGTAATAGAGGTTTCCGTAGCGGATCGAGAAGGCCGCCGTCCAGTCGAGATGAGGGAAGATGCCGAAGGGCACTGCCTCTGCCCAACTGCCCATCATGACGGGGCGAATGAAACCCAGGCTGAGATAGAAGAAGATCGCCGCCGCGAATGCCCAG
Source organism: Chromatiaceae bacterium (assembly GCA_028277465.1). GTDB lineage: Bacteria > Pseudomonadota > Gammaproteobacteria > Chromatiales > Chromatiaceae > JANQGF01. The sequence continues at coordinate 7,954 of JANQGF010000008.1, forward strand.
GACAGATGCTGACTCATTCCCAGGGCCTCGGCCCGCTGATAGGTCCGCACCCACCAGAGCAAGATCGAGGCAGTCAGGAAGAAGCCCGCCATCAGCCACCAACCACCGTCGGAAAGCGGTGGGATACTCAGGCCATACTCAGGCGGCGGAGGCTCCAAGGCAAGCCAAAAACCATGCTTCACGAAGTCGATAATACTCCAATCGACCGAAGCCAACATATTGAAGCCGATGATAAAAATGGCAAAGAAGCCGAAGATCAACGACGCGGTGCCGGCAAAGCCGAGATAGAGTGGCCCGATCTGAGCGTCGCCGATCTTCCCCAGCCAATAGGAGAAGGCGGGCTTGCCGATTCGCGGCATGCTGCCCTTTGGCAGCGGCACCCCGGGATAGGCCGGGGAGCGCACCTGCACGCTGTTAAAGATGTTCTGATATTCAGGCATCGTAGTCTCCTAGATCCTACCAGAGCGGGAGCTCAAGCCACCAGTTCCACCATTCTGGCCAGCCGCGCGTCCAGAAGGGCCCGCTGATGACGATACAGACCGCGCTCCAGAACGTTGCGCTCAAGGCCAAGAAGAGGCCGAGGCGGTGAATAGCCAGAGCGCCGATGGAGTAGCCGACGATATCCCGGAAGAAGGTGTTCTCATGCTCGCCCGTCTTCACCGGCTCACCTTCTTTGGGATTCGTCACCGCCAGGATCAGCGAGCCATGCATGGACAACGCCAACGCGTTGGTGAAGAAGAAGGTGATCGCCACCATGTGGGCCGGGTTGTAGTGGAAATGCAGGAACTGGTAGCCCACATTCGAGACCCAGTCGAGGTGACTCAGGATGCCATAGGGGAAACCATGACCCCAGCCGCCCAGCAGGATCGGGCGAATCACCACGAGCGTGACATAGGCGCCGATCGCGAACGAGAAGGCGAAGGGCACATGGAAACCGATCCCGAGCTTGCGGCAGATCTCCACCTCCCTCAACGCCCAGGAGCCGAATGCGCCAATCGCACAGATCGTGATGATTTGCCACAGGCCACCCTCGCTCAAGGGTGCCATTCCAAGACCGTAGCTGAGATCCGGGGGAGCGATACTGATCTGCCAGATGTTATAGGTCTGGAGCTCGGGGGTAGGACCGAGGGTCGCATCCCAGATGATCAGGAGCGTTCCCAGCAATGCGAAGAAGAACGCCGACACTCCGAAGAAGCCGACATAGAACGGCCCCACCCAGAAGTCGAATAGGTCTCCCCCTATCAGCGTCCCGCCACGGACGCGGTATTTTTTCTCAAAACTGAGCATGGCCATCGTAAAATCCTCTGCTGGGGAGGCATCCCATCCGGCTGCCTCCTCTTAGCACTGTCGGCGGTAGGTGAGGCCGACCCCACTGACCAGCCTCGCCTGCCACCCCCGTCAAGGACGCGATTACCGTTGCGGCACGACCGGCGTCACTTGCTGGACCACAGAAGCCGCCGGAATGCCGTCTTCGATCCAGTTGAAGTCGTTGGTGCTCAGCAGAATCATGTGAATCCCAAGCGCAAGGACGGTCAGAAACGCGAACAAGGCAATCAGAGCGCGGCGGGGATCCACGATCAACCAGATTTTCCACAGATCATTCGACATCGGTTATCTCCTCTCGTACTTAAGGAACGCTGACTGGCATCGGCTGCCACACTTGGCGCCAACGCCGACCCCAGAATTCTTACAGCCAGGGGCGCCACAGCCAGGCGAGGATGTGGGCGACAATCACGATCCCGAAGAACGCGGTCATGCTTTGGACGAAAATGCCGTGGAACTCTTGCGCCTCTTGTTCGGTCAGCCCGGTCATGCTGGTCTTTTCAGCCATCGATAATTCCTCCGAATTGAAGAAAACCTCAGTTTAAGCCGCACTCAGCCCGTGCAGCAGGGGTGCCATGGACCAACCCGCCACGGCAGCGAGGCCACCCGACTCGTACGGACAGACTCCGACTGCTCGCCCGCTTGGCGGGGACCACAGAATCCTCCCAGCCCCCTGACGCCACGATCGAGCGCGGCACATCAAGACCGCTTGAAAGGGCACCCCGGCCCAAGAGCCCGATCAGTTCTGATTGGATCAGCGCCAGCTTAGGCGTCGCAAAACGCACCACCACCCTTTGACGTGGGTCGCGACTCACGGACGTTGTGCCAAATGCCTCACAGGGCGGCTGGATTTGGGTGTCAGTCTAGCTTGACTGACAGAGATGTCAATCTACATTTACACCTGTTTTTTGAAAGGCAGATGACGGAGAACACAAGAAAGCACGGAAGACGGGATGAGGAGGCCTCGAGGGATCAGACGAGGCGCGCTATCAGACCGCGGGCGCGGGCTCTTTCCTGCTCGGGAGGCGGGGGCGCAACACCAGCCGATCCGGGCTCACTCGAGGTCAAGACCGAAAGGGCAATCGCGACTTAGGCGATTGCCGGAAATGTTTATACCAGATGGCGCCGGATTGAGGCTCGCCTTCAAGGAGCGCCACCAGGAGCATCGCCGGGCGATGTGACGGGTGGCGCGACACCGAAGGCGGGCGTCA
>JANQGF010000053.1 GCA_028277465.1 Chromatiaceae bacterium
TTTAGATGGATTCTTTTCTTTGTCGTTCCCCGGCACCAGTTTCGACTGGATGGTTGGACCGACTCCCGAGGCCTTGCGCGCAAAAGGGCACCGGGATCATGAACCGAATAATGGGGTGACCATGAGCGAGCATTTCACCGAACAGGCATTTCTGCCCCTGAATGTCGCGGTCCTGACCGTCTCGGACACGCGTGGCGAGGATGAGGATACCTCGGGGAAGCTACTGAAGGAGCGGGCCGAGACGGCTGGGCATCGGGTGGTGGCCAAGGAGATCGTCCGCGACGATGTCTATCAGCTGCGTGCGGTGTTTTCGCGCTGGATCGCCGATCCCGAGGTCAATGTCGTCCTCAGCACGGGCGGAACGGGAGTGACGGGACGCGACTCGACCCCCGAGTCGGTCCTGCCCCTGTTGGACAAGGTGATCGAGGGCTTCGGAGAGCTCTTCCGCCAGGTCTCCTACGAGGAGATCGGGACCTCGACCGTCCAGTCGCGGGCCTTTGGCGGTCTGGCCAATGGCACCTTCGTCTTCTGTCTTCCTGGCTCGACCGGGGCCTGCCGGACCGCTTGGGAGCAGATCCTGCTGCCGCAGTTGGATATTCGGACCCGGCCCTGCAACTTCGCCCAGCTCATCCCGCGTCTGCACGACTCCAGGTGACCCCATGACCAGATCCCAGGAGTGTGGATCCGCATCCGGTACCCGGCCGACGCTCACCAAAGAGCGGGCCCTGGATTTCCTGCTCTCGCGCGTCCAGCCGATCGCCGAGACCGAATCCATCCCGACCGAGGCGGGTCTTGGGCGGGTGCTGGCGGCTCGTGTCACCAGTCCCGTCGATGTCCCCGGGTGGGACAACAGTGCAATGGACGGCTACGCCATCCGGCACTCGGATCTGGCTGCGCTGGGCGGTCGGCTGCCGGTCGTCCAGCGCATCCCGGCGGGGACGACCGGTGAGCCCCTGGCACCCGGCACGACGGCGCGCATCTTCACCGGCGCCCCGGTCCCGACCGGTGCCGATACGGTCGTGATTCAGGAGGTGTGCGTGCGCGAGGGCGATGAGGTCCAGATCCCGCTGGATAGCAAGGCCGGTGCGAACATCCGTCGGGCCGGCGAGGACATCCGCACCGGGGCCGAGATCATGGACCCCGGGACCCGGCTCGCACCCCAACATCTCGGGCTGGCTGCCTCCGTTGGGGTCGCCGACTTGGTGGTCTTCCGGCGGCTGCGGGTGGCGGTCTTCTCCAGCGGTGACGAGCTGGCGATGCCGGGTGAGCCGCTGGGACCGGGACAGATCTACAACTCCAATCGCTTCACCCTGATGGGGCTGTTGGCGGGATTGGGTTGCGAGGTCGTGGACTTGGGGATCGCCGAGGACAGCGCAGAGGCCACGGCTGCCGCCCTGATTCGAGGTGCCGAGGGGGCGGACCTGATCCTTGCCAGCGGCGGCGTGTCCGTGGGTGAAGAGGACCATATCAAGCCGGCGATCGAGCGGCTCGGGACCCTGGAGCTCTGGAACGTCGCCATCCGTCCCGGCAAGCCCGTCGCCTTCGGCCAGGTCGCAGGCACGCCCTTCTTCGGCGCTCCAGGCAACCCGGTCTCGCTCTTCGTGACCTTCTGTCTCTTCGCCCGGCCCTTCGTCCTGCGCATGCAGGGGGTGAGCGGGGATCTGACACCCCGTTCGATTCGGATGCGCGCTGGCTTCGACTGGCCGCGCCCGGACAAGCGGTGCGAGTATCACCGCGCGCGGATCCAGCCGGGTGCCGACGGCGAGGCGGAGGTGATCGTCTATCCCAGCCGCTCCTCGGCGGTCCTCTCTTCGGTCGTCTGGGCGGAGGGTTTGATCGAGATCCCGCCCGGTCAGGTGATCCGGCGCGGCGATCCAGTCGCCTTCATTCCGTTCGCGGAGCTACTGCATTGACCCGACGACCTCGACATGCGAGGCTCGAGGTCATTCAGTCGCTGCAGCCGGTAACCTCGAACCACTGAGGCCATGATCAAAGTTCTCTACTTCGCCCGTCTGCGCGAGCTGCTCGATCGGCACGAGGAACGCTTGACACTCCCCCCGGAGGTTCGCACGGTTGCCGATCTGCTTGCCCACCTGCGCGGCCGCGGCGGCACCTGGGCCGAGGTCCTGAGCGAGTCGGAACCCCTGATGACCGCCGTCAACCAGGAGCTCGCCCGTCTGCAAACCCAGATCAGCGAAGGAGACGAGGTCGCCATCTTCCCGCCGGTGACCGGCGGCTGAGTCCAATGAGTCCAATGGAAACGAGGCCATGCGGACCGCGATACAAGAGGTGACCGAGCTGCTCCGCCAGCTGCCCGAAGACAGTACCCTGGAAGACATCCAGTACCATCTCTATGTGCTGGAGAAGACCCGCAAGGGACGCGAGGACATCGCCCTGGGGCGCGGCTACACCAGCGACGAGGCGAAACAGCGTCTGGATCGATGGCTGGAGAGCTGATCTGGTCGCGGACGGCATTGGAGGATATCGAGGGCATCGCGTCCTCGATCGGCCGTGACTCATTCGTCCATGCCCGGCGATTCGTCGAGAAGGTCTTGGAAGAGGCCGATCGCGTGCTGGAGCAACCGACCATCCATCACCCTGTGGCACAACCTGATCGGGGCGGCCCGAGCCTTCGGGGTCTCTACGGCCACCGTCTCCTGTTCGAGCGACAAGGCGAAGACCTGCATCTACTGGGGGTGATCCATGGCTAGGCGCCGGCGGACGCGACCCCGCGGGGTCGCAAAGGGTGATCGATCCAGCGGATGGCTGGGCGCCAGGTGGCAGCCGGTGATCACGGCTTTCACCTGATCTCTGTCTGATCTGTGCCGCAAGTGATGGGAGTGGGGTCGTCGCTTGGTCAGGCTTGCTGACCCGCTCCGCCCAGGCGGGAGGGTATGCCGTGCGTACCCGAGGCGGCCTCCCGCGCGAGCGCCGCGACGACGTCCAGGCGCTGCGCGAGCTGCCGATCGTCACGCCGGCCGGTGCCCAGCTCCCGCTCGGCCAGATCGCCGAGGTCGTGATCGTCGACGGCCCACCGCTGCTCAAGAGCGAGAACGCCCGGCTGAACTCCGTGGGAGCGCCGCCTTCGGCGCGATCGGCACCTTGAAATTGCCCAAGCGCTTGATTGCTCCAAGGGGCAGGCCCGCGGACGCCTGCCCTATACTGCTGAGGTCGACGTGCCAATCAATCCGAGCCCTGCCATGTCACTGCCATGTCACTGAAGCCGAGAACCGACTACCGATTCCCCGACTACCTCGCCGCCGAGCGAGAGGCCCAGGACGTCAAGCATGAGTACCTGGCCGGCGAGGTCTTCGCGATGACGGGGGCGAGCTTCCACCAAAACCTCATCGTGGCCAACATCGTTCGTCATCTCGGAAATCAGCTCGCCGACCGGCCCTGCACCGTGTTGGCGAACGACATGAGGGTACGCGTTGAGGCGATGGATCTCTGCGCCTACCCGGATATCGTCGGGCTGTGCGGCGAGCCGAGCTTCTATGACGAGCGGGAAGATGTCCTTACGAACCCTGCGCTGATCATCGAGGTCTTGTCGAAGTCTACCCAAGGCTACGATCGCGGCGACAAGTTCGCGCTCTACCGTGCCCTGCCGAGCTTGCGAGAGTACGTTCTGGTGTCGCAGAGCCGGGTTGGGCTAGACCTCTATACCCGTGAGGCTGATGACCGTTGGATGCTCACTGCGTACACGCACCTAGGTGAGTGCATGCGCCTTGAGAGCCTCGGCTGCACCCTCGATTTGGCGGAGGTCTATGCGAAGGTCGAGTTGGGGTAGCGGTTAGCAGGGCGAGCGCGCATTAATCACTGTCCGAACACGACCTTGGCGCGGTCGTCGTCGTTCCAGGCGGCCTTGCGGCGTTTCTGGGACAGGCGCAGTTTC
>JANQGF010000054.1 GCA_028277465.1 Chromatiaceae bacterium
CAAGGACTCGTGGCTGCCTTTGGGCGATTTCTGTCAATGTTCATACCATCTGACTTGTCTTGACGCCCGCCTTCGGTGTCGCGCCACCAGTCACATCGCTCGGCGATGCTCCTGGTGGCGCTCCTTGAAGGCGAGCCTCAATCCGGCGCCATCTGGTATAAAGATTTCCGGCAATCGCCTAATCCCTCGACCGAGAGGATCAATCGAATGCGAGTCGGCGTGCCGAAAGAGATCAAGAGCCAGGAGTTCCGCGTCGGTCTGACCCCGGCCTCGGTACAGGAGCTGACGACCCGGGGCCACCGGGTCCTGGTCGAGACCCAGGCCGGAGCCGGGGTCGGGTTCGACGATGACGACTATCGGGCCGCAGGCGCCGCCGTCCCGGACACCGCCGCCGAGGTGTTCGATCAAGCCGAATTGATCATCAAGGTGAAGGAACCCCAGCCGAGTGAGCGTGCTTTCCTCCAGGGGCATCACACCCTCTTCACCTTCCTGCATCTCGCGCCGGACGCCGACCAGACTCGGGCGCTGATGGCCAGCGGGGCCACCTGCATCGCCTATGAGACCGTCACGGATGCGGCCGGCCATCTGCCTCTATTGGCACCCATGTCGGCCGTCGCGGGCCGGATGTCGGTCCAAGCTGGGGCACACTGTCTCGAAAAGGCCCAAGGTGGACGTGGGGTGCTGCTGGGTGGCGTGCCCGGGGTCGCGCCGGGGCGCGTCACCCTGATCGGTGCGGGCGTGGTCGGCCGCAATGCGGTTGCCATGGCCGTGGGCCTGGGTGCGGAGGTCACCGTGCTGGATCGAGACATCGGCGCCTTGGTCCGGCTGGAGGAAGGCTACGGCAATCGGGTCAGGACCCTTCTCTCCACCGCCCATGAGCTCGAGCGGTCCGTCCTGGCGGCCGATCTGGTGATCGGCGCGGTCCTGGTTCCCGGTGCGACCGCGCCGAAGCTGGTCAGCCGTAACCTGGTCGCCCGGATGCGACCGGGCGCGGTACTGGTGGATGTCGCGATCGATCAGGGCGGCTGTTTCGCGACCTCGCGGCCGACGACCCACCAGGAACCGACCTTCGAGGTGGACGGCGTCCTCCACTATTGCGTGGCCAATATCCCGGCCGCCGTCGCCCGCACCTCGACCCTGGCATTGAACAATGCCACTCTGCCGTTCGTCTTGGCGTTGGCCAACAAGGGCATCGGGCGGGCACTGCGCGAGGACCCCCATCTACGGAACGGCTTGAACATCGCGCAGGGGCGGGTCTGCCGCGCAGAGGTGGCCGCAGCCCAGCAGTTGGCCCTGGTTCCCGCCATGGATGCGCTGGCCCAAGGTTGAAAGGGTGTATCTCCGAGCCGCTGCACGAGCTCAACTCGACCCTCGGGGCACCCTGCAGAGGCACAATAGCCATGATCGGATCACATGAACTGGTCGCTTACTGCGACCGCCTGCTCGAGATCGCTCGCTTCGCCGATTACGCGCCGAACGGTCTTCAGGTGGAGGGTGAGCGTAGGCTAGAGCGTTTGGTGAGCGGAGTGACCGCGAGCCTCGCCTTGATCGAAGCCGCCCGGGAGGAGCGGGCGGATGCCCTGCTAGTACACCATGGATGGTTCTGGAAGAACGAGAACCCCTGCCTCACGGGCGCCAAGGGCCGTCGCGCAAGGGTATTGCTCAAGGCGGGCATGAGTCTGATTGCCTATCATCTGCCACTCGACGCGCATCCCGAACTGGGGAACAACGCCACCCTGGGTACTCGCCTTGGATTCTTGGACATGGAGCCAGCAGCGGTCGCGGACGGTCTTCTCTGGATCGGCCGGCTGGCGTCGCCCGTGGCACCCCCAGCCTTCGCCGACCAGGTGTCACGGCAGCTCGGCCGCCGTGCGATCCTGGTGGGTCAGGATCTCGACCCGATCCAGCGTATCGCCTGGTGTACCGGCGGCGGGCAGGGCCATCTCGAAGTCGCCGCCGGGCTCGGTGTCGACGCCTTCCTGAGTGGTGAGCTCTCGGAGCAGACCACCCATCAGGCGCGCGAGTACGGGATCTGCTACCTGGCCGCCGGTCACCATGCGACCGAGCGCTATGGGATTCAGGCGCTCGGGGCGCATCTGGCTGACCGCTTTGGGCTGTGGCATCGCTTCATCGAGATCGACAATCCCGCCTAGCCGAGGAAGGCGACGAGGAGGCGCTGAGATGGCGGCTTTTCCGCTTTTTTCTTGACCTTGCGCGCCGGAATCGAAGAGAATGCGCGGTCGATTTTGTAGTCAATCGTCATATTCTTAATCTTTCTTTCTCGTGTAACGTTTCATCCAAGCTGCGTGGAGTATCCGCCTGGTAGCCAAGGTGCGATGCTTGCACCGGCCAGGAGATAGTGGCCTATGAGCGCCCAAGGCGTGAACAAAATGAGGCGACGCGTACTCGTTGCCGCGACCACCGTAGTGGGTGCCGTCGGTACCGGCTACGCGCTCGTCCCTTTCGTCGCATCCATGAATCCGAGTGCCCGCGCGCGGGCCGCCGGCGCACCCGTGGAGGCGGATGTCAGCAAGCTCGAACCTGGCGGCTTACTGCGGGTCAAATGGCGTGGCAAACCCGTTTGGGTGGTGCATCGCACGCCGGAGATGCTCGAGGCATTGCCGAGCAACGATCCGAAGCTGGTCGACCCGAACTCCGAGGTGGCGCAGCAGCCTGACTACTGCAAGAACCCCACGCGCTCGATCAAACCCCAGTATCTGGTGGCGATCGGCATCTGCACCCATCTTGGGTGTTCGCCGACCTACCGTCCCGAGTTCGCCACCGATGACATGGGCGCGGACTGGAAGGGCGGCTTCTTCTGTCCCTGCCATGGCTCGAGGTTCGATCTGGCCGCACGCGTGTTCAAGAACGTCCCGGCCCCGACCAACCTGGTGATACCCAAGCATACCTATCTCAACGACACCACCATCCTGGTCGGTGAGGATGGAGGAATGGCCTGATGAGCACGGAAAAGACCGAAAATCTCAGTTGGATCGACAAGCGATTCCCGCTGACGGAGACCTGGAAGAAACACCTCTCCGAGTATTACGCACCCAAGAACCTGAACTTCTGGTCCTTCTTCGGCTCCCTGGCGATCCTGACGCTCGTCATTCAAGTCGTCACGGGCATCTGGCTGGCCATGAGCTACAAGCCGTCTGCCGCCGAGGCCTTCGCCTCGGTCGAATACATCATGCGCGATGTCGACTGGGGCTGGCTGATCCGTTACATGCACTCGACCGGCGCCTCGGCCTTCTTCATCGTCATCTATCTGCACATGTTCCGCGGCCTGCTCTGGGGCTCCTACCGCAAGCCCCGCGAGCTCCTGTGGATCATCGGCGTGATCATCTATATCACCATGATGGCCACCGCCTTCTTCGGTTACCTGCTGCCTTGGGGCCAGATGTCCTACTGGGGCGCCCAGGTGATCGTCAACCTCTTCGCGGCCGTCCCCGGGGTCGGCGAGGACCTCTCGGTGTGGGTACGCGGCGACTATGTCATCTCGGACGCCACGCTGAACCGTTTCTACGCCCTCCATTATCTCTTGCCTTTCGTGCTCGCCGCGCTGGTGTTCCTCCACATCGTCGCCTTGCATCATGTCGGCTCGAACAACCCGGACGGGATCGAGATCAAGGAGGGCCCCAAGGGCAATCGCTGGAACGACAAGGCACCAGCCGACAGCATCCCCTTCCACCCCTATTACACGGTCAAGGACATGATGGGTGCGGTGGTCTTCCTGGCCCTCTTCAGTCTGGTGATGTTCTATGCCCCGACCTTCGGCGGACTCTTCATCGAACCGCCGAACTTCCAGCCCGCCAACCCGATGCAGACCCCCGAGCATATCGCCCCGGTCTGGTACTTCACGCCCTACTACGCCATGTTGCGCGCGGTGCCCCCCATGTGGGACTCCCAGTTCCCGGGGGTCGTGGTCATGTTCGCGGCCATCCTGATCTTCTTCGTGCTGCCCTGGCTCGATCGCAGCCCGGTGAAATCCATGCGTTACAAGGGACCCATCTTCAAGGTCGCCACCGGTATCTTCGCCCTGTCCTTCGTTGTTCTGGCCTGGCTGGGCATGATGCCGGCGGAGCCGATCTATACGCTGCTCGCGCAGATCTTCACCGTATTGTATTTCGCCTACTTCCTCTTGATGCCGATCTACAGCTCGCTGGATAAGACCAAGCCCGCGCCTGAGAGGGTGACCTCATGAGAAAAATAATCATTGCCACACTGCTGCTCCTGGCGCCGGTCATCTCGTCGGCCTCGGAGACGGTGCATTTGGAATCGGCCGACATCGACCTGCGCGATCAGGCCTCGCTGCAACGCGGTGCCAAGTACTTCGTCAACTACTGTCTGGGGTGTCACTCGCTTCAGTACATGCGCTACAACCGTCTGGCCAAGGACCTCGGCATCGACGAGACGACCCTGCGCGAGACCCTGATCTTCGGGGATGCCAAGCCGGGCGATCTCATGACCAACGCCATGCGCGAAGAAGACGCCCTCAAGTGGTTCGGGACCGCCGTCCCGGACCTGACCTTGGTCACCCGTTGGCGCTCGCCGGACTGGGTTTACACCTATCTGAAGGGCTTCTATCTGGACGACACGCGCCCCTATGGCGTCAACAATATCGTCTTCCCTTTGGTCGGCATGCCGCATGTCCTGGTCGGTCTGCAGGGTATCCAAGAGCCCGAGATCGAGCCTCCGCACGAGAAAGGCGGTGAGCCCGTGATCAAGGGCGTGAAGCTCGTCGAACAGGGTACGCTCTCGCCCGAGGAGTACGACACCATGGTTCGCGACATCACGGCCTTTCTGACCTATGCGGGCGAGCCCATCAAGCTGGAGCGCCAGCGGCTCGGTTTCTATGTGCTGCTCTTCCTCGGTGCACTCTTCATCCTGACCTACCTGCTGAAGAAGGAGTTCTGGAAGGACGTTCACTGATCAGGCCTGGACGCGGCGACTCCCGATCGGAGGGGGGTCGCCGGCCGGCGGCCCACCTTCGGCACCGCGAGATGAGCCCGCAGGCTGAATGCCTCCCCCCAAGGACTCGTGGCTGCCTTTGGGCGATTTCTGTCAATGTTCATACCATCTGACTTGTCTTGACGCCCGCCTTCGGTGTCGCGCCACCAGTCACATCGC
>JANQGF010000233.1 GCA_028277465.1 Chromatiaceae bacterium
TATGAAGGGTGCGCCTACTGTAACCCAATCTCCACACCATCTGCCCCACGACCTCGGGCTGCCGCGCCGACGCGCCGCCTCGGAGCGCGCACAGGAAGCCTCGATGCCGAGCTAGTGCAGCACCAATTTTGCCTTGGTGAATCGATCCACAGCAAACGTGCTCGGATTCAGTGGGTTACGCACGCCGCGATCCGTCAATAGAAAATCGGTGCTGCACTAGATTCTAGCCAAGGCATCCACGCCGAATCGTGAGCGACGTCACGAACCGCGAAGGGTGGCCTCGCCGGCCCATGACCCTCATCGCCTTAGGCGATTGCCGGAAATGTTCATACCAGATGGCGCCGGATTGAGGCTCGCCTTCAAGGAGCGCCACCAGGAGCATAGCCGGGCGATGTGACTGGTGGCGCGACACCGAAGGCGGGCGTCAAGACAAGTCAGATGGTATGAGAATTGACAGAAATCGCCTCAAAGTGAAATGCGTTGCTTCAAGTGACTCCAGCCGGGCAGAAATCACGGGCCATCGGCGGGACCCAGTCTAGGGAGATCAATTCCCATGTCGATCGAGCTGACGGCGGTTCGCGCCGATATCACCAGGCTGGAGGTGGAGGCTATCGTCAATGCCGCCAATTCATCGCTGCTCGGCGGTGGTGGCGTCGACGGGGCGATCCATCGAGCGGCGGGACCTGAACTGCTCGAAGAGTGCCGCCGGCTCGGCGGCTGTGCGACCGGCGACGCCAAGCTGACAGCGGGTTATCGGTTGCCGGCGCGGTTCGTGATTCACACCGTGGGTCCGGTGTGGCAAGGAGGGACCCAAGGAGAAGCCGAATCCCTCGCGTCCTGTTACCGTCGTTCACTCGAGATCGCAGCGGCCCAAGGTGTGCGTACCCTGGCGTTTCCCAGTATCAGTACTGGAGTCTATGGCTATCCCATCGAAGAGGCGGCCAAGGTCGCCGTCGAGACCGTCCGATCGGAGGCGCGGCGCCTCGAGGGCATTGTGCAGCTGGTCTTCTGCTGCTTTTCGACTGAGGATCTGGAGGTCTACGAGGGGTTGCTCGCGAGTCATTCGGAGTGAGCCAAGTGGATGTCAAGAGATTGTCGAGCAGAAGTGATTTCAAGTCCCATCGAGCCTCGATGAGGCATCTGGGATCTGGAGACCTTCCAGGAGTGAGCGCTCGAGCGAGCGCGCCTGATCCGGCGAGTTGAGGTTGGCGAAGCAGTCGGGTCGGTCACCGAAATCGGCCAGGGCGGTCGAATGCCGGTCATACCACTGCTCGACGGTTCGCTTGCCCTCACCGAGAAAGGCGGCCAGGCTGTCCGCGAGCCTGACCGGGAGCAGGGCGTGAAGGGGTTGACGGCGCGACCCTTCCGTCGCGATCGCCAACTCGGCGCCCTGGCTGGTCAGTGCCTCGGCGAGCCGCTCCCTGAGATCAGGCGGCGGCCGAGGCCCGTCGCAGGGTAGGGTGAGGACCCATTCGGTGCGCGCCACCCGCAGGGCGCTGAGAATGCCTGCCAAGGGCCCCTGATACCCGGGCTCGAGGTCCTCGATCACCTGGAATCCGTACCTGGTATAGGATTCAAGGTTGCGATTGGCGCTGATCACGAGGCTGCCCACCTGTGGTTTCAGCGCCTCGATCACCCACTCCACCAGAGGACGGCCCGCAAAGCCGACGAGGCCCTTGTCGCGCCCGCCCATGCGAAGTCCACGGCCACCGGCCAGGACGACGCCGGTTACCTCTTGTCTCGATGGCTCCAAAGGATCCACTCCGCGCCTCATCCTTGCCTCGTGTGCATGGCGTCGCCCGAGCCCTCGCCGTAATAGTTGCCGATATAGTTCTCGAACTTGGTGTACTTCCCCAGAAAGGTCAGACGTGTCGTCCCGATCGGTCCATTGCGTTGTTTCGCAATGATGATCTCGGCCATCCCCTTGTCGTTGCTGTCCTCGTGATAGACCTCGTCGCGGTAAATGAAGACGATCAGGTCGGCGTCCTGTTCAATGGCGCCCGATTCCCTCAGATCCGACATCACGGGTCGCTTGTTCGGGCGCTGCTCGAGGCTGCGGTTGAGCTGGGAGAGCGCGACGACGGGCACCTCGAGCTCCTTGGCCAAGGCCTTGAGGGCGCGCGAGATGGCCGAGATCTCGGTGGCACGGTTCTCGGTGACCCCGGTCGCCTGCATCAGTTGGAGATAATCCAGTACGATCAGCCCCAGGTCCCCCTGGTCGCGTTTCAGACGCCGCGCGCGTGCCCGCACCTCGGTCGGTGAGAGTGCCGGGGTGTCGTCGATGAAGAGGGACGCGCCGGCCAGGATGTTGACCGCTGAGGTCAGCCGCGGCCATTCGTCGTCCTCCAGCTTGCCGGTGCGCACCCGGTGCTGGTCGATGCGGCCCAGGGAGGACATCATGCGCATGGCGAGCGAATCGCCGGGCATCTCCATGCTGAAGACAGCGACCGGCCGTTTGGACTGGATGGCGACGTTCTCGGCGATATTCATCGCGAAGCTGGTCTTTCCCATCGACGGCCTCCCAGCCACGATGATGAGATCGGCGGGTTGCAGCCCCGAGGTCATCTGGTCGACGTCCGTGAATCCGGTCGCGAGTCCGGTGATGGGCTCGTCACGTTGATAAAGCGCGTCGATGCGCTCAACGGCGCGGCTCAGCAGGACCTTGATGGGTTGAAATCCGCCGCCGCCTCGGGACGCTTGTTCGGCGATCGCGAACACACGTTGCTCGGCTTCATCGAGCAGCTCGGCGGCGTCCCGACCCTGAGGATTGTAGGCACTGTCCGCGATCGCCGTGCCGGCGGCGATCATCTGTCGGAGCACCGAGCCTTGGCGCACGATTCTGGCGTAGGCCTTGATGTTGGCCGCCGTCGGCGTCTCGTTGGCCAGGGTCCCGAGATAGGGCAGACCGCCGGCGTCGGCGAGCTGCTCGGAGCGCTCCAGTGTTTCCGCCAGGGTGACGACATCGAAAGGCTGATCTTCGTCGGCGAGCTTGGCGATCGCACGGAAGATGAGCCGATGCTCGCGACGGTAGAGATCGCCTTCGATGACCATGTCGGCGATCCGGTCCCAGGCGCTGTTGTCCAGCATGAGCCCGCCGAGCAGCGATTGCTCTGCGTGTATATTGTGGGGTGGGACGCGCAGCTCCTCCAACCCGAGGTCGGGCGGTGGTCTGGCCATCTCTCCGGTATCTGAATCGAGCATGGTCCCCCCGGGGCGGACGAGGTCTCCCCTGAGTCACGAGCCAAGCGAGAGAGGTTCAGGCAGGCAAGGCCGCGCCTTGCCAAGCGCGGCGGACCGCCGGGGATTGGATGTGCGCAGCAGTTAGATTCTGGTCCCTTTGCAGGGCGCAGGCAAGGGCGGCGGCGCGAGCGGGTGCGATACCAGCCGCAGCCTCAAGGGTGCTGCGGCGCGGGGGGTCAGTCCTCAGGCACGATATCGATCTTGATCGTGGCATCCACCTCTGCGTACAGGTGAAGCACGACCTCGTACTCTCCGGTGGCGCGGAAGGGCCCGCTGGGAAGGCGGACCTCCGACTTGTCCAATGCGGTCCCGGACTCGGTCATGGCCGAGGCGATATCGGCCGTGCCGACCGAGCCGAAGAGGCGGCCTTCTTCGCCGGCCTTGCGCGCGATCGTCAGGCTCATGCCGTCGAGCTGCGTCTTGCGGGCCTCAGCCGCCGCCTTGGCCTCGGCGGCGGCCCGTTCCAGCTCGGCACGCCTTTCCTCGAAGGCCTTCAGATTCTCGGGCGTCGCGGGGACAGCGAATCCCCCGGGGACCAGGTAATTGCGCCCGTAGCCAGAGCGCACCTTCACCTTGTCCCCGAGCGCCCCCAGGTTCGTCACATTCTTCAATAGGATGATTTCCACTTGTGTGTTCCTCTCATAGTTCGCCAGCATGTCTTGTCTGGATCGGTCGCGGCGCTATTCCGAGAGCCGTTGCGCCAGCCGGGCGCGGAAGTCCACCCAGACATCGACCAATCCGACGCAGGCGAGTAGGACCGCGGTCTGCGGCATGAGCAAGACCAACAGCAGGTACAAGCCGACCAGCCAGCCCAGGTGGGCGCTCGTGAGCCGGTGCAGTTCGTGCGCGACCGCAAGCCCCTGCAAGGCCAGCAAGACACCCAAGACCAAGAGCAGATCCGCGATCAGACCTGGACCCTTCGCAAAACCCAGTGCGGCGACCAGAGCCAGTGTCGCTACACCCACCAACCGGTGCAGCCGCAAGCCTCTGAACTCCAATCCGAATCCCCCCGGATTGAAGAGGGCCGCCTGCCACCAACGTGCGATGAAGAGGCTGGCCAATCCTTGCAGCACGAGGGCGGCGGCAAGTGTCCCCGTCATCCAACGGGCCAGCTCGGTGAAGAGCGCTTCGCTGGTATCTGGTTCGAGTGCACCATCGGTCACCAGCGTTTGTCGCAAGGGTTCGAGCAGCTGAGACCAGCCGGAAACCGGATCCCCGCTGATTGCATAGACCAACAAGACCAACAGGAGGCCCACGGCCCCAGCGATATGGACGGTCATGTCGAGCGATCGCGAGAAACGAAGCACCGTGGCAAGACCCCAGAGCGGTACCCAAAGCACCAGGAGGATCCCGAGCGCCGGCCAGGGGGAACCGAATGTCAGGACACAGAAGACGCCTGCGCCCAGAGTCGCCAGAACGCACAGGATCAGGCCGCGCTGGACCCCGCCGCGCAAGGTGAACAGCCCCACGGAGGCCGCGCTGATCAGCCCCAGGAGCGGCACCAACATGGAAAGGAGGGCGAAGCCCGCAGCGACCACCGCGGCCTGCGAATATCCCCCCATGATGAATCTTGCCAGTGGCTTCATGGTCGGAGCTCGGGTCCAGCTAAACCGCGACAAGCAGGGTATGGCAAGGAGGTCAGCCGACTTGGGGCGGACTGGGTCTCGCCGGTTCCGCGCCGCTGGTTGCCGATGTAAGGGTGCGAATCAATGCCCGTCGGTATAGGGGAGCAGCGCCAGATAACGGGCCCGCTTCACGGCTTGAGCGAGCTGACGTTGGTACTTGGCCGAGGTGCCCGTAATGCGACTTGGCACGATCTTGCCGGATTCGCTGATATAGGCCTTGAGCAAGTTGAGATCCTTGTAGTCGATCTCGGTGATCCCTTCGGCAGTGAAACGACAATAGCGTTTGCGTCGAAAAAAGCGGGACATGGAGTTCTCCGTCGTTCGTGCTCGAGCACGAGGCTCGTGGTGTAGCGGCTCGTTCGACCGGCTTCTCAGGCGTCGCGACCCGAATTCCCTTGGCGGGAGTCGCCTTCCGACGAGGTCTCGGAGCGCTCGCGCTCCTCGCCGCCCTTCGCGAGCGGGGAGGGCTCGGTGACGGCCGCGTTACGGCGGATGATCATGTTCCGCAGGACCGCATCGTTGAATCGGAAGGCGCTTTCCAACTCGTCGATCGCCTCCTGATCGCATTCGACGTTCATCAGCACGTAATGTGCCTTATGTACCTTATTGATCGGGTACGCGAGCGGACGCCGTCCCCAGTCTTCGACGCGATGAACGGTGCCGCCGCGCTTGCCCAGGTTGGCTTGATAGCGCTCGATCATGCCGGGGACTTGCTCGCTCTGGCTTGGATGCACCAGAAAGACGATCTCATAGTGTCGCATTCTTGCTCCCTTCGGATTGATAGCCCCCCGTCGTGCCGGTGGGGCAAGGAGTGTCCCCAGGATGGGGCGAATCCAACATTATAGTTGAAACCTGGATCATGTTGAAAGCCCCCATTCGACAAAGGCACGGCAAATCCGTTCTAGCCGGCGGGCGCTGCTTGGGCGGCGCGGGGTTTGGCGTTCGCGGTCATGCCCAGAGAGTCGAAGACACGGCGGACCTTGCG
>JANQGF010000127.1 GCA_028277465.1 Chromatiaceae bacterium
CGGAGCATGGAACAAGAGCCGCAGCAGTTTGCAGGCTCGTCGCGGCGAGGCGCCGCTCCCACCAAATCGAGCGGCTGGGGTGCTGTTCCACGGTAACCACAGCCACGCGAGGCGCGGCCGGCGTCAGAGGTCCTCCGTCTTGTCCGCCTGCCGCATGGTCTCCACCCGACCCCCGGCGAGCGCCTCCTCGGTCAGTTCGAGCCGCTGCTGGGTCAGCTCCTCGACCGCACCGACCAGTGCCATGGCATCCAGGCCGTACTCGCGCATCAGATAGTGTCGGCTGGCGCCATGGGCATAGGTATCGCGCAGACCGAGCCGGATCAGCCGCTTGCCCAGACCCGCCGCGGCCATGGATTCGGCGACGGCCGAGCCCAGACCGCCGATGATGCCGTGATTCTCCATCGTGATGACGCCCGACCGGCTGTCCGCGATCGCCTGGAGGACCCGAGGGTCGTCGAACGGCTTCAGCGTCGAGACATGCAGATGGGTCATGGCGATGCCCCGCGCGCGCAGGGCCAGGTCGGCACGCCTTGCCTCCTCGGTGCAGATGCCGCTCGAAATCACGGTCAGGTCGTCGCCTTCACCCAGCACGCGGGACCGACCCAGGACCATCGGCTCGCGGGGGTCGAACAGCCGCGGTACCTCGCCGCGCAGCATGCGGATGTAGACTGGACCATCGACGGCCTGGGCCACCTCGAGCACCGATTCCACCTCGGTGGCGTCACCGCATTCAAGCACCGTGAGGTTGGGCAGGAGACGCATGAGTGCGATGTCGTCGATCGCCTGATGGGTCACGCCGCCGGCCGTGGTGATGCCGGGCAGGAAGCCGAGCAGGCGTACCGGCAGGTTCGGGTAGGCGATCGACATGGCCACCTGATCGAAGGGGCGCCGACAGATGAAGACCGCGAAGGTATGCACATAGGGGAAGAAGCCCTCCCGCGCCAGGCCTGCGGCGAAACCCATCATGTTCTGTTCGGCCATGCCCAGCGAGTAGAAACGATCGGGATAGGCGTCGCGGAACCCATCCGCCTCGCACGAGGAGGTCAGATCGGCCGAGAGCACCAGGACCTCGGGGCGGTTACTGGCCCAGCGGATCAGGTTCTCGCGGTGCGGCCGCTGGCGGGTCTCCATCAGCTCGGCACCCCGCGCATCTGATCGAGCTGGGTTCGATAGAGCCTGAACTCCCGCTCGTCTTTGAACCGGACATAGTGGAGCTTGGGCGCGCGCTCGCGCAGTAGCTCGATGCCACGGCAGGGGTCGGTGCGGGCGATCACGACCAGCGGTCGGTCAGGCATGGCCCGATCCGTCGCCGGGGTAGCGAGCGCATTCGGGTCATGTCCATCGACCTCGTGAACCTCGGCGCCGAAGGCGCGCAGGCGTTCGGCGAGCGGCTCGATGCCCATGACCGCTTCCATGGGGCCGTCGCACTGCTGGGTATTGGCGTCGATATAGACGCCGAGCCGGCCCAGGCGGTAATGCGCGAGCGCGGCGAATGCCTCCCAGGTCTGGCCCTCCTGGAACTCGCCGTCGGACATGAAGACCCAGACCCGTCCGGTATCGCCACGCAGCCGGCGTGCCAGTGCGATGCCCCCGGCCTGGCTGAGCGCCTGGGCCAAGGAGCCGGCGGTGACCTCGTGCCCGGGCGAGTGCTCGGCGCCGATCAGCTCCACCGTGCTGCCGTCCCGGTTGAAGTCGTCGAGCGCATCCGGTCCGAGCCGGCCCAGTTCGATCAGGAGTGAATAGAGCACCAGTGCATAGTGGACGGGTGAGAAGATGAAGCGGTCCAGGTCCGGTGCCTTGGGTCCGTTGTAGTCGGCGCCGGTGAAGGCGTGCGGGTTGCCGCGACCCGGTACCCCGGCAAAGGGCCGCGGGACCAAGGGGGCGGTGCTCGACCCGAGACGCATGACGCGCAGATAGAGTGTCGCCAGGAGCTCGGCCGAGGAGCACGCCTGGCTCAGATAGCCACCCTTGTTGGTCAGCGTATGCTCCAGCACGCGCCGGCGCACCGCGTCGGCGACTCGCCGTACCTCGTCTTGCCAGCAGGCGTCCACCGATTGCACCGAACCAAGTGCCATGTCCGTTCTCTTGCGGGGAAAGCTGGGGGGAAGGGCAGTCCGATCACGCATACTGGCGCATGCGGATCGGCCATGCGTTCGGGCGACCCTAGGCCAAACGCCCTCAGGGGTCAAGAATTCGGCCCACAGCAAGGGTAGAATCCGCGCTCGGCTGGGTCGGATCGAGCCCGTCGCGCGAGAGTGGGATCCAGACCAGCCGATCGCAATCGGGACGCAAGCTCCCGTCCCTGTCCCGCAAACCGCTCGCCTCCAGGTTCAAGCCCATGTCGAGGACAAATGCGCCGGAACGTCGTCTGGGTCCGCTCACCGCGGCTCTGCTCGTGGTGGCGACCATGATCGGCACCGGGGTCTTCACCACCACGGGTTTTCTGCTCCGCGACCTGGAATCCCAACCGGCGGTCCTCCTCTCCTGGCTGCTCGGTGGCGTGGCCGCGGCTTGTGGGTCCCTGGCCTACGCCGAGCTCGTCTCCGCCCTTCCGCACAACGGGGGTGAATATCAGTTGTTGTCGCGGGTCTATCATCCGGCCCTGGGCTTCATCTCCGGGTTCGTGTCGCTGGTGGTGGGCTTCGCCGCCCCGGTGGCCGCCAGTGCCATCGCGTTCGGCCAGTACCTCAACTTGGCTCTGGGGCAGGAGCTGATACCGCCCCTCGTTTCAGGACTCCTCCTGGTCCTTGGTGCGACCCTGATCCACGCGGGCCGACTGTCGACCGGCAGCCGCGTCCAGGATCTCTTCACGCTCGGCAAGGCCCTGCTGATCCTGCTCTTCATCCTCGGGGGCATGGCGGCCATCGATCCCTCGCGTCTCATGGGGGTCGGCGCGCCAGCCATGAGCGGGGCCGTCCTGTCGCCGGCCTTCGCGGTGGGCCTCATCTATGTCTCCTTCGCCTACAGCGGCTGGAACGCGGCCGCCTATGTCGCCGGCGAGGTGCGCGAGCCCGAGCGTTTTCTGCCCGTTGCGCTGGGGTTGGGGACATTGACGGTCACCCTCTTGTATCTGGGCGTCAACACGGTCTTCCTCGGTGCCGCTCCGGCCAGCGAGTTGGCGGCGGCACAGGAGCGGGTCGGACACGTGGCCGCCGTCCATGCCTTCGGCGAGCTCGGGGGTCGGGTGCTCAGCGGGCTCATCGCCCTGGGTCTGGTCTCGACCGTGGGTGCCTTGGTCATGACGGGGCCGCGGATCTATGAGGCCATGGGCCGCGACTACCGCGCCATGCGGATCCTGTCGCGGCGCGATGCGAGTGGAGGCCCGGTCGTGGCCATCCTCCTTCAGTCGCTGCTCGCCGTCGTCATGATGCTCACCTCGAGCTTCGAAGCGCTGGTGAGCTATGTCGGTTTCACCCTCTCGGTGTTCGCCGCGCTCACGGTCGCTGGGGTCTTCGTGCTGCGGGTCCGCGAGCCGCAGCTACGGCGTCCCTATCGGACCTGGGGGCACCCAGTGACCACGCTCGCCTTCATCGCGCTGATGGGCTGGATGACCTTCTACGCCATTCAGGAGCGCCCGGTCGTCGTGGCCATCGGCGCCGCGACGGTGGCCACGGGCTGGCTCGGCTACCTGCTTGCCCGCCGCCTCGAGCGCTGACGCTGCGCCATCCCCGGCGCCCCATCGCGCCTGTGCCGATTCCCACAAGCGCGTGGCTGCTGTCCTGTCACGATCCCAACAAGGTCCTGGTGCGCCACCACGAAGGCGCATGAGGCGCGTCAGGCAGGGTATGCCTTTCTCGGGGTTTCGACTCGGTCATGACCGTACCAGGCAATCTTGCGCTGGATAGGGTTCAAGTACCTCATTCAAAAGGAGTTCGTCTGAACCGCATCCCGCCCCCGGTTGGTGATTGCCGTGTGGCTGGGGCCACTCGGAACTCTGCAATTCAGTCTGGACGCGGTTCAGCCGCCACTGACCGACGGCCATTCGGGGACTAGGTACGATGTTTGCTGCGCTGGGCTCCAAGCGCCGGTTCAACGGGGTAGGCGCCCCCGATCTTCTGGAGACAGCGCACATGGCGTTGAAGGTATTGGGTCAAGGCGACGTCACCCCGGGTGACGGCTGCGCGACGCGCGGCTGCGGTGGAGGCGGCGACCGGCTCGCCCATCTGCCGGCCGCGATCCGCGCCCGGGTGAACAATCATCCCTGCTTCTCCGAGGATGCGCATCATCACTATGCGCGCATGCACGTGGCGGTCGCCCCTGCCTGCAACATCCAGTGCCACTACTGCAACCGGAAGTACGACTGCGCCAACGAGTCGCGTCCTGGCGTGGTCTCCGAGGTGCTGACCCCGGATCAAGCGGTGAGCAAGGTGCTCGCCGTGGCCGCCGCCATTCCCCAGCTAACGGTGCTCGGCATTGCGGGTCCGGGCGATCCGCTGGCGAATCCCGAGCGCACCCTGGAGACCTTCCGTCGGCTGTCCGAGCAGGCCCCCGACATCAGGCTCTGTGTCTCGACCAATGGATTGGCCCTGCCATCACTGGCCGACGAGCTCTGTCGTTACAAGATCGAGCACGTGACCATCACCATCAACTGCGTCGATCCGGATGTGGGTGCCGAGATCTATCCCTGGATCTTCTGGAACCACCGCCGGATCAGGGGGCGCAAGGCGGCCGAGATCCTGATCGAGCAGCAGCAGAAGGGACTGGAGATGCTGGTCGAGCGCGGCGTGCTGGTCAAGGTCAACTCGGTCCTCATCCCGGGTGTCAACGATGTCCATCTGACAGAGGTGAGTCGTGTGGTCAAGGCCAAGGGCGCCTTCCTGCACAATGTCATGCCTCTGATCGCCGAGCCCGAGCACGGTAGCTTCTACGGTGTCATGGGCCAGCGTGGACCAACCCCGGCGGAGCTCCAGGGCCTCCAGGATGCGTGCGCCGGCGACATGGCCATGATGCGTCATTGTCGTCAATGCCGGGCCGATGCGGTGGGGATGCTGGGCGAGGATCGCGGACAGGAGTTCACGCTCGACAAGATCGAGCGTCTGGAGATCGACTATGCGGCGGCCATGGTGCGGCGTGCCCAGGTCCATGCCAGCATCGAGTCCAGGCGCGCCGCACAGCGCCAAGCGACCGGAGAGACACTGGTCTCGCTGGCCGCGCTCAAACGCAAGGTGCGGGGGCCCTCTGAGCCAGGTGCGGTGCGGATGGCGGTCGCGACCAGCAGCGGCCGCGTCATCGATCAGCATTTTGGCCAAGCCCACGAGTTCCGCATCTACGAGGCGTCCGCCCGGGGTGTCGGTCTGGTCGGGGTTCGCGAGGTGGAGGTCTACTGCGCGGGCAAAGAAGAGTGTGGCGATCCCGAGGCCGACCTCCCGGCGACCATCCGGGCACTGCGCGACTGCGAGGTGGTCCTCTGCTCCAAGATCGGCTACGAGCCCTGGGGGGAGCTGGAGGCGGCGGGCATCATTCCCAACGGCGAGCACGCGATGGAGGCGATCGAGGAGGCCATTGCCGCCGTCTATCGTGAGCTGCGTGAGTCCGGCCAGCTCGAACGACGCAGCCCCGAGCGAGAAAGGCTGATCGCCTGATGGGCGTCTTGAACCTTTGCTGATTGCGAGGAGCTGATCCGATGGCATTCCAGATCATCGAGGGCTGTGTCAATTGCTGGGCCTGTGAGTCGGTCTGTCCAAGCGAGGCCGTCTTCGAGGCCAGACCGCACTTTCTGATCGACCCCAAGCGTTGCACCGAATGCGAAGGCGATTTCGCCGATCCCCAGTGCGCGAGCATCTGCCCCATCGAAGGGGTCATTCTCGACGGGCTGGGAATCGCCGCGAATCCGCCCGGCTCACTGCAGGGGATCCCACCGACGCGCATCGCCGCGGCCCGGTTGGAGGCTCGATCGCCGCACGATGCGTACTCCACTCGCGGGGCTGCGGATCACACTCATCCCGATCTGTGAAGCGCTCGAGCATTGCCGCGCCTTCGGGCGTGCGTTGGCGAGTGCGACCGTGCGCGGGGAGGACGGCGAAGTCATCGACATCGCCGATCCGGGTCGACGAAGAGCGGAGCGCTCTCGTTTGACCGATCTCAATCATCGACCATTCATCGACTATCCAAGGAGTTCGACATCATGGCGAAGGCCAAGGTCACCTTTTCCGATATCAAACAGACTGTCAATGTGCCCGCCGGCACGCGTGTCATCGAGGTCTCCGAGAAGATCGGGGCCGGGATCATCTATGGTTGTCGCGAGGGCGACTGTGGCACCTGCATGATGCATGTGGTGGAGGGCTGGAACAATCTGACCGAACCCTCCGTTCTCGAAGAGAAGGTCCTGCGCGAGAACATGGCGAGCCGTCATGATCGGCTCGCTTGCCAGGCCCAGATCCTCGGTGACTGTTCGGTCAAACCGACCTGATTGAAGACGGGAGAAGTAACATGGCACTCGTAACCTTTTCCAGCCCCGACTACAAGGACAAGACCGTCTACGCCGTCGCTGGCAGCCATACCGAGTCCTTGCTCAAGCTGGCCAAAGAGCACAAGATCCCGGTCCACCATGACTGTCAGGACGGGGAGTGCGGTAATTGTCTGGTCCGCGTCACCAGCGTGGATAGCAAGCAGCGCATGGGTTATCACCTGACCGATAAGGAGCAGACCGTCTTGCGTCATCTGGGGAAACTGACCCGGGAGGACATCGATCGCCTGGCGCTCGACGACATGCCCAGCGAGTGGCGTCTGGCCTGCCAGATGATCGTGCGCGACGAAGACATCCTCGTGGAGTACTGACGGCATGTTCGCCGCGGTCTGTGACCCGAGGCTCGAGGCCGAGCACGTCTTCGACCGGCTCATGGCCCGGGCCGCCGGGGCCGGCAACGACCGGGCCTTTGCGAGCATGATCGCGACCCGCGCGGCAGGCGGCGGCGCGCTTCCCCCCTGGCTGGGATTGGATCTGGCGGCCTTTCGGTGCTTGATGGCCCACCACTTTCCGGGCGTCTCTCCAGACGTGCTGTCGGCGGTGGACGGTGGACGGCGCCTGGCCGCCGCCCGCCGGGACGAGCGGGAGGAGCTCGTCCAGCTCCTGTTGGCGCACCGGGCCGAGGTCTCCGTGTCCGAGGTCTGGATGGCCCTGGTCGTCGCGGCCGGCTGCATGGGTGGCGACCACCTGTGGCAGGACCTCGGGCTCTGGAGCCGCAGCGAGCTGACGGCGCTGATGGGCCTTAACTTCCCATCCCTGGCCGCGCGCAACACCAAGGACATGAAGTGGAAGCGATTCCTCTACAAGCAGTTATGCGAGGCGGAAGGCATCCAGGCGTGCCGGGCGCCCTCCTGTGAGGTCTGCTGCGACTACCATGTTTGTTTCGGACCTGAGAATTGACCCGACCACGGCTGAAACGACGGCCCGGGCACTGGATGACCGAGCGATCGGTGCCTACCTGGGGTTGGCGATCGGCGACGCCCTGGGCGCCACGGTCGAGTTTCTGACTCCGCGCGAGATTCGTGATCAATACGGCGAGCACCGCGACATGGTCGGCGGCGGCTGGTTACGTCTGCGCAAGGGCAGGGTCACGGACGACACCGAGATGAGTCTGGCACTCGGTCGCAGCATCCTCACTGCCGGGGCGGTCGTTCCTCGCGCGGTCGCGGAGGCCTTCAGCGATTGGATGCGGACCAAACCGGTCGATATGGGACACACGGTACGGCGTGGGATCAGTCTCTATCGCCGCACTGGTGCGACCCAGGTGCCTGAGAACGAACAGGATGCGGGCAATGGGGCCTGTATGCGTGCATTGCCTGTGGCGCTCTTCACCTTGGGTGCCGAGCCGGCGGCGGTCGTCGCGGCCAGTCGCGTGCAGGCGCATGTCACGCATCACAATCACCTTTCGGATGCCGGCACGGTCACGGTCGTCCGCATGGTCCAGTCGGCCCTGCTCGGGGGAACGCGGAATCAGCTCAAAGGACTGGCCGACGCACTGGTCGCCGAGGATGGACGCTATGGCTATGACCGCCGACGCATGGAGAACCCGAGCGGCTACATCGTCGAGACGCTTCGCGCCGTCTTCCAGGCACTCTTCGCCACCGACGGATTCGAGGCGGCCCTGGTGGACGTCGTCAATCGCGGTGGGGACGCAGATACCACGGGAGCCATCCTTGGCATGATCGCCGGCGCCCTCTATGGTCGACAAGCCATCCCGCGGCGCTGGCTGAACGCACTCGACGAGGAGACGAAGAGCGCTTGCAGGACTCAGGCTGTGCGCTTATTGCATGCATCGCCCTCTTGTGGGGCGGCTGATCGATCGCCTTAGGCGATTGCCGGAAATTCTCGCTTCAGCTCCCCACACGGACACCTTGAACTCTGCAAGATGCCCCGATGCGAGCCGTCTGGCGAGACTGGAATATGGACTCGAATGCAATCCGAGCAAAATTCGGCGGCGATTATATCGCCAACGAGCGTACCTTCATCATGGGCATCGATCAGCGGTTCACGGCCCATTTCGCAGAACGCTTTAGAGACCTGATCGTATTGGAAACCTGCACGGGGGCCGGTTTCTCCACGCTCGCATTAGCGCGTGCCGCGAAGCGTGTGGTCAGCGTCGAGTTGGATCCATCTCACCAGAGACAAGCCATCCACAATGTGGCACAAGCGGGGCTATCCAGCCGCGTTTCCTTCATACGTGGAGACATCTTGGATCCGAACTTGCTCGGTGAACTTCCACCCGTGGATGCTGCCTTTATCGATCCGGATTGGGCGGTCACTGGACCCGATCACGTCTATCGTTTCGTGCAGTCCAATACGAGACCGCCTGCGGACATCCTGCTGAGCAAGATCTTCGAAAGAACGGACAACGTCGCCATCGTCTTGCCCCCCCTGCTCGATGTCGAAGAGCTCTGCGGTCTGCCGAGGCATGAGCGCGAAAGGCTCTATCTGGGTGATAGCCATGAGCTCTTCTGTCTTTATTTTGGTCGCCTCCTGCTGGTCTCTGGTGAGACTGAATTCCGAGTCACCACATCATGATGCCTTCTGCCGAGCGCGACTCGAGGGTAGCGCAGCAATAAGGCGATTTCTGTCAATTCTCATTCCACCTGGCTGGTCTTGACGCCCGCCTTCCGCGTCGCGTCAGCAGTCACATCGCGCGGCGATGCGCCTGCCGACGCTCCTTGAAGGCAGACGCCAATCCGGCGCCATCTGGCATGAGAATTTCCGGCAATCGCCTTAGACGATTTCCTGGAAAGAATTCACCCAAGATATGGACCGGCTGTCGGTTGGGCTGAGCGAGCGCGAAGCCCAACAGGCGCCGCCTTGGGGTTCGTTCCTCACCCCAACCGACGGGTAGGATCTTTATCTGGAGATCACCTAACGGTCATGCCGTGTCTCTGGCACCCCGGAGCATGGAACAAGAGCCGCAGCAGTTTGCAGGCTCGTCGCGGCGAGGCGCCGCTCCCACCAAATC
>JANQGF010000140.1 GCA_028277465.1 Chromatiaceae bacterium
TGATCACTCCCGCAATGGGGACAAAGAACAGGTTCTAATACCATGACTGTCATTTCCTCTTGTTTAGCTTCATGTTGAAAAACAATGCACAACAATTAATTCTTGTTGTAGGTCGCCATAGCAGATTTACAGAATCGAAAAACTACCTCTACGTCTACACGCCACCGCGTCCGCTCGATGAGATCGAGGCGGATATCACCAAGCTCGAAGGGGAGATTGCCGAGCTGCTGAAGGGGTTGGTGGGATGAGCCGAAACCTCGATTCGGATGAAACGCCACAAGCATTTAAGGACTCGGGAGTAGATTGGCTCGGTTCCATCCCTAGACATTGGGATGTCGCTCCCCTGAGGGCGAGGTTCCGCGTTGAGCTCGGGAAAATGTTGGACTCCAATAGAATCGATAGCTCTCGCCTCTCTCCCTACCTTCGCAACATTGATGTTCAGTGGGACAAAATTAACGTCAAGTCTCTCCCCGAAATGACTTTCGAAGATCGCGAGTTGGCGCGATATTCCCTTGCTGATGGAGATTTGCTCGTTTGCGAAGGCGGAGAAGTGGGTAGGGCCGCAATATGGAGTGCTCCGATTTCCCCGTGCTTCTATCAGAAGGTGCTTCATCGACTGCGAGCTATTGACGGCAACACCCTCCCGCGCTTCATGTACTACTTGCTTGTGATGTCAGCCGGAATAGGTGTCTTCCGGGCTAATGGTAACCCCAACACAATTGATCACCTCACTGCGGAGGCATTCCGCAGCTACAGATTTCCTTGGCCGCCAATTGAAGAACAAGTACGCATCGCATCGTTCCTGGATGAGAAGACGGCGCGGATCGATGGGTTGATCGAGAAGAAGCGTGCGCTGCTGGAGCGGCTGGCCGAGAAGCGCCAGGCCCTCATCACCCGCGCCGTCACCAAGGGCCTCAACCCCGACGCCCCCCTGAAACCCTCCGGCATCGACTGGCTTGGCGGTATCCCCGCCCATTGGGAGTTGAAGCGTTTCAGGTTTGCCGCCCGACTTGTTTCAGGCTCGACGCCTACAACCACAGTGTCCGAGTACTGGGATGGAGATATACCTTGGATTTCCCCCAAGGACGTTAAGGCTGATGAGTTGTTTTCGTCCGTTGACCACGTTACCGAGTATGCCATTTCAGACTATGGGTTAAAGCTGCATGAAGAGAACAATGCGGTGATCGTCATACGCGGCATGATCCTGGCGCGGAAGGTTCCGGTAGCCATTGCCCGGGGACGATACACGATCAATCAGGACATGAAGGTTATTCGCTCGAAGGGAGAAGTCACTCCCGAGTTTTTTCAGATGTATCTATCATCTATCGAATCTTTTTTGTTCACGCTCGTTGCAGAGGCGGGGCATGGGACCAAAGCGCTACGAACCGATGTCTTGTCTGATGTGCCTGTCCTGCTGCCACCAATTGAAGAACAGCGTAGTCTGACCACGACACTGACTCGGAATCGAAAGGATACAGACGCAGCAATGGAAAGGATTAGGGATCCTATCGAGAGCCTTAAAGAGTACCGCTCAGCGCTGATCACCGCCGCCGTCACCGGCCAGATCGCGGAACTGCGCTGACCGGTGCGCCCGTGACAATCGCAGACGATCAACCCAGAGTACTGATCATCGCCTGTCCCCACGGCGCCGGAAAGACGACCTTCGCGCGTGAATTTCTGCCTCGCGAGGCCGATTGCCCGGAATTCGTCAACGCCGACCTGATCGCCGCGGGCTTGAGCCCGTTCCGGCCATAGGCCGCGGCCTATCGCGCAGGGCGCTTGATGTTGGGGGAGATCGATCGTCTGGCGGCGAGCGGCCACGATGTTCCCGAGGCAAGGGTTCGCCGCCGGCCTGTACAATTTCGAGCGTCTCTACCAAACAATTGTGGATGCCTGGGGGCTGTACGACAATTCCGGTATCGCTCCCGTACTGTTGAAGCAGGGATTTCTTGGTGATACAGATGCGTAATGAGACTTGCAAACGAGACGATTTCCAAACCGCATTGACGGCCATGCGCCGCGCCGCCGAGATCGCCCGAGCCCGAGCCAGCACAGGCGTGTTGACCGTGTGGCGCGATGGCCGGATCCTCGAGGAGCCCGTTGCTCAAGACTCGCGCGACGATTCGCAAGGGAAAACATGACGCGGGTAACCGTCAGTCCTGTCGTTCTGCGCTGGGCACGCGAGCGCGCCGGCCATTGGCGCAGCTCCGCGACGATTTGCCCAGTCTCTGAGGCGCTGGAACGAGATGACTCAGTGTCAACGGAGATCACGCATGCAAGCAGCGACCGTCAACGAGCTGGGGCAGGTCCAGATCCCGGAAGACCTGCGGCAACGGTTGGGTATCGGCGCAGGCAGCCGAATCACCTTCGATCTGGTGGGCGATCACCTGGAAATGCGCGTTGAACAGGCTCAGCGCGAGGGACCAGCGACCGGATTCGGCATGCTCAAGAGCGAGCGCAGCGCAGTGCCCGTCGATCTCGACCCTGCCTCGCTGATCCGGCCATGATCGGCGTCGAGTCACTCCCGGGGCAAGGGTACCTGTCACCCTTTGATTGGTTGCGCCACCAACTTGACGCCGAGCGCGTGACAGACGCGGTTGATGGTGTCGAAACGCGGCTGGGCGTCGGCACGCAGGGCCTTGTACAGGGCTTCGCGCGCGAGCCCGCTGGATTTGGCGATTTCGGTCATGCCGCGCGCACGGGCGATGTCACCCACGGCGGCGGCCAGCAACGCGGGATCGTCTTCTTCCAGCACGATGGTCAGATATTCGGCGATGGCCTGGTCGTCTTCCAGGTGCTCGGTAATGTCGAATTCGGGCAAGCTGTCGACGCGGACCTTGTTGCTCATCGATCAATCCTCCAGGGTGGATGCCAGCGCGATGGCCTTGGCGATATCGGATTGTTGGGTCGATTTCTCTCCGCCGCCCAACATCAGGATCAGCGTCGAGCCGCGCTGGGTGTAGTAGAGGCGCCATCCGGGGCCGAAGAATTCACGCATCTCATAGACTCCCCCGCCAACGGGCTTCACGTCGCCGAGGTTGCCGAGCGACGCCTTGCGCAGGCGTGTAGCCAAGCGCCGCCGTGTCATGCCGTCTCTGATACCCGACAACCAAGCTGCGAATGCCGGGGTTTGCCGGATCGTGAACATGATGAGAAGCGTAATCGAACGATTACGGGCGGGCAAGCGTTTTGTCGTCGCTTCGGCGAACCTCAGGAAGTGCCGGAGCCGAGCCTGGCTCAGGCAAGGACTTCGATGGATTAGCTATGCCCGGCCACACTGAACGCGACTTCGAGACGGCGATCGAGGCTGGGCTGACCAGCTCCGGCGGCTATGAGAAGCGAAGCCCGGCCGCCTATGACGAGGCCCTGGCGCTCTTCCCCGAGGATGTCACCCGCTTCCTGAAGGACAGCCAGCCGGCCAAGTGGGCCGCGCTGGAGGCGCTACTGGGAGACAAGATCGCTGCGACCGTGCTCGACAGCCTGGCCAAGGAGTTGGACCTCAAGGGCACTCTCCGTGTCCTGCGCCACGGGTTCAAGTGCTACGGCAAGACCTTTCGCATGGCCTGGTTCCGGCCGAACACCCGCATGAATCCCGAGGCGGCCGAGCTCTACGCCAGAAACCGGCTGACGATCGCGCGCCAAGTCGGCTTCACCTCGGTGATGAAGAAGGTGGACGGCCCGAACGCAAACAGCCGCCGCCGCTGCGTCATCGATGTGACCCTGGCGGTCAACGGCATCCCTGTCGTCACCGCAGAGCTCAAGAACCCGCTCACCGGACAGCGCGCCGCCGATGCGATGCAGCAGTACGCGCACGAGCGGGACGAGCGCGATCTCCTCTTCGCCTTCAAGAAGCGCGCCCTGGTGCACTTCGCCGTGGACCCGGACGCGGTGTGGATGACGACCCGGCTGAGGGGCAAGGAGACCCATTTTCTGCCCTTCAACCGGGGTAACAACCACGGGGCGGGTAACCCGCCGGCGGAAGGGAACTGGAAGACCCATTACCTCTGGGACGAGGTGCTGCAGGCCGACAGCCTGTTGGAGATCCTGCAACGCTTCATGCACCTGGAAGCGAAGGAAAAGCAGGTCAAGACCGACAAGGGTGTGCGCACCCTGCGCAAGGAGACCATGATCTTCCCGCGCTATCACCAGCTCGACGCGGTTCGCCGGCTGGTGGACCACGCGAAGGCCCAGGGCTCGGGCCGCAACTACCTGATCCAGCACTCGGCCGGGTCCGGCAAGTCGAACTCGATCGCCTGGCTCGCGCACCGGCTGGCGAGCCTGCACGACGCACAGGACGAGAAGGTGTTTCACTCGGTCGTCGTGGTCACCGATCGGCGGGTGCTCGATCAGCAGCTGCAGGCGACCATCTACCAGTTCGAGCACAAGACCGGCGTGGTCGAGAAGATCGACGAGGACACCCAGCAGCTCGCCCGTGCCCTGTCCCAGGGCACGCCCATCGTCATCACCACCATCCAGAAGTTCCCCTTCATCTCCCGGGCGCTCTCGACCCTGGAGAAGAAGGGCAGCGGCGTGACCATCGACACGGCGGGCAAGCGCTTCGCCGTCATCGTCGACGAGGCGCACTCGTCCCAGAGCGGGGAGACCGCGACGGCGCTGAGGGGCATGCTGAACAAGCACGGGATCGAGGCGGCCATTGCTGCCCAGCTCTCTGACGAAGAGGACCCAGTGGAGAATGGGCCCCTTTCTGATGACGCCCGTGCGGCGGTGCTGCGCGATGCACTGAAGCGCGCTCGTCAGCCGAACTTGAGCTTCTTCGCCTTCACGGCGACACCGAAATTCAAGACGCTGGCCCT
This sequence comes from Chromatiaceae bacterium, assembly GCA_028277465.1. Classification (GTDB taxonomy): domain Bacteria; phylum Pseudomonadota; class Gammaproteobacteria; order Chromatiales; family Chromatiaceae; genus JANQGF01. Next base: position 4,815 of record JANQGF010000140.1, read on the forward strand.
TTTCGACGAGCCCGGCCCGTCCGGTACCTCACCCTTCCACGAGTACAGCATGCGCCAAGCCATCGAGGAAGGCTTCATCATGGACGTGCTCGCCAACTACACCACCTACAAACGCTTCTTCGGCCTGATCAAGCAGATCGAGGATAACCCCGATGTGCCGCGCAAGAAGGCTGCGAAGGCGCTGGCGCGCTATCTGGAGCTGCATCCCGTCAATATCGAGCAGGTTGTCTCCGTCATCGTCGAGCATTTCCGGCTCTACGTGATGCACGAGCTGGGTGGGCGGGCGAAAGCGATGGTGGTCACCGGCTCCCGTCTCGCGGCCGTGAAATACAAGCTCGCCTTTGATCGCTACATCAAGGATCAGGGCTACACCGGCATTCGCTCGCTGGTGGCCTTCTCGGGGACGGTCGAGGACCCGGACGACCCCGGTTCTTACTACACGGAAGTGGCGATGAACGACGGACTCGCCGAAAGCGAGCTACCGGAGACCTTCGAGCGCGACGATTACCAGGTTCTATTGGTCGCGGAGAAGTATCAGACCGGCTTCGACCAGCCCCTGCTGCAGACCATGTATGTGGTGAAGCGGTTGGCGGGCGTTCAGGCGGTACAGACCCTCTCGCGGCTCAATCGTATCGCACCTGGCAAGTCGCGCACCTTCGTGCTCGATTTCGCCAACGAGGAAGATGACATCTTCCAGGCGTTCAAGCCCTACTATGAGACGACGCCGGTGGGCGAGAACGCCGATCCGCAGCGCCTTTCTGAACTGCAACACCGCCTGCTGGAGTGGGCGATCTTCACGCCGGCCGATGTAACCGCCTTCGCCGAAATCTGGTACAGCCACAAGCGCGAGCACTCGGCCGGCGACCACAAGAAGATGAACGCCGCGCTCGACGCCGTCGTGCAGCGCTTCGAGGGAAGAGAAGAGGAAGAGCGGGAGGAGTTTCGCGGCCAATTGACGGCCTATCGCAATCTTTACGCCTTCCTGTCGCAGATCATCCCTTACCAGGATAGCGACCTTGAGCGGCTCTACAGCTTCGTGCGGAACCTTTTGGCGAAGCTCCCGCCACCGGGGGATGGTCAGGGCTTCGTTCTCGACGACGAGGTGGCGCTACGGTTCTTCCGGCTTCAACAGATGAACGAAGGTTCCATCGACCTCGCACAGGGGGATGCCTACCCCCTAAAGGGGCCGACCGATGTCGGAACTGGCGGCGTCAGGGATGAGCCGGTTTCTCTTTCGAGCCTGATCGACACCCTCAACGAGCGCTTCGGCACCGACTTCACCGAGGTGGATCAGCTGTTCTTCGACCAGATCCGGGCCTCGGCGGAAAACGACGAGAACATCGCGGAGGCGGCCCGCGCCAACAACTACGCAAACTTCGCCGCCTATTTCGATCGCATGCTCGATGAGTTGTTCATCGCTCGTATGGAGGGCAACGAGGAGATCTTCTCCCGGGTGATGACGGATGCCGAGTTCCGCTCGGCGGCACATGAGCACCTGGCACAGGAGATCTTCCGCCGCGTGCGAGAGCAAGTGTAAGCCGATCCTTTGCGCGAGTTGGCGCAGGCAAGCGTCGAGGTGCACCCCCGAAGGGCGACTGCCGCAGCCGTTGCCAGTGTGCGGGAGGCGCATGGTGCGGAGCAGAGCAACGGATCGTTCGATGGGAGACTGTCTATGGCCTTGTGGTTGGTTCGCGCCGGTCGACACGGCGAGTATGAGAAGAAGTTCCTCGGTGAGAACCGCGTCTATCTCACCTGGGACGGGCTCTCGCACGATCTCGGCTCGCTCAAGAATCGGACGCAGCTCCGCGTCTTAGGAACGATTCAGAAACAAGTGGTGCAACTTGAGCCGCCCTTGTTGGGCACGCTCCGCTTTGCCCAACCTACGGTGTGTAGGTTGTTTCTGAAT
>JANQGF010000364.1 GCA_028277465.1 Chromatiaceae bacterium
AGTGGAAGGAAGCCTTGGCTGAACCCTGAACGGCACACCCATCATTCAAGACGACAGGAAAGAGGAATGGCGCCGAACGGATGTTCCCCGGCTGCATGATCCGTCAGACCGGAGAACAGCCCCTGGTCAGTTGTCTCTCGCCCCCTGCTCGATCCACTTTTCGATGACCGCAATCTCCTCCGTGCTGATCGGATCCTTGCCATGAGGCATCTGGATCGACGCATCGACTTCGCCCGCCACCAGTCGATAAAGACTGCTGGACAGTGCATCGCCCGACACCACGACCGGTCCGAACTTGGTGCCCTTCATGACCGAGGCATAGGAGTCGACCAGGAAACCGCTGGCCTCGAAACCGGCACCGCCCGGCAAGTGGCACTCCACGCAATGCTTCTGCATGATCGGATGCACATCATTCTCGAAACTGGCCGTCGAGAGCTTGCCACAACCAGTGAAAAGCAATACCAGTGGCAGGCCGAATGCAACGGACAGCATACTTCTTCGCATCGTTCTTCTCCTTCATTCATGGACACACGACACCGACCACGACAGGGTGACGATCACGGCTCAATCATTCGCTTCGGGGAAATCTGCAACAGATCTCCATGCAAATTGACTGCTCAGTATTGTCAACCTTAGCCTATCGCGACTACCCGAACCATGATCAACGCGGCAGATTCCGTCGATGACACGCGTTGCTCGCCTGACGCTTCGATTCAATACGGGATGCCGTGCACACAAGAGAAGAGACGAGTCACCCATCTGGCCGACCACTATCCGACGGGGACAGTCAATTAAAAAACATCCCGCTCGCCATGGATGAAATGCTACGCTCGGCCAATCCAGCCGGCAAGACGTCTGTCGGTATTCAATCGACCCTCGAGCGGCCTCCTTTGGCTGCGCGATGCGACGACAAGAGCCTGCGCACCGGGCCAAAACTGAGGCGATGCTGAGGACAAGGGCCGAATCGCTGCAGCGCGGCCAGATGGGCCCGGGTCGGATAACCCTTGTGGCCGGCGAAGCCATAGCCGGGAAAATCCGCATCCATGTGCACCATCAGGTCGTCTCGGGCGACCTTGGCGAGAATGGACGCCGCCCCAATCGCTGGAATCCTCCCATCGCCTCCCACCAGGGCCCGCGCCTCACAGCCGAAATCGGGACAGCGATTGCCGTCCACGAGGACCTGACGCGGTCGCATGGGGAGCGCACGCACGGCGCGTTGCATCGCGAGCAGTGTCGCTTGCAGGATATTGAGCCGGTCGATCTCCTCGACACTCGACCAGGCGACCGCCCAGGCGAGGGAATGCGCACGGATCTCGCGGTCCAGGAACTGACGGCGTGCCGGGCTGAGCTTCTTCGAATCCTGGATACCCGTCACCGGACGGGCCGGATCCAGGATCACCGCAGCGGCACACACCGGACCGGCCAGAGGGCCGCGCCCCGCCTCGTCGACCCCGGCGATCAAGCTGGACCTTTCGGTCATACCACCCGCCCGGTGAGCGCCAACACGGCACGCGCCGCCTGGCGCGCTGCGTTACGACGCAAGTCCTGGTGGACGCGCCCGTAGAGGACGCGGATCTCGGCGAGCCGCGCCGGATCATCGAGCAAGTCGAGCAGCGCTGGGGCCAGGAGCTCGGGGCGACAACGGTCCTGAATGAATTCAGGTGCCAGTGCACGTCCTACCAAGAGATTCGCCATCGCGATATAGGGCACCTTGACCAGACCGAGCCGCTTCACCAGTTGGTAAGAAAGGGGATGGACCCGGTAGGCCACCACCATCGGGCGCTTCGACAGGAGTGTCTCGAGCGTCGCCGTCCCGGAGGCCGTGAGGACGGCATCGGCGGCGGCGATCACCTCGCGGCTGCGGCCATCGACCAGGGTGACGGGCAAATCCGGCGCCAGCCGAGCCAACTCGGTCACGAAGATCGACCGCAACCGGGCATTGACCAGGGGCACCACGAAGCGCAGCTCGGGGCGGGCGGCCAGACAAAGCTTGGCGGCACCGAGAAAGGGAGACGCCAAGCGCTCCATCTCACCCACTCGACTGCCCGGCAAGAGAGCGATCAAGGTGCCATCCGGAGCAAGCCCGAGGGCCGCACGCGCATCGCCCCGGCCCACCTCCAAGGGGATCTCGTCGGCCAGTGGGTGACCAACATAAGTGACCGGTACACCGTGCTTTCGCAGAAACGTCTCCTCGAAAGGGAAGACGCTGAGCATCAAGTCGACGGCACGGCGAATCTGTTTGACCCGACCAGGCCGCCAGGCCCAGACCGTCGGACTGACAAGATGCACGGTCTTGATCCCGGCCCGGCGCAGACGGCGTTCCAGACCCAGATTGAAATCTGGTGCATCGACACCGATGACGACATCCGGCCGCCTGTCAAGCAGATGCCGCAGCAGATCGCGCCGCAACTCGAGCAGCCCGCGCAGCTGAGCAAGCACCTCCATGAGGCCCATGACCGAGAGGCGTTCCATCGGGAAGAGCGTCTCGCAACCGACCTTCTGCATCGCTGGACCGGCAACCCCCACGAATCGAGCCTCGGGGGCGAGCTTGCGGATCTCCCGAACGAGAGCCGCACCCAGCAGATCGCCCGATGCCTCGTTGGCCACGATTCCGACCATCATGGGGTCATGACTCCGAGCGCAAATCGGCCAGCATGCCGTCCGGACAAGGCCTGGTTGAATGCCTCAGCGCAAGAGGCTGCGATTGCCGCCCGCAAGGAAGTCGGCCAGTGGTGCCAGCTCCGGGACCGTCTCGGCCATCCCCCGAATGCGTTCGAGGGCGTCCTCGTATCTCAGGTTGGCCAGGTAGAGCGTCCGGTAGGCGCGCTTGATCGCTTGAATGGTCTCGGCGGGAAACCCACGCCGACGTAGCCCTTCCGAGTTGATTCCACGCGGCTCGGCCGGATGCCCGCCCACCAAGACGTAAGGTGGCACATCCCTGGCCAACACGGCGCCCATCGCACAGAAGCTGTGCGCACCGATTCGAGAGAACTGATGGACGATGGTGAACCCGCCGAGAATCGCCCAATCCTGGACCTCCACATGGCCGCCGAGCGAGGCCGCGTTGGCCATGATGACTCGATGACCGATACGGCAATCATGTGCGACATGGGTGTAAGCCATGAAGAGATTGTCACTCCCGATCCGGGTGACGCCCTGGTCCTGGACGGTACCGCGATGCAAGGTTGCAAACTCGCGCACCTGATTGCGATCACCCATTTCGAGCCGCGTCGGCTCACCGCCGTACTTCTTGTCCTGCGGGTCCTCGCCGACCGAGGCGAACTGGAAGATGCGGTTGTCACGACCGATACGCGACGGGCCTCTGAGCACCGCATGCGGTCCGATTCGGGTCCCAGCAGCGACCTCGACCTGCGGTCCGATCACCGCAAAGGGGCCAACTTCAACGCTCGAATCCAGCTCGGCCGCCCCATCGATGACGGCAGTCGGATGGATCAAGCGGCGAAATCCCGCGCCGTGCACATGATCTCGGCAGTCGCAACGATACTCTTGCCGACCCGCGCCTCGGTGTCGAACTTCCAGATACCACGGCGCACCGGACCGAGCTTGACCTCCATGATCAGCTGATCCCCGGGCTCGACAGGCCGCTTGAACCGGGCCTTATCGATCCCGACGAAATAATAGAGCGACTTCTCGCCGACCTCTTCCGGTCGCGATACCATGGCCAAGAGCCCCGTCGCCTGGGCCATGGCCTCGACGATCAGCACACCAGGCATGACTGGGCGCACCGGGAAGTGCCCCATGAAATAGGGTTCGTTATAGGAAACGTTCTTCAGGGCAATCAGATACTCATCGGTCTTGTAATCGATGACCTTGTCGACCAGCAGGAAGGGATAACGGTGTGGCAGGAAGCTCAACACCTTATGAATATCCATCCTGCTCAAGACGCCCTCCGACTGATCGAGGCGCCGGTCGACCACTGTCGGCACTGCATGCGATCCATCCATCAGGAGTCACCCCGCCCTATCGTGTCATTCATCGTATCGATACATGCTTCAAGATGTCTCAATCGGCGCGTCAATTCATCGAGCTGTCTGAAACGCGCCACACTGCGCCGCCAATCTGCGCTTCGCATGGCCGGGATTCCACTGCTGTATAGACCTGGCTCGAGAAAGGAACGCGTGACCATCGCCATACCAGTGAAATGCACATCGTCACCGATCTCGAGATGGCCGGCCATACCGACGGCACCAGCGACCGTGCAATTGCGGCCAATGCGCGTCGAACCCGAGATCCCGGTATTCGCGGCCATGGCCGTATTGTCACCAATCTCGACGTTGTGCCCGATCTGGATATGATTATCTAATTTTACGCCATGGCCGATCAGGGTGTCGCCGATCGCGCCACGATCGACCGTCGTATTAGCCCCAATCTCGACATCGTCTCCGAGCACGGCACACCCGACCTGCGGCATTCGGACCCAGCGCTCGCCATCTCGGGCGAAACCAAAGCCATCCCGGCCGATGACCGCCCCCGGATGCAACAAGGCACGCCTGCCGATCCGGGTCCCGGCGCAAAGGGTCACCCGCGCAACCAGACGGCTATCCTCACCGACTCGAACCCCTGCACCCAGAATGCAACCCGGACCGACGAACACGCGCGGGCCAACCCAGACATCCGCCTCCAGGACCGACAAGGGACCAATCCAAGCGCTGGGATCGACCGACGCGGCAGGGTCCACCACCGCAGTGGGGTGGACACCACCAACCACGGACGGCTCCGGGTGTAGGATGCGAGCGGCCCTGGCAAAGGTCAGATAGGGGTTGTCACTCAGCAAGACCGGCACCCGGGCGACATCCGCATCGGCCTCCGACAGAATCACGGCACCCGCGGCCGTCGACGGCAGATAGCGGCGGTACTTGGAGCCGCCGAGGAAGGCGAGACTGTTCGCGTCCGCGTTCGTCAGCTGGGCAATACGCGAAACCCGGACGCCGCCATCGCCACGCAGGGGTACATCAAGACGAGCGGAGAGTTCTTTAAGGCTGATCTCCAAGGCGGTCCGATCTCCGAGCGAACAAGTCCCAAATGGATCATCTCGTCATGGCGTCGCCGACTGCAATCGAGAGGCCGATTTCTTCTTGAATTCCTCTTTCAGGCGCTCGATGACGAGATCGGAAATATCGATGCGTGGATGGGAGTAAACAAGACCGTCGCTGATGATGAGGTCGATCTCCTGCTCTTTGGCCAACTCGACGACGACCTCCTGCACCTGACGCCCCAGCTTGGTCCGCAGCTCATTCTGACGCAGAGCGAAATCCTCTTGAAACTCATCCCGTGCATACTTCATTCGACGGGTCCGGCTGCGGATGTCGTTCTGCAGCCGTTGAATCTCGTTTTCACTCATCAAGGCACCATCACGCTCGAGTTTGCTCTGCAGAGCACTGATCTGTTCCTGCTGTTCACGCAGACTCCGCTCGCGTTCCTCAATCTCGCGCTGCAAGGCATCACGAGCGGCCTCGTATTGGGGTGACTGCTCCACCACCCGGTTGGGGTCGACGACCGCGATACGATAATCGGACGCGCCGAGCGACTGATGAAAGAGCCCGCAAACCACGAGCAGCACTGACACGGAAGACAGCTTCACAGTCAACCCCGTCGATCAGAAGGTTTGCCCAAAGCCAAACTGGAACACCTGGGTCTCGTCGCCGTCCTTTTCGTTGAGCGGGTAGGCGAGGCTCACAGAGAGCGCCCCGACCGGCGACAGCCAGGTGACGGACAAGCCAGTGGAGTAACGAAGGTCGCCCAGATCGAATCCGGTCGTCGTCAAGAGGTCCGAGTCATCCGTTATCCAGACATTCCCGACATCGAGAAAGGCACCCAGACGTAAGGTCTTCTCGAACTGCCCGCCGACCGGCGGCGGCGCGAACAACTCGAGACTCCCCACCAATTTCAGATTGCCCCCGACCGGATCGTCGCTGCTGATCTCACGTGGCCCAAGGGAATTGGCGACCCATCCGCGCACGGAGCGCGGCCCGCCAGCATAATAGTTCTCGAAGAAGGGAAGGCGGTCGATGTCGCCGTAACCATCTCCATAAGCGAAGTCCCCGGTCAGTGAAACGACGAAACGCGAGGTCAGCGGGACATACCGGTGCTCCTTGTAACTGACCTTATAATACTGGAGGTCACTGCCTGGAACCGCCAGCTCGGCATAGAGCGAGCGCAATCCGCCCCGGGTCGGGAAGATGGCGGTATCACGGGTATCGTTATTGTAGTTCGCCGACAGAACGAAGTCGTTGAAGGTGTTCCCGTTCTCCAGCACGAAGGCCTGTGCGATCTCCGACGCGCCCGGCGTGAAGTTGGTGTACTGGTAACGGACCCCGAGCCCGGCGCGACTGGTATCCGAGATCGGCAGACCAAAGCTGATTCCGCCTACACCCACGTCGGTCGAATAATCGGCCCCGATCAACTCGCTGAAATCCGTCTCTTTATAGGACAGATTGAAACCCCGACTGATACCATCGATGGTGTAGTAAGGATTCGTATAGGCGAACTGATAGAGACGGTTCGCCGAGCTGGTATTGAAGGCCAGGGCCACACGCTTACCTGTGCCCAGAAAATTGTTCTGGGTCACACTCGCATTGAGCAGGATACCCTGTGACTGCGAGAAACCGATGCCGGCGGCAAGATTACCAGCCGGTTTCTCTTTGACCGTGACATCCACATCCACCTGGTCCGCTGAGCCCGGTACTGCCGGCGTCTCGATCGAGACATCGTCGAAATAGCCCAACCGTTGGAGTCGCTCGCGCGACTTCCGAACCAGGTCGGCCGAAAACCAGGCCGACTCCAGCTGACGCATCTCACGGCGTAACACCTCGTCGCGCGTGCGCGTATTCCCCTTCATGTTGACCCGACGCACATAGACGCGTTTCCCGGGGTCGACGAAGAAGGTCACGGCCACTTCGTGGGCCGCCGCGTCGATCTCCGGAACCGTATTGACATTGGCAAAGGCATAGCCTTCATCCCCGAGCAGCTTGGAGATCCGCTCCGCGCTCTCGGTGGTCGCCTTGCGGGAGAAGTATTCGCCCCGCTTGAGCTGGATCAGTGGAAACAAACGCTCCGCAGGGACCGAAGGTTCTCCAGCGAGCTTGATGTCGCTGACCCGGAAGGGGGCACCCTCGGTGATGACCACGGTGACATAGATCTCTTTCTTGTCCGCGCTGATCGAGACCTGGGTCGATCTGATGTCGAATTCGATATAACCACGGTCCAGATAGAACGACCGCAATGACTCCAGATCCCCCGCCAGCTTCTGCTTCGAATACTGATCGTTCTTGGTGTAGAAGGAGTTCCAGCGGGTCGGTCCGAGCTTGAACTGCTTGCGCAACTCCTTCGCGCTGAAGGCCTCATTACCGATGATATTGATCTGCTTGATCCGCGCGGTGAGACCCTCCGTCACTTCGATATTGATGGCCACCCGGTTGCGTTCCAGTGGTGAGACGGTGGACTGGACGACAACACCATACTTGCCACGCGCGAAATACTGCCGCTCCAACTCCTGCTCGATTCGATCGAGAACGGAGCGGTTGAAGACCCGCCCCTCCTTTAGCCCGATATCCGCCAACGCGTTGTTCAGCGCCTCGGTATCGATATCCTTGTTGCCCGTGATCTTGATCTCCGCAATCGCGGGACGCTCCCGAACCCACAGCACCAGGATATTGCCATCACGTTCGACCCGGACATCCTCGAAAAACCCGGTCCGGTAGAGGCTACGAATGATGCCCCCCGTGACATCCTCGCTAACGGTATCGCCAACTTCGACGGGAAGGTAGTTGAACACGGTGCCAGGAGCGATCCGTTGCAGACCTTCGACCCGAATGTCGGAGATCTGGAAGACCTCTGCCTGGACCGGGAAGTGCGTCGCAAGGAGTGCGGCGAAGGGTAGAACCAGGCGCCAAGCACGACTCCGAAGACACAGGTATAGCGCACGCAAGAGGGGCTCCCCTAGGATACAAGCCGAGGTCTGAAAGACAGTCGGCACGCGAGGGTCGCTAGTATAAGGGATCCCCTGCCCTCAGCCCAATAGCCGCGAGAGATCCAGGTAGAAGGCAAGCGTCATGAGCGCAGCTAGGAGGATGAATCCCACCTTCTGGCCCTGGAGTTGAGCCTGCTCGGAGACGGGACTTCCCTTGACCCACTCGATCAGAAAATACACGAGATGACCGCCATCCAAGAGCGGAATCGGAAGCAGATTCAGGATGCCCAGACTGATGCTGACCACGGCCAGAAACTTCATGAAGGCGATCGCGCCATAGCTCGCGGTGCGCCCGGCCGTCTCCGCGATGGTGATGGGCCCACTGAGATTGCGCACCGAGGCCTCGCCGATCAACATGCGACCGATGATGCGCAGCATCAGCACACTCATGTCCAGCGTCTTGTCGATCGCCTGATTCAAGGCATCGACCGGCCCGTACCGCACCAGCACCCGGTAACCGTCCATGAAACCCTCGGGCACCCGAACCCCGGCCCCGATGCGACCGACCGCTTCTCCATTCAATTCCACCGAACGCGGCCTGATCAGGATCTGCCGGATCGAGGTATCGCCTCGCTGAACATCGAGCAGGATGGCCTGACCCGGTCGTTCGCGCACCCACTCGACCCAGTCCCCCCAGGAGTCGATCGGCACACCATCGGCCGCCAGCAAGCGGTCGCCAACCTCCAGCCCGGCACGCTCGGCGGGCTCGCCCGCAACCAGCTCGCCGATCACAGCGGGCAGCTCGGGGCGCTGAGGCTTCAGTCCGAGCCGGCCGAGCAGATCGGGCTCCTCAGCCAGCTCGGCAATCACCTCACCCGGAATCCGTCGCTCGCGCTCCAGTCCAGAGGCGTCGGCGACCTTGACCGAGAGCTCCGAACCCTCCATCGCCTCGACCGTCAGGGCGAAGACGGCCGTTTCCCAGCTACCGGCGGGACGATCACCGACTCGAAGCAGTTCGTCGCCGACCCGAAAACCCGACTCGGCGGCAATGGATTCAGGTTCGACCGCGCCGACCATGGGTCTGAGACCCACGTCACCCACAACGAAGATGCACCAATAAGCCAGCACGGCGAAGACGAGGTTGAACCCTGGCCCCGCGAGCACGATCGCCGTCCGCTTCCACAGTGGCTGGCGATTGAAGGCGCGGCCCAGCTGATCCTCGGGGACGTCGTCCTCACGCTCATCGAGCATCTTGACGTAACCGCCGAATGGAACCGCGGCGATGACATACTCGGTCTCCTTGGAACGGCCCCGCCACCGCACCAGGGCGCGGCCAAATCCGATCGAGAACCGCAATACCTTCACACCCAAGCGCCGGGCGACCCAGAAATGCCCGAACTCGTGCACGGCGATCAGGATCGCCAATGCGACGATGAAGGCCCCGATGGTGAAAAGGAGCTCCATCGCTGCTTAAAGAGACCGCTCTGCGACCAAGGCTTGGGCGCACTCGCGCGCACGGCGGTCGGTCTCGAGCAAGAACTCGAGCCCGCGGCCGGCGACCCCTTCACTCGGAAGCGCGCTCAGGGTCTCGCCCACAATGGTCGCGATACCTGGCAAGTCGATCCGCCGCTCGAGAAAGGCAGCCACCGCAATCTCGTTGGCCGCATTCAGGACAGCCGGCGCCGTCCCCCCTTGGCGTGCCACCTGGAAGGCCAGCGACAGGCACGGGAAACGGGCCAGGTCGGGCTTCTCGAAATCGAGACGGGCCACCTCGAAGAGGTCGAGTGGGGCGACCCCCGAATCGAGTCGATCTGGCCAAGCCATCGCATGGGTGATGGGTGTGCGCATATCCGGGTTACCAAGCTGAGCCAATACAGACCCGTCCTGATATTGGACGAGTGAGTGGATCACGCTCTGAGGATGTATGACGACCTCTATATGGTCGGTGTCGGTCCCGAACAACCAGCAAGCCTCGATGACCTCGAGCCCCTTGTTCATCATGGTTGCCGAATCGACCGAGATCTTGCGGCCCATCGCCCAAGTCGGGTGGGCGCAAGCCTGTTCCGGGGTCACGGACCCGAAACGCTCGAGTGGCCAGTCTCTCAAAGGCCCACCCGAGGCCGTCAGCAGGATACGCTCCACGCCAACCGCTGGAAGACCATCGCGAAAACTGGGCGGCAAACACTGAAAGATGGCGTTATGCTCGCTGTCGATGGGCAGCAGTTCGGCCCCGTGATCAGAGACCGCCTGCATCAGGAGCGCCCCGGCAACGACCAGAGACTCCTTGTTGGCGAGCAGCACCCGCTTGCCCGCCCGTGCAGCAGCCAGGGTCGGACGCAGGCCGGCCGCGCCGACGATCGCGGCCATGACATAGTCCGTCGCCGGCATCGCGGCAACCTGCTCCAGCCCTTCGACGCCCGTGAGGATCTCAGGCCGCTCCGGCATATCGGACAGCAGCTCCCGTAACCGCTGCGCCGCATCGGGGTCGACCATGACGGCCACCTCGGGACGATGCTGGCGGCACTGCTCGGCCAACCGCGGCGCATCCCGATTCGCGGTCAGTGCCACCGCCCGAAAACGATCTCGGTGCCGAGCCAAGACATCGAGCGTGCTGACGCCGATGGAACCCGTCGCACCCAACAGGGTTACGCCTATCACCATCTCACTCCGATCAGGTTAACGCCCAGGTCAAACCAAGGGCAAACACGGGGGCCGCCGCCGTCAGGCTGTCGATCCGATCCAGAAGGCCACCGTGACCCGGGAGCAGCCGGCTCGAATCCTTGACGCCACGGCGCCGCTTCAGAAGGCTCTCGTAGAGATCTCCGGTCACCGAGACCAAGGCCGAAAGCACGCTGATCGACAAGACCCACAGGGTCTCGGCGAGGCCGAGCGACTGGGTCCAGGCAAAGAGCAGCCCGCACAGGGCCGCGCCGCCCATCGCCCCATAGACACCAACGCGGGTCTTGCCGGGACTCAACACGGGCGCCAACTTGGCGCGCCCCCAACGGCGCCCGACAAAATAGGCCATGGAGTCGGCGGTCCAGACGAGAATCAAGAGGAAGAGCACCAGGGCCGGCCCCATCTCGGGGATTCGATGCAGCCCAACGAGGGCTGCCCAGGGTGCCAACAGGACCAATAAGCCGACGGGGAGCAGCAGCGGTTGCACGCCAACGACCGGATCGACCCTGCGCACGCGCATCAAGCGTACCGTCTGCAACAGCCACCAGAGCGCACTGAGGCCGAACAGCCAGACCTGCCATTGCGGCCACAGCCAAAGCAGCCACATCCCGGCGGCCATCACCACCAGGTAGGCGAGGCGTGAGACGCCGCGCTCAATGCCGGCCAGCCCGCACCACTCCCAAGCCGCGGTCAGGACGAGCAAAGTGAAGAAGAGGGCGAACCCAGCTGGCGGAAACCAGAGGACGACGCCAATGACCAGGGACCCGAGCCAGAGCGCCGTGAGGGTGCGCTGCTGCAGGCTGCCCGAGACCTGCAAGACACTAGCCCCGCCCATAGGCCCTCACTGCCGCCCGAGCGTCGACCTGCTCGCTCGTGCGACCGAAGCGACGCTGTCGACGGGCGAAGTCGTCCAGCGCGTGGCGGAAGGCCTCCTCGTCGAAATCGGGCCACAAGACGTCCGTGAAGTAGAGTTCAGCATAGGCCGATTGCCAAAGCACGAAATTACTGAGTCGCCGCTCCCCACCCGTGCGAATGAAGAGATCAGGCTCAGGCAGATCCGGAAAGGACAACCGCTGCGCGAAGGCCTGTTCGTCGATCGCCGCTTGATCCAAACGACCGGCTAATACATCGGCAACCAGGGCACGCGCGGCTCGAGTGATATCCCAACGCCCGCCGTAGTTGGCTGCCACCTGTAGATTCAGGGCCGCATTGTTCGCGGTCAGCGCCTCGGCGTCCCGGATGCCATGCTGGAGTTTCTCGGGAAAGGCGCTCAGCTCGCCGATGACACGCAACCGCACATCGTTTTCAATCAAGCGATGGACTTCGTCGCGTAAGGCACTGATGAAGAGCTCCATGAGGATATTGACCTCGGAGCGCGGACGCTGCCAATTCTCGCTACTGAAGGCGAAGAGCGTCAGGGTGCCGACACCCTGGCGCACGCTCTCCTCGACGACGGCGCGCACGCTCTTCACGCCCTCGCGGTGGCCGTGGGTGCGGGGACGATGACGCTGCTTGGCCCAGCGACCGTTACCATCCATGATGATGGCCACGTGCCGGGGAACCCGGCGGTTCGGCTCGGGAATGAGAATGGCTGGCTTTACGGTTTCCACCATGAACAGAATCGGAGAAGCCGTCCGACCTCAGAGAGACATCAGGTCCTTTTCTTTCTCCGCCAGCACGAGATCGACCTCCTTGATGTACTGATCGGTCAGCTTCTGCACGATCTCCTGACCGCGGCGTTCATCGTCCTCGGAGATCATCTTCTCCTTGACCAACTCCTTGAGCTCATGGTTGGCATCGCGCCGAATGTTACGGACTGCCACGCGCGCCTGCTCGGTCTCTTGGCGCGCCACCCTGCTCAGGTCCCGCCGGCGTTCCTCCGTCAACGCCGGCATCGGGACGCGAATGACGGTACCGGCGGTGCTCGGATTCAGGCCCAGATCGGACTGTATGATGGCCTTCTCGACCACCGATACCAAGTTCTTCTCCCAAGGCGTCACGACCAGAGTGCGGGCATCCTCGGCATTCACGTTGGCGACCTGCCGGATGGGCACCTCGGATCCGTAGTAGGAGACCGTGATATGGTCGAGTAGTGACGGATGGGCACGGCCTGTTCGAATCTTGGCGAGCTCGTGGGAAAGTGCCTCGACGCTCTTGGCCATGCGATCGGCCGCGTCTTTCTTGATATCGTCGATCATGATTGGCTCCCGCTTACGACCAAGGACCCAACGTCCTCCCCACGAATCAGGCGGAGCAAGGCGCCGGGATCCTTGATACTGATTACACGCAGTGGCATTCCGTGGTCCCGGCACAAAACGATGGCAGTGGTGTCCATGACCCCCAAACCCTCGCGAATGGCCTGATCGTAACTGACACGCCGGTAGAAGGTCGCGTTCGGCTCGCTTACCGGATCCGCAGAATAGATACCATCGACCTTGGTGGCCTTGATCAGCAGCTCCGCCCCGATCTCGATTGCCCTCAGACTGGCCGCAGAGTCCGTCGTGAAGAATGGATTGCCGGTCCCGGCCGCGAAGATCACGGCACGCTGCTTGTCCAGGTGATGGATGGCACGCCGGCGGATGTAGTCCTCACAGACCTGATTGACTTTGAGGGCCGACATCACCCGAGTTGGGATATCGAGCCGCTCCAGGGCGTCCTGCATGGCCAGTGCATTCATCAGGGTCGCGAGCATCCCCATCTGATCACCGGTCACTCGATCCATGCCCTTGGCTGCGAGGCCCTCGCCCCGGAAGAGATTGCCCCCCCCGATGACGAGGGCGACCTGTACGCCAGAGACGATCAGCTCACGGACCTCCCCGGCGACCTGCTCGAGGACCTCCGGATCGATCCCGTGCGAGACCGAGCCCATGAGCGCCTCGCCGCTGATCTTGAGCAGGATGCGTCGATAAACGGCACCTGTCATGGGCCTCTTTACCTCATGGGAAACCTGGTCGAAGAGAGGATAGAGGGCAACGGCGTGGCTCAGCTGCCGCGAACCTGGGCCATGACTTCCTCGGCGAAGTTCTCGCTCTTCTTCTCGATTCCCTCGCCGACCTCGACCCGAGCGAAGCGGCGCACTTGCGCACCCGCCCGCGCGAGCAGTTGCTCCACGGACTGATCCGGGTCCTTGACGAAGGACTGCCCGAGCAGGGTCACCTCCTCGAAATACTTTCGCACTCGACCCTCGACGATCTTCCCGACGATCGCCTCCGGCTTGCCGCTGTCCAGGGCCTGCGCCTTGAAGATCTCACGCTCTTTCTCCAGGGTCGCCGCCGGTACCTGATCGGCGTTGACCCACAAGGGATTGCTGGCCGCGATATGCATTGCGATGTCACGGCCGAGCGTCTCGTCGCCGCCGATCAGCTCTGCGATCACGCCAATGCGCACACCGTGCCGATAGCTACAGAGCATTCCCTCGACCTCGTCGAACGAGAGCAGCCGGCGGACCCGGATGTTCTCACCAATCTTGGCGATCAATGCCTCGCGCGCCGCATCGACGCTCGTGGAGGCGGCATCATCCCCAAGCGGTTGGGTCGCCAGCTCCGCGGCATCCCGGGCACTTCCGACCAGTGCCGACTCGGCGACCGCCTCTGCAAAGGCCTGGAAACCTGGATCCTTGGCCACGAAGTCGGTCTCGCAATTGACCTCCACCATGACGCCGCGCTTGCCGTCGTCGGCGATCCTGATCACCACCACACCCTCGGCCGCCGTGCGCCCCGACCTCTTCGCGGCCTTCGCCTGGCCAGACTTGCGCATCGCCTCGATCGCGGCCTCGATCTCTCCGTTGGACTCGATGAGCGCCTTCTTGCACTCCATCATGCCGGCCCCGGTGCGCTCTCGCAACTCCTTGACCAATGCGGCTGAAATCGCCATGTCTGATTTACCTCGTTCAGGCTGCAGGCATACTGAATGTGTCTAGGTCAGCCACCCTTGGCTCGCCACGAGGGCGAATCGGGGCTCTATCCAAGGGGGCAGGCTCAGGCTCCACTGGTCACAGACCATCTCGGCTCAGGGCGCGCCTGCGGCAAGCGCGGCTTCATCGGTGGAGGCCTCCGCGACGAAGGTCTCACCACGATCCACCAAGGTCGCTGCCGTGTTGCGACCGTCGAGTATGGCCTCCGCAGCACCGGCGATATAGAGCCGGACCGCACGGATGGCGTCGTCGTTACCGGGGATCACATAATCGACATTGCTCGGGTCATTATTGGTGTCCACGACGCCCACCACCGGGATTCCGAGCTTGTTTGCCTCGGTCACAGCGATCTTCTCATGACCGACGTCGATGACGAACATGGCGTCGGGCAGGCCCTCCATATTCTTGATGCCGCCCAGGCTCTGCTCGAGCTTGGCGCGCTCGCGTGCCAACCCGAGCGCCTCCTTCTTGTTGAAACGCTCTATGGTACCACTCTCGAACATGGCCTCGAGATCCTTGAGCCGCTTGACGGACTGGCGGATGGTCTTGAAATTGGTCAACATGCCGCCGAGCCAGCGGTGATTGACATAGGGCATGCCGCAACGTATCGCTTCCTCCCGAATCGCGTCGCGCGCGGCGCGCTTGGTGCCCACGAAGAGAACTTTGCCGCCATTCGCGGCCAGCGTGCCCATGTAATTGACGGCATCCTGGTAAAGCGGCAGGGTCTTTTCCAGGTTGATGATATGAATCTTGTTGCGGTGCCCGAAGATGAAGGCGCCCATCTTGGGATTCCAATAGCGCGTCTGGTGGCCGAAATGGACCCCGGCCTCCAGCATCTGGCGCATCGTGACCTCGCTCACGATCTGTCTCCTCTATGCTTGGGTTGGACCTCCACGCACCCCAGGCGGCAACCTCGATCCTGCAGGCACCCAGCCGCATGTGTCGGCACGTGTGTGTACAATTCGCCAACCCCGACTCATCCACCGTTACCGGCGTGACCCGGCATTGACAGGTCAGCCGACCGCCCCGACCATCGGGTGAATCGGTGAAGTACGCGACAAGGCTAGCAAATAAATAAAGCGAAAAACCTCGGTTTTCCGCTTGGAGCGGCCGCGAAATCTCTCATTTTCCGTCCGTCGGAAGACGGCGGTCAATTGCGGCAGCGCGGCGTGTTTTATACCATAGTCGGCTCGATACGGGCAATTGCCCGACTCTCCCGACCATCTTCAACCCTTTGCACCAGAGCCACAGTGGACGCCTCCAACAGCCGGATGAGTGTGCGAATCAAGAGCCCCGAGGCGATCGAAAAGATGCGCGTCGCAGGTCGGCTCGCCGCCGATGTGCTGGACATGATCGGGCCGCATGTCCAGCCGGGCGTCACGACCGAAGAACTGGATCGGATCTGTCACCGTTATATCACCCAGATTCAGGGCGCCATTCCCGCCCCCTTGAACTATCGCGGCTTCCCCAAATCGATCTGCACCTCGGTCAACCACCAGGTCTGTCACGGGATCCCCGGCAGCAAACGCCTGAAGAAGGGCGACGTGCTGAATATCGATGTCACGGTGATCAAGGACGGCTACCACGGCGACACGAGCAAGATGTTCTTCGTCGGCGAGCCACCCGTACTGGCCCGCCGCCTGGCCAAGGTCACTCGGCAGGCGATGCGACTCGGCATCTCGGCGGTACGTCCGGGCGCGACCCTCGGCGACATCGGTCATGCCATCCAGACCTTCGTCGAGTCGCACGGCTACTCGGTCGTGCGCGAGTATTGTGGCCACGGAATCGGTCGCGACTTTCACGAAGAGCCCCAGGTACTACACTATGGAAAACCCGGCGAGGGACTGGTCCTGCGGCCCGGGATGACCTTCACGGTGGAGCCCATGGTCAATGCCGGAAAACGTTTCATCAAAGTGCTCCCCGATGGCTGGACCGTCGTCACCAGGGATCGCAGCCTCTCGGCGCAGTGGGAGCATACGGTTCTGGTCACGCCCCGGGGTCATGAGATCTTGACCCTGCGCGCCGAGGAGCGCGAAGACTCCGCGCGATGACGAACCTCCAGCCTGGTCGCGAGGCGGTCGCGGACGACCCGACCGAGCACGCAGGGGCACTTGCAAAGCCCCTTCAGACAAGCCACAACCCGATCGCGGCGTATCGGGACCGGCTTCGAGCCGGTCGAGAATCACTCTATTCCCAGTTCGACCAGGGCGTGCCTATCGCTGCGCTGGTGCTCGAGCGCAGCCGAATGATCGACGAGATCTTGCGTGAGGCCTGGAAGCAGCACCTGGGCGAGACCCGGGACGCCGCATTGTTGGCGGTCGGGGGCTACGGCCGACAAGAGCTTCATCCCGCCTCCGACGTCGACATCCTGATCCTGATCGAACCCTCGGCTGACACCGACCTGGCCGCCTCGCTCGAACAGCTCGTGACCTTTCTCTGGGACATTGGCCTGGAGGTTGGGCACAGCGTGCGAACCCTGGAGGACTGCTTCCGCGAAGCCGCAGGCGATGTCACCGTGATGACCAACCTGTTGGAGGCACGCTGGCTCAGCGGCAGTGAGACACTCGGCCAACGGATGCGCGAGGCCACCGCCCCGGACCGTATCTGGCCCAGCGAGCGCTTCTTCGCCGCCAAGACGGAAGAACAGCACGCACGCTGGGAGAAGTATGGGGGTACGGCCTATAACCTCGAACCCAATATCAAGGAAAACCCGGGCGGGTTGCGCGATATCCAGATGATCGGTTGGGTTGCCAAGCGGCACTTCGCGGCCGAGACCCTGCACGATCTGGTCGGCCATGATTTCCTGACTGAACCCGAGCATCAGGCATTGATCGCGGGTCAAGCCCTGCTGTGGCGTATTCGTTTCGCCTTGCACCGGCTTGCCGGGCGACGCGAGGATCGACTCCTGTTCGACTATCAGCGTACCCTGGCCCAGCAGTTCGGTTTCTGCGACGGCGAAAACAACCTCGCCGTCGAGCAATTCATGCAGCAGTATTACCGGACGGTACAGCAGCTCAACCGCCTCAACGAGATGCTGCTTCAACTGTTTCGCGAGGCGATCCTGCTGCACGACCAGATCGGCCCCCCGGTCGCGATCAACCGACGGTTCCAATCGCGCAGCGGTTATCTGGAGGTCACCTCGCCGGATGTGTTCAGACGCTATCCGATCGCGCTCCTGGAGGCCTTTCATCTCCTGCAGACCCACCTCGAGCTCGCGGGAGTGCGGGCCAGCACCATCCGCCTCATCCGCGAGAATCGCCACCGCATCGACGAGGCATTTCGCGCCGACCTACGCGCGCGTAGCCTCTTCATGGAGATCCTGCGCGAGCCCAGGGGTCTCACCCATGCCATCCGGCGCATGAACCGCTACGGTGTACTCGCGGCCTACATACCCGCCTTCGCCAACATCGTCGGACGAATGCAGTATGACCTCTTCCATGTCTATACGGTCGACGAGCACACATTGACCCTGGTGCGCAATCTGCGCCGTTTCGTCATCCCCGAGCACGATGGCGAGTTCCCGCTCTGCAGCGCCGTCGCTCGACGGATCCCGAAGATGGAGCTTCTGTATGTGGCCGGCCTCTTCCATGATATCGCCAAGGGTCGCGGCGGCGATCACTCGGTTCTGGGCGCTCGCGATGCCTGGGACTTCTGCCGTCTGCACGAACTGAGCGAGTTCGATAGCCGACTGGTGGCCTGGCTGGTGGAGCACCACTTGGTCATGTCCATGACCGCCCAACGCAAGGACATCGGCGACCCGGAGGTGGTACAGGGATTCGCCGGCTTCATCGGCGATGAGACCCGGCTCGACTATCTCTATCTCCTCACGGTCGCCGACGCTCGCGCCACCAACCCGGAGCGGTGGAACAGTTGGCAGGATGCGCTCCTGCGTGAGCTCTACTATGGGACACGTCGTGCTCTTCTGCGCGGTTTCGATAACCCTCAGGCCCAGGACGATCTCATTGCGCAGAAGCAGACCGAAGCCAGACGCCTGGTGGCCCGATACGGCGTCGATCCAAGCGCCTGCAATCGACTCTGGATCAAATTCAGTCTGGATTACTTCTTGTACAATTCCCCAGACGAGATCGCCTGGCAGACTCGGCAGATCTTGGCCTCCGGCCCCGCGCGACAGCCGCTGGTCCTCATCCGTCCGGAGACGGCCCGGGGTGGGACCGAGATCTTCATCTACGCCCGCGACCGCGCCAACCTCTTCGCTCGGACCACCGCATTGCTGGATCAGATGGGCTTGAACATCATGGACGCACGGGTGATGACCACGGACGATGGCATGACGACCAACAGCTACCAGGTGTTGGATCAGGACTGCAACACCCTCGACGACTCATTGCGGATGGAGGAGATCCGCTCTGCCCTGGCCGCCGACCTGCTCGAAGAGGCTACCACGAGCATCCGGGTCGCGCGCTCGGTTCCACGCCGTCACCGCCATTTCCCGATCGAAACTCGGATCAGCTTTGCCTCGGATGAACCCAATCATCGAACCATCATGCGGCTCAACACGCTCGACCGCCCCGGCCTGCTCGCGGAGGTCGGCGACGTCTTTCGGAGCTGCGGCATTCGCCTGCAGAATGCCAAGATCGCGACGGTTGGCGCCGAGGTCGACGACGTCTTCTTCATCACCACCGAAGCAGACACGGCCATCACGTGCGAGTCGGCGTTGGCCTGCCTGCGGCGCGAGATCCATGCGCGATTGGAAACGCAATCACCCGAAGGGTAAGGACCAGCAGACTCGACCACGGCGGTGCTATCACTGCTGGTCGACCGGCCAGGCCGTTTCACCCCTCCTGGTCGCGCTCGCCCTTGGTCTCCCTGCGGCAGCGGGCGGTGAGGTGCAGCTGGATCGACCTGAAGGCGCGGCTAGGCCGCCGCTCGGCCATCCGTCACGGGAGACGGCGATGCCCTGGCTCGACGAGGTCCGCGCCCAACGCCAGGCGTGGGAGGCACGCCGCAACTCGGCGCGCCAGAGCTACGAGGCCTGGCGCCGTCTCAATAACCCCAGGGGCGCGGCTCATCGCGAGGCATGGGAGGCCGAGGTTCGCTGGCGGCGCGCAGCGCGCTTGGACCGTATGGAACAAGACCGGGAACTCTTCCGCCGACTCGGGCCGAATCAGCTTCCGCCGCCTTGGCCCACCAAGGGACCAGCGGCCACGGACGAGTCGAACAAGGCTGGCCTTCCGCCGCCCGAGACACCCATCTTTGCGCCGCCGGGCTGGAACAATCACTGGTACTTTCGCGGTTTCTGAATCGCCTAAACCGCGTCCAGAGCGAGATGCGCCGTTTTCATTTTGTGCTTGGCTTTGGGGGGTTCATCGACATCGCTGGAGACGCGGTTTAAATTTTATATTT
>JANQGF010000065.1 GCA_028277465.1 Chromatiaceae bacterium
GTGCGACGAGGTCGGCTACCGATCCCGAGGGCGATCAATCCCAGCTCAGAACACCCCCGCTCTGGTACTCGGTCACCCGCGTCTCGAAGAAGTTCTTCTCCTTCTTCAGATCCAAGACCTCCGACATCCAGGGAAAGGGGTTGCCTACACCCGGGTATTGTTCTGGCAGGCCGATCTGGACGCAGCGTCGGTTGGCAATGAAGTGGAGGTATTCCTCGAACATGGGCGCGTTGAGACCCAGCACACCCCGCGGCATGGTGTCATGCGCGTATTGGGACTCCAGCCTGACCGCATCCCGAATCATGGTCGCGATGTCTTCTTTGATGGCCGGTGTCCAGAGGTGCGGATTTTCGAGTTTGATCTGATTGATCACGTCGATGCCGAAGTTCATGTGCATCGACTCGTCACGCAGGATGTACTGAAATTGTTCGGCGGTGCCCGTCATCTTGTTGCGCCGGCCCATGCTCAGGACCTGAACGAATCCGACATAGAAGAAGATCCCTTCGAAAACGACATAGAAGGCGACCAACTCGCGTAAGAGCTTCTGGTCGGCCGCGACGCTGCCCGTGGTGAAATGGGGATCGGCGAGCGATTGGGTGTAGGGCAGCGCCCATTCCGCCTTGTGGGCGACCGCAGGTACCTCTCGGTACATGTTGAAGATCTCGCCCTCGTCGAGTCCCAGGCTCTCGACGACATATTGATAGGCATGTGTGTGCAGCGCCTCTTCGAAGGCCTGGCGCAGTAGATATTGTCGGCACTCGGGGTTGGTGATGTGGCGGTAAACGGCCAGGACCAGGTTGTTGGCGACCAGCGAGTCGGCGGTCGAGAAGAAGCCGAGATTGCGCTTGATGATGGTCCGCTCGTCTTCGGTCAGGCCCTTGGGATCCTTCCATAGGGCGATGTCCGCGTTCATGTTGATTTCCTGCGGCATCCAGTGGTTGGCACAAGCATCCAGGTACTTCTGCCAGGCCCAGTCGTACTTGAAAGGCACGAGCTGATTCAGGTCGGCGCGGCAGTTGATGATCTTCTTGTCATCCACTTGTACACGCCCAGCGCCCATCTCCAGGCTCTCGAGACCCGTTGCGCCCCCGGCGCCGGGTCGAGCGATGGCCTCTACCGAGGCCCTTTCTGCTGCAGAGGTCTCTTCTAAGGGCGCCGCTCGAGTCGCACCACAGACGCGTGGCTCGCTCTTCTCTACCTCGGCGAGTGGATCGTCCCAGTTCAGCATATTGGTCTGCCCTCGAGCCAGGGATGAGTCTCAGTCTCGGATTGCTGGCTCACGGGCCGACGAGCCCGTGAGCCGATTCGACGCTCCCCGAAGAGGGTCGCGTCTCAAGCAGGGAGTTTAGGGCAACCAGCGAAGAAGTCTAGTCTGTGACGCAATATCTTGTGCATTCTGCATTGCACCAACACTTGATGTAGTAGTCGCATCAAGCGGCGTTCGATGTGTCGGCTTGCTCGATCCAAAGCCGCAAGCCATTGGGTCGAACCTCTCGTTCGGTTGCGCCGCCGTTGGGCCAGTCGGCTCGCCAGCGCTCTCCGGCTGCCTCCGGCGGGTGCTTCCAGGTCTCGGGCAGATAGGTCGCGATGAGTCGATAGAGCTCGGCCGCGGCGCGTTTCGCATGGTCGAAGGGCAGGTGATCGAAACAGATGAGTGTGGGCTTGATCCGGATGTAGGACTCGGGAATCGCGAAACGATCGAAGATGGCGTGGGCGCAGCGCCTGATCTCCAGAAAATGACGCTGCACGATCTCGTCACACTGGGGCGGAAGCGTGACATAGTCCCACAGCACATCGGCGGAAACCTCGCCGGTCCGCACGACCACGTAAGGCCTCTGTGTCTCCCGACACCTGTGGAACCAATCACTGTCGCTGAAGGTGTCTTTGGCGTCGACCAGATCGAAGAGTGCTTCAGACATCATTTAGATTCTCTGTAATTACCTGGTAGTAAAACGGCTGTTATCTTCGACTCTTCTGATTCTCCGGCGCGGCGCTCCGGAGCACTGGCGTCTTACGGCGATCTCTGTCGATTCTCATCCCAGCTGGCATGAGAATCTCCGACAAGCGCCTTACGGGTCGTTGCAGAAGATCCCGCGGCCAGTTTATCCCGGTATCAGGATCCGCTGGTTACAGCGAAATGTCGAGTCCACTCATCTCTTCTCTCGGAGGGTCGCGGCATCGGTCGCGCAGGCGAGCCGGACGGAGGAGGGCGACGCTTGACCTCGGTCAAGGCCATCGTGCGCTTCGCTCGCGAGACTCCCGCCCGCCTTCACGATAACCCTTCGTCCGGATTTCGAGGTCTTCATGTTCTGCAACCAGTGTGAACAAACCTTCCATCAGACCGCGTGCGTCAACTCTCCCGGTACCTGCGGGAAGGACGCGGATGTCCAGTCACTCCAGGAGATCCTGCTCTACGGTCTGAAGGGGATGGCCGCCTATGCGCACCATGCCCGCCGCATGGGCAAACACGACGAGAGGGTGTCGGCCTTCTTCGAAGAAGCGCTCTTCGCGACCATGACCAACGTGAACTTCGACATGGATACCCTGCTCGAATATTGCCTCGCGTGCGGTGAGATGAACCTGCGCGTCATGGAGCTGCTCGACGAGGCTCACCTGGAGAACTTCGGCACACCCTCACCGACCAAGGTCAGGGAGGGAACCCTCGCGGGACCAGGAATCCTGATAACAGGGCATGATCTCGTCGATCTATGGACACTCCTGCAACAGGTCGAGGGTACCGACGTCCGGGTCTATACCCATGGCGAGATGCTGCCGGCCCACATGTACCCCAAGCTGCGTGGGCACCCGAACCTGGCTGGTCACTATGGGGGTGCCTGGCAGGACCAGAAGCGGGAGTTTGCCGCCTTTCCCGGACCCGTGGTGGGAACCACTAACTGTGTTCTCATCCCGCCGGCGAGCTACCAGGGGCGCCTCTTCACCATGCGTGCGACGGCCGTACCTGGTGGTTCGCGTCTCGTCGATGACGACTTCGCACCCGTGATCGCCGAGGCGCGGCGTTGCGGGCCCTGTTCAGAGGACATCAAAGGCGAGTCCACCATCGGTTTTCACCGTCGCGTTCTGCTCGATCAGGCTCAGACCATCGTCGACGCCGTCAAGGCGGGACAGATCAGCCACTTCTTCGTCATCGGGGGCTGCGACGGCGCCGAGAAGGGCCGCAACTATTTCACCGACTATGCCCAAAGCACCCCGAGCGACTCCTTCATTCTGACCCTCGGCTGCGGCAAGTTCCGCATTCGCGACCATGATTATGGCGAGCATCTGGGCCTGCCACGGCTCATGGACATGGGGCAGTGCAACGACGCCTATGGTGCCATCTCGGTCGCGCTGGCCCTGGCGAAGGCCTTCGGCTGCAATGTCAATGATCTGCCTCTGACGCTGGTGATCAGTTGGTTCGAGCAGAAGGCCGTCGCCGTGTTTCTGACCCTTCTGAGCCTGGGGATCAAGGGCATGACTCTGGGGCCCAATCCCCCGGCCTTCATCTCGCCCAACGTCTTCGCCCTCCTCCAAGAGCGCTATGATCTGAGACTGACGGGAGGGGATGCACAATCGGATCTCCGGCGAGTCATGGCCGCCTGACCCTCAGGGGCACGACCCCACCCGCGGCGGATGAGGGTGGCGCCTTGCTTCGCCGTGGGGTCGCCCCTTCTCCCCATTCCTCCCGGGGGGAGTGCGAGTTGGAGCGCCGACGGCTCGCGTGGCCACGCCCGGCCATGGCTCACTTGGCGTTGTTCGATCGCTTCCGTTCCTTGTCCGCCTCGGGATGCTTCTCACCGCAGGGCAGATAGCCCGCAGTCGGTACGGGATCGCGCTGTAGCGACTCGCTTAGCGTCTTGCAGATGGTGCGCAGGACCTTCACTCGCGCATAGGGTTTGTCATTCCCTTCGACCAGTGTCCAGGCCGCGTGCTGGGTGCTGGTGCGCACCACCATCTCATTGACGGCCTCCTTGTATTGGGGCCACTTTTCCCGGTTGCGCCAATCCTCGTCGGTGATCTTGTAACGCTTGTAGGGAACCTCCTCACGGTCCTTGAAGCGCTTCAGCTGTTCGTCTTGGCTGATATGCAGCCAGAACTTCAGCAGGATGACACCGCTGTCGACCAACTGCTCCTCGAAACGAGTGATCTCCGAATAGGCGCGCCGCCACTCGGAGTCAGTGGCGAATCCCTCGACCCGCTCCACCAAGACCCGGCCATACCAGGACCGGTCGTAAAGCGTGATATGGCCAGCGCGAGGAAGGTGACGCCAGAAGCGCCAGAGGTAATGGTGTGCCTTCTCCTCGTCGGTCGGTGCCGCGACCGGGATGGCCCGATAGAGGCGAGCGTCGACGGCGTTGGTGATGCGGCGGATCGCGCCACCTTTTCCCCCGGCGTCGACGCCTTCGAACACGAGCACCGTCGAGCGCTTCTTCTTGTAGGCCGTCCAGGCGAGCTCGTTGATCTCGGCCTGAAGCCGTTTCAGCTCGCGCTTGTACTCGTCCCGGGACAGGCTGAGGGAGAGATCCAACTGATCGAGCAGGGTGATTTGAGCGCTCCGGCTGGTCGGAAGATCCGGACCGACGAGGTTCTGACTGTGATCCTCCGGTGCCGCTTCGCTGAGGCGCGAGCGGATCGCGTGCAGCAGGGTCTTGCCCACGGTCAGGTCGCGGTAGCGCCGGTCACCGGCCTCGACGAGGTACCAGGGGGCGATACCCCGATCCGTGTGTAAGATCACTCGTTCGGCGACCTGCTCGAAGGCGGCATAGTGTTCCGAGAACTTGCTCTTGTCCGGCAGCATCTTCCAGCGACTTCTGTCGTCGCGTGAGAGCTCTTTCAAACGCGCTCTCTGATCTGCCTCGGACATATGAAACCAGAACTTGACGATCAAGGCCTCGTCCTGGATCAGCATCCGCTCCAAATCCACGATGCGGTTGAGCTCGCCGTCCAGTTCCGCGTCGGTGCACTGCCCCTTGAACCTGTGCTCGATCGGGGTCTGATACCAGCCACCGAAAAGGATCGCGATCTCGCCGCGGGACGGCATGGAACGCCAGAAGCGCCAGAAGCGCGGGCGCTCGCGCTCCTCATCGGACTCGTCCCAAAAGGCGAAGGTCTGAACGCCGCGCGTATCGAGCCATTCATTGAGCCGGTTGACGACCTCGCCCTTGCCGGCGGCCTCGACACCCGATACCAAGACGATCACTGGTAGGTTGGAGGACCTGAGGTCGCGCTGAGCGGCCAGCAGCTGAGTGCGCAATTCCTCCTGCTGCAGCTTGTAGTCTTCTTTCGAGACCGAGCGGCCGACCTTGGTTGCTTCGAACATGGATGATTTCCGCGTGTTGGTGGGTACCTTGAGCCGAGAAGCGGCAGTTGACCGCATTCGGACGCTTCTTCATAAAATGCTAATTAATTCAACAAGTATACGCCCTTCATGCGGGCGCGGCGGAGACCGGATCTGCCCACCGAAATCAGGTCTTCCGCCCGAGGTGATCGTCCGATTGATCTATTCGCTTGACACATATCAAATAATCGGGACGTTCTGAGCGAGCAGAAAATCGATCTTGACTAATGTTGCTCCTACGTGTTGCCCGTGACCCCACGGCGACCGAGCTTGCAAGAAACCATTATTAGTCCCGCGGCAACGACCCGGGATCGGATCGACCACCTCGGAGGATATCCTCATGGCTTGGAGCATTCCACGCCTGTCCCGCCGCGCCTTTCTGAAGACCTCGGGCTACGGCGCGGCTGGTCTGACATTGCTTGTGCCCGTTTCGCGCATGATCGGTGATGTCGTCGCCAAGGACGAGGTCACGGAAGATGTCTCTTACAGCGTCTGCAATTTCTGCTCCTCGCTCTGCAATCTGCAAGTGACCAGCCGTACCCGCAACGGCGACAAGCGTATCGTCAAGCTCGATGGCAATCCGCACTCGACCCTCAATCGCGGGAAGATCTGCGCACGCGGGCAGGCGGGGCTGCGCCAGACCTATGATACCGACCGACTCAAGACTCCGCTGATTCGGGTCGAGGGCACTGAACGGGGTGAATATGCCTTCCGCGCCGCCACCTGGGAGGAGGCCTTCGACTATATCGCGCAGAAGACCCAGGCCGCCGAGATCAAGCCCTGGGAATGGACCATGGTGGGTGGCTGGACCTCCTGCGTCTTCTACATGAACTGGGCCGTTCCCTTCGCGATGGCCAACGAGATCCCCAACATCGTTGCCTCGCCCATGCAGCATTGTGTGACCACCGGGCACCTGGGGACGGACATGGTGACCGGCAACTTCAACATCCATGACGAGGTGTTGCCGGACTTCGACAACGCCAAGTACATCCTCTTCAACGGCAACAACTCCTCGATCGGCGCGGTCTCGACCTGTCGCATGGTCCGCTTCGCTCAAGGACGGAAGAAAGGCGCGAAGATCGTCTCACTCGATCCACGTCGTTCCGAGACCGCGGCCAAGGCCGACGAGTGGGTCGCCATCAAGCCGGGCACCGATCTGGCGTTTCTGCTCGCCATGATGCGGATCCTGATGGAAGAGGAGCTCTATGACGCCCAATTCCTGAAGCGCCACACGAACCTGCCCTTCCTCGCTTACCGCGACGATGCGGGCGAGCTGCGACTATTGACCGATGACGAGGGTCGCCCGACGGTCCTGATCGAGGGCTCGGGGAATGATATCCGGGTGCTGCCGAAGTTCACCAACACCAATCAGCACGACACCCAGGGCAATAGCTTCTGCCCCGGCCTCAAGACGCCCGAGGGGTTCAGCATCGACGGGCGCGCGGTCATGACCGTCTTCGAGGCCCAGCTTCAGGAACTGGCCCCCTATACGCCCGAGTGGGCCGCCGACATCACTGGCGTCTCGGCCCAGGACATCGTTCGCATCTCCCACGAGTTCGGCACCACCCGGCCTGCCATCATCGATCCGGGTTGGCACGGAGCGCGCTACGGCAACATCATGATGCAGCGACGAGTCCAGGCCATGATCCAGGCCTTGACCGGGGGGCTGGATGCGGTCGGCGGCTGGATGAACTCGGGCGAGGTCCACCACAAGGCCGCACGCATGTACGAGGCCATGGAGCACGGCTACGAGATGGGATCGCCGCTCGCGACCCTGGCCGGCATGGCCTTCGCCAAGATGGTCATCGGGGCGCTTTCCAAGCCCGAGAACTTTTCGCACGGCCACCCGGGTTGGACCTGGGTCTGGAACGCCCAGGAGAAGGCGGCGGGGCGCTTCAACGTCGCGCTGCCGGTCATGACCGAGTCCGGGCTCAAGGAATCGGTCGAGGGCCGCGTCAAATTCAACGGTGAGCCCTATCTGACCCGCGCCTTTCTCATCAACGCCTCCAATCCAGTTCGTCACTATTACCCCGACAGCCGCTGGAAGGAGACCCTGAGCCACGAGAACGTGGATCTGGTGGTGATGATCGAGGTGCTGCCTTCGGATACCGCGCCCTATGCGGACGTCATCCTTCCCAATACCACCTACCTCGAGCGCGACGAGCCGACCCTCTATGGCAATGGGGTCAACCACGACCTGGCCCTGACGACTCGTTACGCCGCCATCCCACCGCTCTATGACACCGAGGAGGCGGCCGACATCCTGCTGCGCATGACCGAGATCATCTCGGGCAATACCGACGCCTTTCACGACTGGGTGGAGAAGCTGACCGGTCTCGAGGCCGAGCCGGTGAAGGCGGCTCTGGAGCGCAATCGCCAGACGCTGGCCAAGAGCGCCTATCAGGCGGCCTGCCGTGAGGTTGCCTTCGCGCAGACGGCCGATCGGCTCGGGGTCATGCCCCAGCATATCGACGAGGTCTTGCGCGCCAAGGGGGTCTATCACGAGGAGGACGGTCGCCACATCTTGGAGCGGCACGCCATGCCCTTGAAGATGCCGGTCCCGACCGACAGCGGGCGGGTCGAGTTCTTCTCCAACCTGATGCGCGACCTGCGCGACGGTGGCCATACCGCGCCGAACTTCAGCGTCTTGGCCTCCTACGTTCCAGTGCGGCTGCGGACTGGCTCACCCCAGGAGGTCGCGGCACCGCTGGGCAAGGACGAGTTCTACTTCACCTATGGCAAGACCCCGACCGTCTCGCACGCCTCGACCAACAGCAACAACCCGGTCCTGGCGGCGATCAACGAGTTCAAGAGCGATGTCTACAAGGGGGTTTGGATCCATCCCGATCGCGCCGGGCCGCTCGGTATCGGGATGGGCGATCCCATTCGTCTGACCAATACCGAGTCGGGACAGCACACGGGGGGGCATGCCTATGTGACCCGTCTAGTGCACCCAGATGTACTCTTCGTCTACAGCTCCTTCGGCGTCGAGAACAAGGCGCTCTCCCGGACCCACGGAGATGGTACCGCGACCAGCAAGCTCATCCCCTACCAGGTCGAGCCGGTGGTCGCCGGGTTCCGTTCGCAGGAATTCACCATCCGTGTCAACAGGGCCTGAGGGAGGACTGAGAGATGTCACACTATGCAATGGTCATCGACCTCAATACCTGCGTCGGCTGTAATGCCTGCATGGCCGCCTGCGCCATGGAGAATCAGACCCCGGTCTGGGATCAACACAAATGGCGCACCTATGTGCATGACAAGGAGATCGGCGTCGGCTCGGACGTCCAACGCCGCTTCTTTCCGCGCTTGTGCAATCACTGTGGCAATCCGCCCTGCATGACGGTCTGTCCGACTGGCGCGACGCACAAGAAGGCCAACGGCATCGTCATGGTGGATCAGGGCCTCTGCATGGGCTGTCAGGCCTGCGCCATGGCCTGCCCTTACCATGCGCGCATCACGGTGACTCACGCGGACATCAAGGAGGGCAAGGAGTTCTACGGCTCCGACTATCGTCGTACCCGCCCCAGTGTCGACAAATGCTCCTTCTGCGACCATCGGGTCGAGCAGGGTCTCAAGCCCGCCTGTGTCGAGACCTGCGTCGGCTCATCGCGGATGTTCGGCGATCTGGACGATCCGAACGATCCGGTTGCCCAGATGGTTGCGAGTGGGGCCGCCCGGCCGTTGATGCCGCATATCGGTACCCGACCCAATGTCTATTACATCGACGATATCCGGTGGAGGGGCTGAACGATGGAAGTCCACATGACCTATGCCACTCAGGAGATCTGGACTTGGTGGCTCGCCATTTATCTCTACTTCGGTGGTCTCGGCGCCGCGACGCTGGCGGTGACCTTCCTGACCGATATGTATCTCAAGCCCCACCGTCATCTCGTGATCTGGGGCGCTGGTGCTGGCGTCGTGCTGCTGGCACTGGGCTCGCTGATGCTCTTCAGTCATCTACTCGACAAGATGGCCGTGATCCATGTTCTCAACCCATTGATTATTTTCATTAAACCGGACGCTTGGATCGCCTGGGGGACCCAGTTCATCATCTGGATGATGGTCTGGGGGGTGCTCTACGCCTTGCCTGATGTCCGCGAGACCCAATTCGCGAAGAAGACACCCCTGCTCAAGACCTTGATCCATCTGTCTTTCGTGATCCGTGTAGCCCAATGGGTCCAGCGCCATCACAAGACGGTCGGCTGGTTGGCCGTGGTCAATGGTGTCGGTGTGGCCGTCTATACGGGTCTGCTGCTGCAGTCCTTCCCCGCCGTGGCGCTTTGGGACAATCCGGCGGTCCCCCTGCTCTTCACGGTCTCCGCCTTCTCGACCGCGATGGCCTTCCTGCTGCTGCTGATGTACACGCTGATCACTGACCGGGCGGATGACAACATCCGGATGCTCTACGAGCGCATCGACCTGGTCCTGATCGCTGCGGAGCTGGTGATCCTCTTCTCGCTCTACCAGTACCTGAAGAACGGCCCCGAGTCCGCCATGCGCTCGCTGGAGCTCCTGTGGAACGACTATGGCTGGCTGATCGGCTTCATTGGCTTCGGCCTCATCGTGCCCTTCTTCCTGGAGCTCAAGAGCGTCGTTCGGGGTTGGGCGACGCGGGTACCTATCATCGCCGCCTCGGTGATGGTCCTCGCAGGCGGCTATCTCCTGCGGCATTACTTCATGTATGCAGGCGTCTATGCCTACCCCTGGTAGGTCGCTCGACTGATGGATCCCGCGACTGGTCAAGCGGCCGATCCGGCTGCGGCGAGGCCCTGGAGGGCCTCGTCGCATCTGCGGCTGGTTGCCACCCTGCTCGCCATGCCGGCGGAGGGGGCGCTCGAGGCACTGCGCGAGGTCCTCCCCCAAGCGCCCTGGCTAGCCGAGGCGGTCGGGGAGTTGGAGTCGCTTCCGCTGGAGCACTGGCAGGCCGAGCACACACGCCTCTTCATCAACGGATACCCCGAGACGCCCTGTCCACCCTTCGAGTCGGCCTATCGGCAGGGTCGCATGGGCGGCCCCTGTGCCGGCGATCTGCAGGGACTCTACCGGCGCGCTGGACTCCAGACCAGCGGGGCACCCGCCGACTATCTGGGTACCTTGCTGGAGTGTGCGGCCTATCTCGGCGGCCTCTGTCATGACAGAGGGCAGTGCCCGGCCGCAGAACTGCTTGCCGAGCTTTGGGAGTCACACTTGAACCACTGGCTCTCGAGGTTCGCCAGCGACCTGGGCGGAGCCGCCCGGCTCAAGCTCTACCAAGTGCTTGCCGGGCAGCTGGTCCTGCTCGGTCCCGAGCCCGCCCATGAATCCTGACCAGGGTTGGGAGGTCTGCTCGCCCGACCTCGCCGACGCGTCTGCCCTGACCGCCGAGGTGCTCGCCGTCCATGAAGCCATCTTGAATGGACCGCTGGCCGCTGACCCCATGCTCAATCGTGCGCTCTCCATTGAGCAGCGGGCGCTGCGCCGCATCGACGATTGGCGCGTCCTCCTGCTTCTGACCCCCTGGATGCTCGTTCGACTGCTCTTCCCCGATCGGCCGCCGATCGAGCTGCCGCCCGGTTGGACGGCGAACGAACGGGCACGCGCCCCTTACCAGATATTGGGCCCAAGCCTGCGCTTCGAGCTGCTGGGCCAGGTCCAACAAGCCCATCTGAGCTATCAACCTCGGCTCGGTCACTTCTTGCTGCAGCCGATCTGTCTCGACATGGAGGGCTACCGCGACGCCGACGCGGTCTTCGAGGCGTGGAATCAGGTCATCCGAACCCGGGACGAGAACATGGAGAAGGCCAGGCGTGATTGCCCCATGCAGAAGGAGATCTCCCGGCGTGAGCTGTTTCGGTGCCTGAAGCCAAGTACCTGAGGGGACGGCTTCGCCGTCTCGGCGCGTTCCCTATCGGGGGCGCGCCTAGAAGACATCTCGGCCTAGACTATGATTTAGAAACGGTAGTTTCTTAGGATGATTACCGCGCCAACCCCTTCACCCTCTGCGCCAGATCCTGGGTGAAGGCATCCCAGCTGACTCGACCCATGGAGGACAATTGATGAACAAGACCACACTCGTTGCGGCCGGCTGCGGCCTCGCTCTGATGGGCACCCTAGCGGCCGAGACGGCCCCGGACCCCAATGTGGCGGAGGCCAAGGCCATCATGAAGGAGTTCTTTGCGAGCCTGAAAGGGGAACTCGAGGCGGCAATCGCGGCTGGCGGCCCGGCTAGCGCCATCCTCGTGTGTCAGGCCAAGGCGCCAGGCATCGCCGCGGAAATGTCCGAAAAGACCGGATGGAATGTCGGTCGTACCAGTCTGAAGCTGCGCAATGCGAAGACCAATGCGCCGGACGAGTGGGAGACGAGGGTCTTGCTCGACTTCGAGAAACGCAAGGCATCTGGTGAGGACGTCACCACCATCGCTTATGCGGAGAGAGTCGAGGTCGGCGGCGAACCCAGGTTTCGATTCATGAAGGCCATTCCGACGAGCGAGCTCTGCCTGAACTGCCATGGCGCGGAGATCGAGCCTCAGGTTGCTGCCGCCATTGACGCGGCCTATCCAGAGGATGAGGCAAGGGGCTTCGGGCTCGGCGACATACGGGGTGCCTTTACGCTCTCAAAGCCCCTTTGAGGGTACCTTGAAGTGATGACAGATCTCGGCCCCAAGACGCGCAAGCTCGGTCGGTGAAGCCGATCCGGGTTCGGGATTCACGAGGTACTGAGAAACGCGAGGCCCTCGCGCTCCAGGGGGGGCCTCGCACGATCGCCGACCCTCAGGTCCCTTGTGACGCAAAGGGGCCTCGATCACCGGTTCGCCCGATCCCTTGAGTCGGCATCGTGCATCATGCGGCAGCATCACGTGGGAGCGGTGCCCCGCCGCGATTGCGCGCTCTTCGCGGCGGGGCGCCGCTCCCACCAACTAGGTGCTTGGACCAACCGATGATCGAGGCCCGCAAAGGGGAATGCGTCTTCTACAAGATTCCCGGAAGCAAACGATAGCCGACCCGTTCTGTAAAA
>JANQGF010000275.1 GCA_028277465.1 Chromatiaceae bacterium
CGTGTCAGGCGTCACGGTCTTCACCGCCCGGCACCCGACCTTGGGTAAGTTGGTGATCGTCCGCGTCGCGCACGGGTCGGGAATCCTGGTCGAAATCGACGAGTAGCCTCTCGACTCAATCCTCCTCGGGGCGGCCGCTGCGAAGCCGCTTGCGCATCCCCCGCCGGCGTTTCAAGGCGAGGCGTCGTTCTTTGGATGCCTGTGTGGGTCGTGTGGCAATGCGCGGCTTGGGTCGAGAGGCGGCCTGACGGATCAGTGCGACGAGCCGTTCCCGCGCATCCCTGCGATTCCCTTCGCGGGTGCGGAGCCGATGCGCCTCGATCA
Organism: Chromatiaceae bacterium; assembly: GCA_028277465.1. GTDB lineage: Bacteria > Pseudomonadota > Gammaproteobacteria > Chromatiales > Chromatiaceae > JANQGF01. Next base: position 325 of record JANQGF010000275.1, read on the forward strand.
TCAGGACCCCTTGACCGTCGACCCGCCGGCCGCCGAGACGCAGCAGCCGACGGCGGACATCCTCCGGCAAGGACGGCGACCCCGTGACATCGAAACGGAGTTGCACCGCTGTCTCCACCTTATTGACCTTCTGACCGCCCGGTCCGGGGGAGCGGATGAAGTGTTCGCTCAGCTCGGACTCGTCGATCCGGATACGCTGGTTGATCTCGAGCATGGTGCCGTTCGCCTGCGGTTCCTCAGGTGCAACTGCGATTGCCGGGGTGAACCGGAAAACCGACGGTCAAGGGATATACTTCAGGTATGCCGTTTCACAAGGATACCGAATCCGCAGCGAGGTCCGCGATGAAGACCGGGGATTATCAGCATCTCTTGCTCGCCGTCGATTTCGAGAAGGAGAGCGACTCTGTCGTGACGCGTGCCGAGCGTCTGAGTCGGTTGCTCGGTGCTCGCCTGACCCTCTTGCATGTGATCGAGCATGTTCCAGCATCGATGGAATACCTGACCCTGGGCTATCCCGGCGAGATGGCCTTGCCCGACAACAGTGATCTGGAGCGGGAGCTGATGGAGGTCGCCCAGCGTCAGATGGAGGCCCTGGGTGATCAATTGGACGTCCCTGCGGTCGATCAGCTGATCAAGGTCGGATCGCCCGCTTCCGTCATCGACAAAGTCGCGGCCGAACTGGGTTCGGATCTGGTCGTGATCGGCAGTCATGGGCGCCACGGCTTGCTCGGCTTGTTCGGATCCACGGCCCGGTCGGTCTTGCGGCATTCCAACTGCGACGTGCTGTGCGTCAAGCTCGACGAGCACCCCGCTGCACCTTCATCTGATCAAGAGGGCGAGTAAGAGAAGGCCGATTGCGGCTAAGCCAACCCCAGTGAAGAAACGGTCGAGCTGGCGGTGTCGCCTTCGCCGTCGTTCGACCTCGCTCGCGAATCTCGGATCGGAGGCGATCTGCGGGTCCAGATAGACCGGACGATGGCCCAAGTCGATGGCCTCGACCGCGGCGACCGCCGTCACCGGGTCCACGCGATACAGGCCTGCCTCGGCGTCGATTGTGCGATGGCGTAGCGCGGCATGCGCGTGCATGAGCGCGACATGGAGATTCGCGAAAGAAGCGGCATACCGGATCCAGGGCTCGGCGGACTCGACCCTTGGAGCCGTGGGCGAGATGGGGGGATGATCAGCGCCGCGAATTCGGACCCAGCCCAGACGATCGGGACGCGTCTCGACGATGAGATAACCGGTCGGCATCTGAGGCGATTTCTGTCAATTCTCATCCCACCTGGCTGGTCTTGACGCCCGCCTTCTGTGTCGCGCCAGCCGTCACATAGCGCGGCTACGCGCCTGCCGACGCTCCTTAAGGCAGACGCCAATCCGTCGCCATTTGGCATGAACATTTTCGGTAATCGCCTGAACTCAAAGGACTACCCTATACGGACAGGCGACGGGTCGGAGAGCAGGGCAGAGGACTTCGGTCGGCCTTCCGTCTTGGGCGTCGAAAAAAGGCGCTGAACCTGCCTCCAACCTGAACGGCGACCTCGGGTGACCGACTGCCTTTAAGGAGACCCTCGCGGCGCAGAGTTGCGCCGCTTCGTCTATGCGGGATCGCGATGGATTCAGGCGTCGGATTCAAACAGTTGCCGCGTCGTTCTCCACTTCCCAATTGCATTGATCGATCAAGTCTTCGAGCGGACGCCCAAGACGAACTTCATCCCCCATTTCGAAACGTTCCCCCTTGTTCCAACACTGCGCGGCGTCCTCGGCCGCAAGCGGCAGTCCCTGTCGGCAGAGCTCCCAAATGGCTTGGGATTGCTTGGTGCTCATGTTCTTCTCCCCTCACTGCTGATTTCGAGGTTGCCGAGCGGTCTTGTTCTTGAGCAAGGCAAAGAGCACGCCAGACAACTCGATCATCGGGACTTCAGATTGAATGTTGCGGTCCGGCCACGCTGATGTAGACACGCTTAATCCAAGTCCCCCACACAAGCCTAGTCCATTCTCCCATTCTTGCGAGTGGGGACCGGGCCGTCTGATTCTTTTGCACAACGTGAGGCCGAAATTGCACACTAGAAGGCTAGGCGGAAAACGACATCAAGAAAGCCGTTTGACGGTGTTCGGCAGATGCTCGCGGACCACCTCCGCGAGCGCCTCCAGGGCGCGACGGCGCGGGAAGCTGCGTCGATAGACCAAGGAGATGCGTCGATAGGCGTCGGGCAGATCGAGCCGGCGGGCGATAATGCCGCTGTCGGTCATCCAGCCGCCACGGATGGCAAGGGCCGGCACGAGGGTGCAGCCGAAGCCCGCGCCCACCAGCTGCAAGAGGGTTTCCAGACTGGCGGCACGCAAGTCGGCCATCTCACCCTGGGTTGGCCGCTCGGCCACGCGGCAGACCTCCATGACCTGATGGGTGAGACAATGGCCGTCAGCCAGCAGCAGGAGGTCCACCTCCTTCAGGTCCCGAGCCGTGATCTCGTCGCGCTCGTTGAAAGGGTGATTCATGGGATGGGCGAGCCAGAAGGGCTCGTCGAACAGGGTCATGCTATCGAAGTCAGTCTCATCCACCTCCGTCGCCAGCAGGGCGGCGTCGATCTCGTGGTGGGCGAGGCGGCCGACCAGTGAGTCCGTGATCTCCTCGGACAGCACCAGCTTGAGCTTGGGGCAGGTGCGCTTCAGGGGCACCAGGACCAGCGGCATGAGATAGGGGCTGAGGGTCGGAATGGCCCCGACACGCAAGGGGCCGGCCAGTGGATCCTGGTGGGCCCGGGCCGCTTGTTCGATCGCCTCCGCCTGTTCCAACGCGAGTCGGGCGTGGTTCAGGATGAGCTCGCCGACGGGCGTGATCTCCACGGAGCGGTTCGTACGCTCGAAGATGACCACATCGAGCTCGTCCTCGAGCTTCTTGATCTGCCCGCTCAGCGTTGGCTGACTGACGAAGCAGCGCTCTGCGGCGCGCCCGAAGTGGCGAGTCTCCGCGACGGCAAGGATGTACTTGAGGTCTCGCAAGTTCACGCGCGCATGATAGCGGAAATTTCCATGCGGGCGATCCTGAAAAACGATCCAAACTGGCGCCCGGTTGATTCGGCCCGGGTGTCCCCCCAATTTTCGGAAAAACCCTAGGGAATCTCTGGAGTCGACGACCATGAGAATGGATAAGCTGACAGCGAAATTTCAGCTGGCCCTGGCCGACGCGCAAAGCCTGGCGGTCGGCCGTGACCACCAGTTCATCGAGCCCGTCCACCTGATGGTCGCCCTGTTGGATCAGGAAGGAGGCACGGTTCGGCACCTCCTCGGCCGGGCGGACGTCAATGTGAACCGGCTGCGCTCGACCTTGGGCGATCTCTTGGATCGATTGCCAACCGTTCAGGGTGCGGCGGGCGACGTGCATCTGGGCAACGCGCTGAGCCGTCTGCTCAATCAGACTGACAAGCTCGCCCAACAGCGTAACGATCAATATGTGTCCTCCGAGCTCTTCGTGCTCGCGGCGGTCGAAGACCGGGGTGCCTTGGGCACGGCGTTGCGCGAGGCGGGCGCGAGCAAGGGCGCGCTGGAAAAGGCCGTCGAGGCCGTTCGGGGTGGGCAGAGCGTCGACGACCCCAATGCCGAAGAGCAACGCCAATCACTCGAGAAGTACACTATCGATCTGACCGAACGCGCCGAGCAGGGAAAGCTGGATCCAGTCATCGGTCGCGACGACGAGATCCGGCGCACCATTCAGGTGCTGCAGCGCCGGACCAAGAACAACCCGGTGCTGATCGGCGAGCCCGGCGTGGGTAAGACCGCGATCGTCGAGGGGCTGGCCCAGCGGATCGTGAACGGCGAGGTGCCCGAGGGGCTCAAGACCAAACGGCTGTTGGCGCTCGACATGGCGGCGCTCATCGCCGGCGCCAAGTTTCGCGGCGAGTTCGAGGAGCGGCTCAAGGCCGTGCTCAACGACATCGCACGTCAGGAAGGCAATATCGTCCTCTTCATCGACGAGCTCCATACCATGGTCGGTGCAGGCAAGGCGGAGGGGGCGATGGACGCCGGGAACATGCTCAAGCCGGCCCTGGCCCGGGGCGAGCTGCACTGTGTCGGGGCCACCACCCTGGACGAGTATCGCAAGTACATCGAGAAGGACGCGGCGCTGGAGCGGCGTTTCCAGAAGGTGCTGGTGGAAGAGCCCAATGTCGAAGACACCATCGCCATCCTGCGCGGTCTCAAGGAGCGCTACGAGGTCCATCATGCGGTCGAGGTGACGGATCCGGCGATCGTGGCGGCGGCCGTCCTCTCGCACCGCTATATCTCGGACCGACAGCTCCCGGACAAGGCGATCGACCTGATCGATGAGGCGGCCTCGCAGATTCGGATGGAGATCGACTCGATGCCGGAGGGAATGGACAAGCTCGATCGGCGGTTGATCCAGCTCAAGATCGAGCGCGAGGCGCTGAAGAAGGAGTCCGACGAGGCATCCAAGAAGCGGTTGAAAGACCTCGAGGACCAGATCGAGCGGCTGGAGCGCGAGTTCGCCGACCTCGACGAGGTCTGGCGGTCCGAGAAGGCCGCGGTCCAGGGGACGGCGCATATCAAGGAGGAGTTGGATCGGGCGCGCGTGGAGATGGAGACCGCGCGGCGTGCCAGTGACCTGACTCGCATGTCCGAGCTCCAATACGGGCGGATCCCCGAGCTGGAGAAGCAGCTGGCCGCGGCGGCGAATGCGGCCCAGGGTGGGACTCGTCTGCTGCGCAACAAGGTCACCGACGAAGAGGTCGCCGAGATCGTCTCCAAGTGGACCGGGATCCCGGTCTCGCGGATGCTGGAGGGCGAACGCGAGAAGCTACTGCGTATGGAGCAGGAGATCGAGCGGCGTGTCGTCGGTCAGACCGAGGCCGTTCGCGCCGTGAGCGACGCGATCCGCCGCTCGCGCGCCGGTCTGTCGGACCCGGGGCGCCCCATTGGCTCCTTCCTCTTCCTGGGGCCGACCGGTGTGGGCAAGACCGAGCTGTGCAAGGCGCTGGCGGCCTTCCTCTTCGATACCGAGGAGGCCATGGTCCGGATCGACATGTCGGAGTTCATGGAGAAGCACTCGGTGGCGCGCCTCATCGGCGCCCCGCCCGGTTATGTGGGCTACGAGGAGGGGGGTTACTTGACCGAGGCCGTTCGGCGCCGCCCCTACAGTCTCATTCTCCTCGACGAGGTGGAAAAGGCACATCCGGATGTCTTCAATGTACTGCTCCAGGTGCTGGACGACGGGCGGCTCACGGATGGTCAGGGCCGGACCGTGGACTTCCGCAATGCGGTCGTCGTCATGACCTCCAACCTGGGGTCGGACATCATCCAGCAACGCGCCGGAGAGGCCAACTATGCGGCCATGAAGGAGGCCGTCATGGAGATCGTCCGCCATGCGTTTCGACCCGAGTTCGTCAACCGACTCGACGAGATCGTGGTCTTCCATTCGCTGCAGCAGGATCAGATTCGGGCCATCGCCCGCATCCAGATCGGCTATCTGCGGCAGCGGTTGGCCGATCGGGAGATGCAGCTGGAGGTCGACGAGGGCGCGCTGGATCATCTGGGCGAGGCCGGTTTCGACCCCGTCTACGGTGCCCGGCCCTTGAAGCGGGCCATCCGCGCTCAGCTCGAGAACCCGCTCGCCCAGGAGATCCTCGCAGGCAAGTTCGCGCCCGGCGATCTCATCCAGGTGACCCTGCGCGACGGGCAGCTCGCCTTCGAGCGCATCCTGAAAGGTGAGCTGGTGGATTGATCACTCCAATCTGAGTCGATTGAGATGAGCCAAGCCCTCCAGACCACCGTCGCACGTCAGCGTATGCTCTTGCAGGCCCGCTTGGCCGGGGTCTTCGAACGACTCGCCGAAGCCTGTCGCTCCTGCTGGTCGGAGCGCGGGCCCCTGGAGCAGCTGCTGCTGAACGCCTTGCCGAGCCTTCCCTCCTGCAAGTATCTCTATGCCCTGGATCAGGAGGCCTGCCAACTGACCGCCAATCTCTCGTCCCAGGGCCTGCTTCCGGAACATCTGGGGCGCGACCGCAGCGACCGGCCCTATCTGGCCGAGGCGCTCGCTGGCGAGCGCTTCTCATTGTCGCCCGCCTACATCAGCCGTAACGCGCGTCGGCCCTCCTTGACCGCGATTCAGCGGATCGATGACGGCGCCGGTGGTTTGCTCGGGTTTCTGGGCGCGGACTTCGACCTGCGCGAGCTGCCCTTGACCCGCGAGCTCTACCAGCAGCAGGGTCAATGGCTGCAGCTCAAGGGCGATCCTGCGATCCGCGGCGGTCTGTTCCAACAGCAGCGGGTGGAGAGCCTGATGGACACCCGGATCGAGGAGGTGCTGGATCTCTTGGTGGAGCTGATCGCCGCCCATGGGGTCTTTCACGGCAAGTTGCATTTCTCGAGCTCGCGGGCAACGCTTTGGACGATCGACGACCCCTTCCACTACCGCATCCTGGATTATGAGGACCTGGCCGATCCAGGCATCTGTTTGGCGTATCCCTTGAGGGCCTACCCGGACGCGGCGGCGATCCCGCTGGAGCGAGTTTCCGATGTCTTCCACGCCTTCCGCGATCTGCGATTGATGGACGAGACCATCTATCTGCGTTCCGGCTCGCTCAACATCTTCAACGGCACGGTTGGTCTGAACTTCTCGTGCGACGGCTCCCACTATATGCAGTGGGACGAATTCCTGCATAAGAGCCTGGGTTTCTGGCTGGGGACCGGCGAGGCCTGCGCTACTGACTCATGAGGTGCCAGCGGCGAGGGCGGTCACCTCGGCATGGCGAAAACAGTCCACGACATGGTCGTTCACCATGCCGGTCGCTTGCATCTGTGCATAGACGATGGTGGGACCGACGAAGCTGAAGCCCCGCTTCTTCAAGTCCTTCGAGATGGTCTCAGCCAGAGGGGTGACGGCTGGGACCTCGGCCACTGATCCCCATTGGTTCTGAATCGGCCTCCCATCGACGAAGGACCAAATGTAGTCGGAGAAGCTCCCGCACGCCTCCTGGACCCGTAGAAAGGCCTGCGCGTTGCTCACGGCCGAGCGGACCTTGAGGCGGTTACGGACGATTCCCGGGTCAGCGAGCAGCTCGGCGAGCTTGCGCTCGTCATAGCGGGCGACCTTCGTGGCATCGAAGCCGTCGAAGGCCTTCCGGTAACTCTGGCGCTTGTTGAGAATGGTCGACCAACTGAGTCCCGCTTGGGCGCCTTCGAGGACGAGAAACTCGAACAGGGTCCGGTCGTCGCGCACCGGCACGCCCCACTCCATGTCATGGTAGGCGACATAGATCGGGTTCTCACCACACCAGGCACAGCGGCGTTGCTGCATCATTCGTCGTCCGGTCAGATCAAAATGGCGACCACGGCCCCCGTCATCAGGGTTGCCAGGGTCCCGGCCAGGATGGATTTCATGCCCAGGGCCAGGATCTCATCGCGCCGTTCGGGCGCCATGGAGCCCAGTCCGCCGATCATGATGCCGAGGCTGCCGAGGTTGGCGAAGCCACAGAGCGCATAGGTCATGATCAGCCGACTGCGGTCGCTGAGCGCCTGGCCGCTCAGCTTGGAGAGCTCGAGATAGGCGACCAGTTCGTTGAGTATCGTCTTGAGGCCCATGAGGGATCCGGCGAGCGGCGCCTCCGACCAGGGGATGCCGATCAGCCAGACCACGGGGGCCAGAAGCCAGCCCAGAATGCGCTGAGCGGTGAGCGGCTCCCCGGCGACCATGGGCAGGAGCCCGAGAATCTGGTTGACCAGGCTGACCAAGGCGACCATGACCACCAGCATGGCGATGATGTTCAGCCAGAGTGGAATCGCCTCCAGCGTCCCGCGGGTGACGGCATCCATGCTGCTGTGTGAGCGAATCTCGATCCGCACCGGGGGCTCGTCACCGGCACTGCCCGGCTCCGGAACCAGGACGCCGGCAATCATGAGGGCCGCCGGTGCGCTGATGAGGGAGGCGGTCAGGATGTGACCCATGGCATCCGGGATCACGGTCTCGATGATGCTCGCATAGAGGATCATCACCGTCCCCGCGATGGTGGCCATCCCGCAGGTCATGAGCCCGAAGAGCGCCGGACGCGACAGGCTGGCCAGATAGGGCCGGATCAGGAGCGGCGCCTCGGTCATGCCGACGAAGACATTGGCCGCGGCACCCAACCCCAGCGGGCCACCGGTTCCCAGCGTCAGCCGCAGCAGCCAGGCGAATCCGCGGACCAGGAGCTGCAGGATCCGCCAGTGGAAGAGTAGGGCGGAGAGGGCGCTGATGACCAGGATCAAGGGCAGGGCGCGGAAGGCGAGTACGAAGCTGTTTTCCGGGTAACGGGTCTCGTAGGGTGCGGATGCGCCGCCGAGGAAGCCGAAGACCAATTGGGTGCCGGCGCGCGTGGCCTGCTCGATGGCCAGCACCAGCTCGTTGAGCGTCAGAAATGCCTCTTTGACCTGAGGCAGCTTGAGGAGTACCAGCGCGAGCAGGAATTGCAGCCCCAGCCCTGCGATGATCAAACGGGGGCGAACGGCGCGCCGGTCCTCGCTCAACAGCCAGGCGGTGAGAGTGAGGACCGTCAGCCCGAGCAGGGGCTGCAAGAGGGTCAGGGGCGAATGAAGCTCCATGCCGGGAGGGGAAGGCCTGAATCCGGATCGGTGGGGATGTGGCTGGGCGGTCAGCCCATCTCGGCGAGAAAGGCCTCGACGGTCGGTCCCAAGGGACGTTCGCCGGCCAGCACCGCCGGCTCGTAGTCGCGGCGCCAGCTCGGCATCAGGAGTCTTGCCTGGCGCCATTCCTCGAAGAGAATGCGCGTCAGGGGTCCGCCCTCCTCGATGAAACCGGAGTCCAGAAAATCCCGCTCGGCCCGTTCGCGGTCATAATCGAAGCGGACGATCTCCCAGCTCCAGCGTCCGCCATGCATTTCCAGCAGGGCGTAGCTGCCGCGCGGGTCACCATCGAAGGGTGAGCCCACCGACCCGACGTTCAGGATCGGCGTTCCATCCAGCACACGTGTCATGGGACGGTGGGTGTGGGCGGTGACGAAGAGGGCGATGTCCTCGGGCAGGGTACCGCGCACCTCCTCGTCCGGGACATTGGCGGAGATGCCTCTGCGGTTGCTGGCCATGCTGGCGTGCGTCACATGGACCCAGCTGTTCTCATGGCCGCCATGGAAACAGAGATGATCGGGCCAGCCCTCGAGCGACGCGACTCGCTCCCGAACCTGGCGATAGGTCCAGTCGGCGAATCGGCGGGTCTGCTCCTCGAGCGCGTTCCTGGGCGCCTCGCGCCCGCAACGCAGGATCCAGGCCTCATGGTTGCCCTTCACCGGGAGCCAACCGCGCTCGTGTCGCAGTCGATCGAAGAGCTCCAGACAGGCGAGACTGCTCGGCCCGCGGTTGACCAGGTCGCCGTCCATGACAACCAGGTCCGGCCCCCAATCCAGGATCTGGGCGACGGCCACCTCCATGGCGGGAAAGTTGGCCTGGACATCCGAGAAGATCGCAACCTTCATCTATCGAGTTTCCGCGCTGATGCAATAGCGCCACCATACCTGCATCCGGTGGCGAGGAAAACCTGACCCTTGGGACGCTCTGGAATCGTAGGGGTAGGCGCGGGATACGTGTAAAGCATGTACTTTACCTGCTGCCGATCATTGTGCGCGACCTCGACGAGGGGCGTGAGCGCGTGTCCGGTGAGCTGGACGTGATCCAGGTCCAGCCCGGCCCCTCAACCCAGACCCTGCCACTCGGGCAGGTCGTCCAGGGCGTTGAGCTGCAGTGGGAGGACTCCATCATCGCCCGCTGGGACCGCAAGCGCGAGATCGCCATCCAGGACGCGACCGACGGCGTGACGCTCCTCAGCCTGCGCGCGGATGTCGAGGATGAGTTCCAAGAGCTGATCGACAACCGACAACCTTCCACCCAGCTACAGCGCCTTCTGGGACGGCGAGGCCAAGCGTATCCGCGAAACCCTGGCCTCGCTGGTACCGGGCATCGGCACCCTGGTGACCATGGTGATGAGACGCATGCGCAAGGGGTGACTTTGCCCGACTTTCCCGGCTGCCTCTCGGCCGCGGACCAGTGGGAAGATATCCCTTCAAAGGTGTAAAGAGACCTAGGAGGTCTACTTCGAAGGCGAAGAGTTGGAAGTCTTATGCCGCACTAGTACCAGTCGTCCAGAGTCAGATTGGAGACCCGCGAGAATTCCTGGGTGTTGTGCGTGATTAGAATCGCCCGGTTGGCGAGCGCGGTTCCGGCGATCAGGGTGTCCAGCGGGCCGATCGGCGTGCCAGCGCGCTCCAGATTGGCGCGGATCAGCGCCGAAGCGGCGGCCTCGGGTCTGCCGAACGGAAACAGCACGGCAGCGCTCACCAGGCTCTCGAGCTGGCGGCGCCGCTTCACCGGCTGGGTCGATTTGGCGATCCCCGTTTGTAGCTCGTGCAGCACGATCGCGGAGATGCCCACCTGATTGGGTGGCGTGGCAAGCAGTCGTTCGGCAACCCGACCTCGTCCCTTGAAGAAGTGGATCAGGGTGTTGGTATCGAGCAAATACATCATAACGACTCGCGGCGGACATCCTCGGCTTGCTCGCCGCGTAGCGTCTCGGCGTCCGGGAAATCGAGCCAGGCTCCCGCCAGCTGACGGATCTCCTCGGGCCATTCGGTTGCCGTCTTCTCGCGCACCAGCTCGGCGATCCAGCGACTGACGGGCACGCCTTGGCTCTTGGCCGATGCCTTCAAACGCGATTCGGTCTCGTCGTCGAGGTAGATGGTCACCTGTCCCATAAGCGCTCTGAAAAATGAGATTATATGTGCAATTATACTGGAGACTTAAACCGCGCTCAGCGCGGTATTTGATGTTTCTAGTTTGGATCGGTCTTGGCAAACTCGACGACTGCCAGTGCTAGCGCGGTTTAAGAGATGAAAAAAGATGAAATTTTAAACCGCGTCCCGACCAAGGCCAGTGAAATCCTCAAGGCCAGGCACAAAGTGAAAACGATGCATTTCGCTCTGGACGCGGTTTAGGTGGACGCCCATCGAACACGACGGTCGAGATGAAGGCCGTGGATGGCCGCGTCAATATCAAGCGAGAATTGCTGAGTGATCTCGAAGATCATCGACAAGGGCAGACGTTGTTGGTCTGCCATTTTTATCAGCCGCCTCGAGGAGACAAATCACCATGCAAGAGAAGAACCTAATCGTTGCGCTGTCCGTGGTCCTGGGTCTCGGGGCAGCCCCCGTCATTGCCGAGGAGGTGGCAAAGGACGGCGGATTCAAAGTCGGGGTACTGACCTGTACGTCCGATCCCTCGACCCAGAAGAATCTTGCCATCCACTCCAGCGTGCAGGTTGAATGCGAATTCAAGCAAACCGACGGTGGTGTGGAAAAGTACGTCGGCGAGAGCGGAATCGGGCTGGGTCTGGATCTGAATTGGAGGCGTGAAGATACGCTCAAGTACACTGTCATGGCGGCCGCGCAGGACAAGACGCCGGGTGCAGGTGGTCTCGCTGGCAAGTTCGTCGGCGGCAAGGGCAACGTGAGCCTGGGTGTTGGTGGCGGTGTCGGCGCGCTGGTTGGTGGCAGCGAGAACAACATCACCCTGCAACCACTAGCGCTGGAGAAGAGCAAGGGTTTGAGCCTTGCCGGCGGCGTTTCCTATCTCACCTTGAAGCTCGCTCCGGCTGAATGATTGCTTGAGAGAGTCCTCGA
>JANQGF010000194.1 GCA_028277465.1 Chromatiaceae bacterium
GAGCGCGCGATCGCGGCGGGGCGCCGCTCCCACGTGATGCTGCCGCATGATGCGCGATGCCGACTCAACGGATCGGGCGAACCGGTGATCGAGGCCCAACGGCACAAGCCAAAAGACCAGGTCCATCTGTTGCGGGCGGGCGTGAGGTAACATCGAGCGTCCGAATGGGGTGCGATCTTCAGACCGCGTGCATCGGTTCGAAGATCAGACAGCCGGTGCAGTCGAAGTGCTCACGAGCCTTCCGGCCGGCGACCCCGGCCGAATCCCGAAGAACAGACTATAGAGCACCGGCACCACCCCGAGCGTCAGGATGGTCCCGACCAGCAGCCCGAAGGCGATGACGCTGGCCATGCCGTAGAAGAGCGGGTCGTGGGCCAGGATCAGCGGGGCCAGGCCGAGGATGGTGGTGATGGTGGTCATGAGGATCGGGCGCAGGCGGCGCACCGAGGCGCTGACGATGGCCTCGAAGGGGTCGGCGCCGGCCGCGCGCTCGATGTCGATGCGATCGATCAGCACGATGGCGTTGATGGTGATGATGCCCGAGAGCGAGAACAGGCCGAGGATCACCATGAAGCCGAAGTTGGCGCCCATCAGCAGCAGCCCGGCCGAGGCACCGATCAGCACCAGCGGGATGGTGGCGAGGATGATGGCCGGGCGGCGGTAGGAATTGAACTTGACGACCAGCAGGACCAGGATCACGGCCAGGCACAGGGGGACATTGGCGCCGAGGGCGGCGCGGGATTCGGCGGAGTCGATCACGACGCCGTCGAAGCCGAGGCGGTGACCCGGCGGCAGCTCGGCCTCGATCGCGGCCAGCGCCGGGGCGATCAGCGGGACCATGTCCTCGGCCGTCAGCGCGGTGTTGCGGGCCTCGACGGTCAGCGCGCGCTGCAGGTCCGAGCGGGCGAGACGGGCGTAGGCGTTGACCAGCCGCAGCTCGGCCACCTGCATCAAAGGTACGGTCTCGCCGGTGGCACGGGCGAAGACCTCCAGCGAGCCGATGCGCTCCAGGCTGGTGCGCTCGGCGCCCGGGGCACGGGCGATGATCGGGAAGAGATCGTCGTCCTCGCGGTACTGGGTGACGACCTGGCCGTCGAAGGCGCGCTCCAGGGCCTGGGCGATGTCGGCCGACGAGACGCCGGCGCGCCGCGCCCGGGTCTGGTCGATGTCGACGACCAGCTTCGGGACCCGGTTCTGCCAGTCCGAATGGATGTCGATGACGCCCGGGATCTGCCGGAAGGCCGCCTCGATGCGCCGGCCGGTCGCGAACAGCACGTCCGGGTCCGGCCCCGTGACCTGGACCTCGAGCTTGCTAGAGTCGCTCGGTCCGAGGAACATCTTGGTGACCCGGGCCGAGAGCTCCGGGGCCGCCTCGCGAAACAGCGCCCGCAGCTCGGCGACGGCCTGGTCCAGGTGCGCGAAATCGGTGATGTTAAAGACCATGAAGGCGACGTTCGGTGCCGGGTCGATCGGGGTCAGCGACAGCACGAAGCGCGGTCCGCCGTAGCCGATGTAGGCCGCATGGCTGGCGACGTGCGCGACCCGGCCCGGCTCGTCCAGCGCCGAGAAGACCCGTCGCATCGCGGCATCGGTGGTGCGGGTCGTCACGCCGGCGGGCAGGTCGATGTAGACCAGGACCTGGGCGCGGTCGCTGTTCGGAAAGAAGCGCTTCGGGGCGTGGGCGATGCCGGCGACGGCCGCGACCATCAGGGCCAGCATCAGCGCGAGCAGCCCCCAGCGCCGGCGCAGCACGGCGCGCAGGATACGCTCGTAGCCGCCGGTCATCCAGCGGAACAGCCGGTCCGAGATCCCCGGTCCGCGCCGCCCACCGTCCGCGGTCGGCACCCGGATGAAACGGTGGCACAGGGCCGGCGTCACCGTCATCGCCAGCACCCAGGAGGTCAGCAGCGAGATCAGGATCACCAGCGAGATGGAGCGGGTGTATTCCCCGGCCGTGTGCTCGGCCAGCATCAGCGGCAGGAAGACCAGAATGGTGATCAGGGTCGAGATCAAGAGTGGCATCGCCAGCTCGCGCCCGCCTTGGCGCAGGGCCTCGTCGCGGCTCAGGCCCTCCTCCAGCCGGCGCTTGAAGTCCTCGGCGATGACGATGCCGTTGTCGACCAGCAGTCCGAGCGCGATGACCAGGGTCGCCAGGCTCATGCGCTGCAGCGACATCTCCATGAAGCCCATGATGGCCAGCGTCACCAGCATGGCCGCGGGCACGATGGACCCGACGATCAGGCCGGTGCGCAGCCCGAGGAAGAAGATGACCACCAGCAGCACGATGACCAGGGTCTGCAGCACGCTCCCGGTCACGCCATAGACGGCGCCCGCGACCTGCTCGGCCTGGAAGGTCATGATCTCCAGGTCGTAGCCGATGGGCAGCGACGACTCGATCTCATCCAGGGCCGCGCGGACCGCGTGCCCGTGGTCCAGCGCGCTGATGCCGTCGCGCATCGAGATGGCGAAGACGATAGCCGGGCGGCCGTTGAAGTAGGCCGGCTGATGGGGCGGGTCGACGGTCGCGCGGTGCACCTCGGCGAGGTCGCGCAGCGGGATCACACCCTGGCCGTTCGGCAGCGTCACCAGGGCCTCGCGGATCGCCTCCAGACCGTCGAAGTCCCCGGTCGGCTCGACCAGCAGGGCGCGCTCGCCGGTGTCGACCAAACCGCCGGCGCGGATGACGTTCTGCTCGCGCAGCATGACCGCCAACCGCTCGGGGTCCAGCCCCAGCTCGGCGAGACGGGCGTTGCCGGCCTCGATGAAGATGCGCTCCGGCTGAACGCCGAGCAGGTCGACCCGCTTGGTGCCAGGCACGGCATAGAGGCGGTCGCGCACGTACTCGGCCATGTCGAAACGGTCGCGCCAGGGGAAGTCCTCGGCCATCAGGGCGGCCGTGACCACGGCCACGTCGCCGAAGTCGGTGTTGATGCGCGGCGCGTGGGTCCCCTCGGGCAGGGTGGCGCCGGCATCGGCGATCTTGTCGCGCAGCTCGTCCCAGATCTGGTCGAGCTCGAACAGGCTCGGATAGACCTCGGCATGAATGATCGAGATCCCGGGCATCGAGACCGAGTGGATCTCCTCGATCTGCGGGACCCGGCGCAGCGCCTCCTCGAGCGGGCGGGTGACCAAGCGCTCGATACGCTCGGCCGCGAGCCCCGGGTACTCGGTCGCGACCACGGCCTCGCGGATCGTGATCTTCGGGTCCTCGCGCGTCGGCAGCGTGAAATAGCTGACGACCCCGAAGACCATCAACGCGAGCAGCAGCATGCCGACCACGGGCCGGTAGCGAAAGGCGATCTCGGTCAGGGTCACGGTCGGACGCGCCTATTGATAGCGTTCCGGGCCGACACCGAGTCGGGTCACCCGTTGGCCGTCGCGCAGGAATGGCAGGCCGCGCGTGGCGATGATCTCGCCCGGGCTCAGCCCCGCCAGTACGGTGGCCTGCTCCGAGCTCAGCGGGCCGAGGCGGATGGTACGCCGCTCCAGGATGCCGCCGCCATCGCCCCGACCGTCGGCCTCGAAGACGAAGGCGACCTTGGCTGGCCCGTCGCCGGCCAAGAAGGCGGTCACCGGGATAGCGACGGGCCGGACGCCGGCTTTGGCGCTGCCGTCGCCGTTCGGCGACTGGGACCTCTCGATGTCGAAGGCGACCTCGGCCGTCATACCGGCCCGCAGATCGGTCCGGGGCGTCTCCAGACGCAGAGTGACCGGGAAGGCGCCTCCGGGCTCCGCTTCGGTGCCGATCTCGGTGACACGGGCCCGGGCCGAGGCACCCCCCGGGGCCGGGAAGGTCACGGCATAGGCAGCACCGGGTTGCAGCCGGGCGACCAGCGTCTCCGGGACCGCGACGGCGATCTCGAAGCCACCGCCATCGCCCTGGATCTCCAGCACCGTCTCTCCGGCCGCGACACGCTGTGCCGGCTCGGCGAGCCGCCGGGCCACGACCCCGGCGTAGGGCGCCCGCAGCACCGTGTCCGCCAGGTTCTCCTCGGCGATGTCGAGCCGGGCCCGCGCCGTCTCCAGCCGGGCGCGGGCCGTCTCCAGTGCCGCCTTGGCGGTGTCGAAGGCGGCTTCCGAGGCCCAGTCGCGGCCGTGGAGCTCGCGCTGGCGCTCGAATGCCTGATCGGCCTCGCGCAACACGGCCTTGGCCTGCACGACCTCACTGTCGCGCTCCTGCCGGGTCAGGGCATAGAGTCGCTGATCCAGTTGACCCAGCACCTGACCGAACACGAAACGATCACCGACCTCGACCCTGAGCTCCTCGACCCGACCGCCGACCTCGAAGCTCAAGGGCGCGCGCTGAACGGGCCGAACCACGGCCGACAGGATCCGCCGCGTGGTCTGGTCGGCGGGGCGCACCTCCGTCCAGACGATCGGCCGGGGCGGTGCCTGTTCGGTCGGTGCCAAGTCCTTGCAGCCCGCCAGCGCGAGCGGGATCAGGACCAGCACCGGCCACGAGCCGCACCGCGGCGTCGGTCGCACAGGATTCACCCTCGACCTGCCAAACCGACGTGCGCCCTGCCCGATCAAATGCCCACGCATCGCTCGACGACCGCGGAGCAATTCTTGATGCTGCCGAAGCCCCAACCGGCGCGGTTCTCGCTGTGGATCGCCAGGATGCGCCCGTCCCGGATCCTGATTTCGAAGACACAGGCCCACTCATCGGCGTCTGCGTCTGGCTTGGGCGTCGCCAGCAACAGGCCGTCCGGGCCGCGTGCCTGGGCCGAGGAATAGAGGTGCAAGGTCGTCGGCGAGGTGCCCCCCGCCGTCTCGACAGCCATCGGCTCGCCGATGCAGCGCGACAGGACCTCGGCCTCCTGTCCAACCAGCAAGCTCTTGGCAGAATGCACCGTCTTCAGATGGGGCGCGCCGCAGCCGGCGATGAGCAGAGCCAAGAGAGCGACGCTTGGCCTGATAGGCATGGACATGACGTATCTCCTTGAAAGAACGAGATCAGGCAGCGCGGTGCTGCAGACGGCCGGTCAGACGAAACCCGTCGCGCATGTTCAGCCCAAGCAGCGTGATATTGACCGCCCCGGCAACCAGCTCGATCAGCTGCACCCCGTAAAAGGCCAAATCGAGCTCCCCCGCTTGGGCCTTGAAGGCCAGGAAAAAGGCCGACGGAATCAGAATCAGGATGCCGTTCAAGGCGATGACCGGCATGCGCTTGCGCTTGGTATCGACGAGACGGCAACGCCGTTCTTTCGCGAGGGTGAAACCTGATCCCCCGGCCGCCATGAGGGCGGGAATGAGCAGGATGAAACCCCAGGGGATCAGGGTCTTGACGGTCACCACGGTCGCCGTCGGCCCGAAGGCCTCTGACACCAACGTGGCGACCCAAAAGGTCAGGATCGTCAGCAGCGCTAGCGCACCGGCGACGGGATGGATGGCTTTGGGCATGGGTGGCTCTCCGTTCAGGGCAAAAATATAGCATGCTATATAGCATTGCATATCAAGCTATGCAAGTGCTAAAAGAAGACATGGATTTCATGAAAGAGCAGTCGGCGGGCTACCTCGCCAACCACCTAGCGCGACTCTTCGCGCGCAACCTGCAGGGCCGAATCAAGCCACTGGGCCTGACGACGGGGACCTTTCCAGCCCTCTTGATTCTGTGGGAAGGCGACGGCCTGACTCAGCGAGAGCTGACCGAGCAGCTGGACATCGAGCAACCGACCATGGCCAACACACTGGCACGAATGGAGCGTGACGGCCTGATCGTCCGCAAGAAGGACCCCGCGGATGCACGCGCACAGCGCATCTGGCTCACCGACAAGGCCCGTGCACTGCACGTACCGGCGATCGCGGCGGCCGTTCAGGTCAACGCCGAGGCCTTGGCTGGGCTCTCGGAGTCAGACCGCGGCCAGTTCATCGCGCTGATGCGCAAGGTCATCGCGGGGATGCAGGGGCGCACCCGGGTCTGCCCTCCTGCACCAAAAGGGAACGGATTCATATAGAAGCGCTATTCTGGTCCGCATTGGCACTCGTGTCAGGGCGGCCGCGTGCCAAGAATCGGTCGCTTAGGCGATTGCCGGAAATTCTCATGCCAGATGGCGCCGGATTGGCGTCTGCCTTCAAGGAGCGTCGGCAGGCGCATCGCCGCGCGATGTGACTGCTGGCG
>JANQGF010000196.1 GCA_028277465.1 Chromatiaceae bacterium
CGATTCAGAAACAAGTGGTGCAACTTGAGCCGCCCTTGTTGGGCACGCTCCGCTTTGCCCAACCTACGGTGTATAGGTTGTTTCTGAATCATTACTTAGGCGATTGCCGGAAATTCTCATGCCAGATGGCGCCGGATTGGCGTCTGCCTTCAAGGAGCGCCGGCAGAAGCATCGCGGCGCGATGTGACTGCTGGCGCGACGCTGAAGGCGGGCGTCAAGACAAGTCAGGTGGGATGAGAATTGACAGAAATCGCCTTAGGTCGCCGCTCTCTGCCAGGTCGGCATAGGCGGCGTGGGTGCGGAAACGGCGTAGGTCTCGGCGCAGGTCTCCTGCAAGCCGCAGATCCAGGTCATAGGGATGGATACCCATCCTTAGCCAGCCGACGCGAGCGGAGCGGCGCCGGTTGAGTCCATTCCAGAGCCGCAACAGGGGTGCTCGCAAGGCCGTGTCTGCCTCGTACCCGAGCATGGGAATGGGGTAGAACCGTCCGGTCTGGGCGGACAGGATCCCGGAGAAGAGCTCGTAGCGCAGGAATGGCAGCTCTGCCAGCCTGCTTCGCTCGATGCGGCCCATGGCCCAGGCCGGGGGGACGTAGAGCGAGGGGGGCTCCAGTTTCTGGTCGAGAAACCAGGCGTGACATCGTGCGATGAGGCCCGAGATCCCTTCCGCGTCCAGCGCCAGGTGTTCGGCGACATTGCGCGAAATGAACCCGGCATGGAGCCGGTGTCTTATCCCTGCGATACGATCGACCCGATGTCGCCAGCCATGACCAGCGAGCTCGTGACCGCGCTTCTGGTAGGCGCGGAGGCTGGTGATGTCAGTCGAGGTCCAGCCTGCGCCCGGAACGACCAGAAGCGTGATGGCGCCGACCCCCTCGGATTCGAGCAGGTCGAGGATCCGCTCGACCCGAGGCAGGGTCTCGGGCATGACGTCATGCACCGAGACCAGGACCCGAACCGCCTCAGTGGTGGACATCGATCGTGCGCCCATGGGCGCCGCCGAGGATCGCCAGCCAATGCTGGAGATTGCGGTGATTGATCTCCGCGGCGGCGGCACGGCCGATGGAGGCCTTGCGTTCGCGAATCGCCGGGTCGAGGTCGCGCACCCGGCCCAGGGCGTCGGCCAGGTGCTCATCGTCACGGATCGGAAAGATGCCGCGATTCAAGCTGTCCCAGCTCATGATGCCGCAGGCCGAGGAGACCAGCACGGGCCGCGCCCGCGCCATGGCCTCGAGCGCGATGGTGCCGAAGGACTCGATCCGAGAAGGCAGGACCAGGGCATCCACCCCATCGATCAGGGCGAGAATGCGTGCGCGCTTGACCCAGCCGATCAAACTGAGGTTCGGTAGGTTGCGGCATTGTGACTGTAGCCAGGGGCGCAGCGGTCCGTCGCCGGCGACCAGGAATTCCAGATCGGGCAGACGCCGGGCGGCCTCCAGAACCACATCCAGGTTCTTCTCGGGCGCGAGACGACCCGCGAAGAGGACGCGTTTGAATTCAGGCCCCGCCGGTACTGGTGGCCGGTCGAGAAAACGCTTCGGAATGGGCGTCGCCATCAAGCCGACATGTCGTGCGCCGATCCCGCGGGCGACCGCCACCATCTCTTCCGAGTTGGCCAGGACCAGTTGGCTCTTGCTGAAGAGCAGCCGGTGAGAGGCGCGCAGATAGGCATTGGCGATCCGGGCGCGGATGCCCCAGTCCTGAAAGAGGTTCGTCAAGGCCTCGAAGTGAGTATGGAAACCCACCACCAGGTTGACGCCCAGTCGTCCGGCGAGATGCATCCCGAGCATGCCGTAGGGGCCGGGTGTCGGGACGACGATGACATTGGGGCGCACGCGCTCGAGCCGTTTGCTGACACGCGACCAGGACGGGATCAGGATCTTCTGGGTCGGGTCCCCGGGCAATGGAAGCCTGAGTCCGCCATGCCAGCTGCCAGCGCGATAGCGCGGTGCGATCAGGTCCACCCGTGCCACATTGGTCTTGAGGTGATCCACGAGATCCCGGTAGTAGGCGCCGACGCCATTGCGCTCCGGTGCCGCGTCGGAGACGATGGCAACGCGCAGGTCGCTTGCTTGGGTTCGAGCCAGAGTCCTCATGCGGTCCTCTGTAATGGGCAGGTTCAGCATGGCAGCGCAGGCTCTCTCCTCGACCTCGACGGCTCTTGATCGCTGGGCGACTCGCCGACGCGTCTCGCCGGCGGCGACACCGCGCTTACCTGGACCGAGCGCGCAGCGACCGCTTCATAGAGTGGGCCGAGCTCGCGTTGGATCTTCGCCCGCGAGAGGCCGAACTGCTCCAGGCTGTAGCTGTGGCTGCTCCGATATATCCGGGCCCTTTCCTCCTGCCGGCGCAGCCGCGTCTGGAAACCGGCGCTGGGTGTGAAGCCCAGCTGCCAATAGATGTGACCGATCGCCCCCAGCAGGTCGCTCCTGAGTGTCTGCATGGTAACCCAAACACAGCGCTCTTCGGGCATCCGCTGAAAGACGCGGTGCAGGTTCGCATAGTAGAAAGCCAATTGGCGAGTCAGGCGTTCGCGGAGATCCGGCGTCACCGAGAGTGCGTCGAAGAACCGAATCCCGGATTCGATCGAGCTGAGCTGCGACGGCAAGGTCTGCTCGGGTTCGCGCAGACAGATCAGGAAGCGGGCATCCGGAAAGCGCGTGGCGAGACTGCCGGCCAGCGGGGCGAAGGCGGCATTCTTCGACAGGAGTCGCTTGTGCGGTCCATGCACATAGAGGTGTTTCTGAAGACAGCGGTAGTAGTAATCCAGGAGACGCTCGCGCTCCGCTTGCGGCATGTCGCGGTCGAAGGTACCCATGTTCCAGAGCAGGGCCGAGTGCGGAAATGGCAGGACGAGGATGAAGCAGGCGAGCACCGGCATGAGGGCGAAATAGTCCTCTTCCGGGTCCCCGAGCCGCATGCTGTGCACCTCATGCATGGCGCTGAAGGCGCGAGTCTCCAGCCAGCTCAGGAGACGTCCGAAGGGTCGTCCGATACTCGCGTCGAGGCGGCCGAGCCCGAGCCAGAAGCGACGCTCCGTCACTGAAGGCGCGAAGAGGCACTCCCAGGTGGAAAAGGTCGTGAAGTGTTCGTCATCGGCCAGCACTCGGTGCAGATGAGTGGTTCCGCTGCGGGGCACCCCGAGGACGAAGAAAGGCTCGCGGATGACGACCCGGCGATAGCCGCGAAAGAGGATCTCATCGAGCAGGAAGCCGACCCAGTGGATCGCCTGGACCAGTGTGAAGAGCGGGAGAAAACCGGCCATGAGCAGCAGTCGTCGCAGACTGGGGCGGCCGGCACCTCGGGCAGGAACGAAGGTGCGGTAGGCGAGGGTGAGCAGGTGTGCCGCGCTCGCGACGAAGAGTCTTAGCATCATCTTTCACCCGAGATGAGGGTCCATAAGAGCCAGGGCCGGACCCGAGATCGGGCTCGGGCTCGCGTCCGGGGGCTCGCGGGCGGCGCTTTCGAAGGACCGACCAACTTAGGCGATTGCCGGAAATGTTCATACCAGATGGCGCCGGATTGAGGCTCGCCTTCAAGGAGCGCCACCAGGAGCATCGCCGGGCGATGTGACTGGT
>JANQGF010000207.1 GCA_028277465.1 Chromatiaceae bacterium
CTCACCCCAGCCGACTGAGCGGATGTTCACCTCGAGACGCCGTAGCGTTTCATCTTCTGCCATAGGGTCTTGCGACTGATGCCGAGCGCCACCGCCGCGGCCGTGACATTGCCCTTGTGGTCTTGGAGAGCGGCGAGGATCGCGGCACGCTCTCCGGCCTGCGCGTAGGACTTGAGCGGCTTCTCGTCGTGACCGGCAAGGGGCAGCTTCAACGCCAACGCTGCGCCGTCCCCCATGATGCAGGCGCGCTCCAGCAAGTGCCGCAGCTCGCGCACGTTCCCGGGCCAGTGGTATTGCAGCAGGCGCGCTCGATCCTCGGCGCTCAGCATGCGTCGTTCGGCGGGGAATCGGCGCGCGTGATCGGTAACGAAGCCTTCCGCCAGCCACAGGATGTCCTCGGGGCGCTCGCGCAGCGGCGGGATCTCGATCTCCAGGACATTGATCCGATAGTAGAGATCCTCGCGGAAGCGCCCGCTCCGTACCGAGCCCTCCAGATCCTGATGCGTCGCGAACACCAGACGGGCGGCGACCCGGAGCTCTCGGTCACCACCCACGCGTCTCAGACGTCGCTCCTGGAGCACGCGCAGAAGGCGTGGCTGCAGCGCGGCAGGCATGTCGCCGATCTCGTCCAGGAACAAGAGCCCGTTGCCCGCGCGCTCGAACACGCCCGCACGTCGGGCCGTCGCGCCCGTGAAGGCCCCCTTTTCGTGCCCGAAGAGCTCCGACTCGATCAGCCCTTCGGGCAGGGCGGCGCAATTGACCGCGACGAAGGGGGCCGTCGGACACTGAAGCTGGTGCAGACGCCGTGCGACGACTTCTTTGCCGACACCGGACTCGCCCCGGACCAGAAGGGGTGCCTCCGGATGACGTGCGATGCGCTCCAACTCGATCCCGATGCGTTGCATGGCCGGAGATAGGCCGAGACGCTCGTCACCACGGCTGGTTGGCCTTGAGCTTGCCGCCAGGCTGCGCAGCCGCGCGATCAGCTCGCCCGGATTCAAGGGCTTGGTCAGGTAGTCCGCCGCGCCGAGCTTCAGGAGCTGCACCGCGTCGTCGATGGTGCCGTAGCCGGTGATGAACAGACAGGGAGGCGGGGATTCGCGGGCCTGCAGCAGGCGCTCGAACAAGGCGATGCCGGAGACGTCAGGCAGGTTGACGTCGATCACGGCGAGGTCGGCACCCATGTCGACCAGGACCCCGAGACCTTCGCGGCCGTTGCGTCGCCAGTCGACGTCGAAGCCTTCCAGCTCCAGACGTTGGGCGAGCGCCTCGCCCATGATGGGATCGTCTTCGATCAAGCAGATGCGGGTACCCTGTTTCACTTGGCTCTGCATGCTCACAACCCCTCGCAGGCGCCAAGGCGAGGCGGGCGCTGAGGACGCAGAATCGAGTGGAACGGGGTACTAAGCATCGTCGTCGTCCGGCTGAAGTGGAATCCGGACCCGTACCCGAGTCAGGGCACCCTGTGCATCGACGTCGATGCTGCCGCGCAGTTGCGAGACGATCTGATAGCAGACCCAGAGCCCGAGTCCCTCGCCGTCGCGACGCCGCGACGGAAAGGGCTCGAACAGACGGTCGAGCCGCTCCGGCGGCAATGGGCGGCCGGTATTCTCGACATCGATGCCCAACCGGCCGTCGGTCGCCGAGATGTCCACCGAGGCCGTGCCGCCGTCGCCGGCCGCCTTCAGTGCATTGAGCACCAGGTTCAGCAACAGCTGCCGCACCGGCGTCGCGGGCAGCGATGTTTGCGCCTCGAAGTCGACACGCCATGTCAGCGGGGCCCCGCAACGGGTCGGCCTCGGCTCCGTCAGGGTTTGCACGTCCTCGAAATCCGCCGGTGTCAGGGCGCGACTGTCGGCACGCGCCTCGACCAGCAATGCCGACACCGTCTCCTGGATCTGATGCAGGCCCCGGTCGAGCAGGTCCAGCAGCCGAGTCGTGCGCGCATCGGCCGGCCCGCCGCCGCGATAGGTATCGATGGCCATGACCATCCCGCCCAGCGGGTTGTTGATCTCGTGCGCGACGCCTGCAGCGACGCGGCCGACCGCCGCGAGCCGCTCCGACTGCAAGATGCGGTGCTCGAGCTGCGCCTTCTCGGACAGTGCGCCGAGCATGGCGGTGAAACAGCGCCCGAGCTGGCCGATCTCGTCGTCACCGGTCGCCACCGGGCAATCGAGGGTACGCAGATCGTCGCGTCCGACCCGCGCCATGCAGTCCGCGAGCTGGACCAAGGGTGCCACGATGCGGCGTCCCCAGATCCAGCCGATCGGTAGCAGGAACGCGAGGACGCCGCCTGTGACCAGCACGCCGCCCAGCAGGATCTCGTAGAAGCGCTGCAGAAAGGGTCGGTCGGACAAGAGCGCGAACAGATCGCCGACCCGTGCGCCTTCGCTCTCGAGCGCCAGGTGTACGAGGCGTCGGATCTCTGGGCGGCCCTCGACCTCGAAGGCTTGCACGGCATCGTTGCGGGCGGATCGCACCGCCTCGAGACCCGGCAGTGCTTGTTCCAGCAATTGGTCCAGACGATAGGTCCGGGGGCGATTGCTGGCGAAGATCCGACCGTTCTCGTCTGCCAACACCCAGATCAGGTTGCCGTCGGCGCCGTCTGGTCCACGCAGTAGCGAGTAGGCCAACCAGACATTGTCCTGGCGTAGCGCGCCCACCAGCAAGGCCGCCATCGCGTGGCCGAGACGCTGGGCATTCCGGCCTTGGTCTTCCCGGAGGTTGTGCAGTGTCTGCAGTCCCAGCGCAAGGGCCAACAAGACCGCAGTGCTGACGGCCGTGACGCTGAGCGCCAAGGGCAAGCGTACCCGATAGCTGGCGAGCATGCGGGTCATGAGCGGCGGCTGCGCCCCAGGTGCTCGGCCATCGCGGCGATGTCGGCATAGACCTCCGGGCCCGCCGTCGAGAACCCATCGAGATTCAGGTTGGCCAACAGCGCTCGACCCTCGGTGTCCGTCGCCTGCCCGAAGAGTGCCGATTGCATCCGTCTCCGTCCGGCCGGGTCGAGCGCCGGCCCGGCGACGATCGGCGGAAAGCCGAACAGGGGCGAGCGCTCGATGACGCGGACCGCTTTGGCCAGGGGTGGAAGGTGCAGCATCAGGGTCTCGCGAACATAGCTGTCGACCGCGGCGCCGTCGACCAGACCATTGGCGACCGCCTGGAGGCTCCGCGCATGACCCCAGGTGAAGATACTGCGGCGAAAGAACCGATCGGGATCGAAACCGGATGCGTCCAACCGGAATCGCGGATAGAGCCAGCCGGAATTGGAATCCGGGTCGGTCCAGGCGAAGAGTCTGCCCGCGAGGTCTTCGGGGGCCTGGGCCTCGGACTCGACCGGCACGATGAACTCGGAGCGGTACAGGGGCCGCCCATGCCACAGTGGCACCGCAATCAGCTCGAGCTGCCCCTGGTGTTGCACGTAGGGATAGCCGCAGATCCAGGCCAGATGAAGCTGACCGCGCAGCAGGAGATCGACGATCTCCTGGTAGCGGGTACGCTGGACGAGCACCACCCGCCTGTCCAGCTTGCCGGCGAGCCATTCGCTCCAACGCTTCAGGAAACCGACATCGTCGTCCAAGATCACTGGCGTGACGCCGAAGCGCAACGGCGTGTCGCTTGCGCTGCTCGGACGGACTGCGCCGACAAGGCCGCCGGCCTTCAGCAACGCGGCGACGAAAGCGCGGCGTGACCATCGCCTCATCGCCTTGGTCCCCAAGTGTCTGACGTTACCCTTTTGTAACACATCGGTGGTTCGGGTGTTACCCGAACTCTACCTTGCCGCGTCCAACTGCCTGGGTCGGGAGGGTACTGAACCGCGCTCCGCCCATGGCCATCCATTGTTGCGCGGCCGAGGTCAGTCCGGCACGGCCTTTGCCGAGGCGATGGGAGCCACCACTCGAATCGGAGGACCAGGTCATGACCAATCTCAGCAGACGCCGTTTCCTCAAGACCGGCGGTACGGCCGCCGCAGCCGGTGCCGCCATGCTCGGTACCGGCCTCGCCGTGGCCGGTGAACAGCCGGCGAACCTGGGGGCGACCACGCTTCCATATCCGCGCACCGGCATCGCGAAGGTCGGCGCCCTGAAGGTGAACGAGCCGAAGGCGTTCAGCTACCCGGACGACGACTCTTTCTGCCAGATCATCAAGACCGGGCGTGCGGTCCCGGGTGGCGTCGGCCCGGCGGGCGACATCGTCGCCTATAGCACCCAGTGCACACACATGGGCTGTCCGCTCAATTACGACAAGGAGGCGCGGACCTTCAAGTGCGGCTGCCACTTCAGCATCTTCGACCCCGAGATGCAGGGCCAGATGGTCGACGGCCAGGCGACCGAGAATCTGCCGCGCATCCTGCTCGAGCACGACGAGAACGACGACATGCTTTATGCGGTCGCCGTCGAGGGCCTGATCTACGGCCGTCAATGCAATGTCATCTGAGACCAGGCACCGAAGGAGCCAAAGATCATGACCCAGTATCGAGACCGTCTCCCGCTGCCGCCGACGGATGCCGAGCGCACGAACATGACCTGCCATTTCTGCATCGTCGGCTGCGGCTACCATGTCTACAAGTGGCCCGAGAACCGCGAGGGCGGTCGTGCCCCCGATGAAAACGCGCTTGGAATGGACTTTCGCAGCCAGATCGGCCCCGAGCAGATCATCATGACGCCGCCGATGCACAATCTCATCGCCGACCGCGATGGCCGACGTTGGAACATCATGGTCTTGCCCGACAAGCGATGTACCGTGAACCAGGGCCTGTCGTCGACTCGCGGTGGCCAGCTCGCAAGCGTCATGTACAGCGGCGAGGGCATGTCGCGCCAGCGCCTCTTCTACCCCATGCTGTTTACCGGCGACGACTGGATCGAGACCAACTGGGACACCGCCCTTCAGGTCTATGCCGGCGTCACCAAGCGCATCCTCGACGAGCACGGCCCGGAGGCGCTGGCCTTCAACGCCTTCGACCACGGTGGCGCCGGTGGTGGCTTCGAGAACACCTGGGGCAGCGGCAAGCTGATGTTCAGCGCCCTGCAGACGCCGCTGGTGCGCATCCATAACCGGCCGGCCTACAATTCCGAGTGCCACGCCACGCGCGACATGGGCATCGGCGAGCTGAACAATAGCTACGAAGACTCCGAGGTCGCCGATACGCTCTTCTATATCGGCGCCAATGGTTACGAGACCCAGACCAACTACTTCCTCGCGCACGCGGTGCCGAACATGCGTGGCGAGACCATCGCGAAGAAGAAGGCGTGGTTCCCCGGCGAGACCGCGGCGAAGGCCAAGGTCATCTTCGTCGACCCGCGTCGCAGCCTGACGGTCTCGATCGCCGAGCAGGTGGCCGGCAAGGAGAACGTGCTGCATCTGGCCATCGCGCCCGGCACGGACACCGCGCTGTTCAATGGCTTGATGACCTATGTCGTCGAGCAGGACTGGCACCATGAGCGCTTCATCCGCGAGCACACGACCGGCTTCGAGGAGGCGCTGACGGCCAATCGGATGAGCCTCGCCGACTGCAGCCGCATCACCGGCGTGCCCGAGTCCGACATCGTCAAGGCCGCCGAATGGGCCTACAAGCCGAAGCCCTCGAGGCACTACCCGCGCACCATGCATGGCTATGAGAAGGGCATCATCTGGGGCAACGACAACTACCGCATCCAGTCGGCGCTGGTCGACCTGGTGCTCACGACCGAGAACGTCGGGCGGCGCGGCACGGGTGTCGTACGCATGGGTGGTCATCAGGAGGGTTATGCACGTCCGCCCTATCCGGGTGGGCGACCGTCCATCTATGTCGACGACGAGATCATCAAGGGCAACGGTCGCATGTTAACGGTCTGGGCCTGCAACAGCTTCCAGACGACGCTCAACGCCGAGCAATATCGCGAGGCCGTCTACCGGCGCGCCGGCATCGTCCGCGAGACCATCGCGCAGGCCCGCGGCGCCACGGCCGACGAGCTGGTGGACCTCATCTATGACGCGGTCGAGAACCGCGGCGGGCTGTTCGTCGTCAACATCGACCTCTACAAGACCAAGTTCTCGGACGCGGCCCACCTGCTGCTGCCGGCCGCGCATCCGGGGGAGATGAACCTGACCTCGATGAACGGCGAGCGCCGGATGCGCCTGTCCGAGCGCTTCATGGACCCGCCCGGCGAGGCCAGGCCCGATTGTCTGATCGCCGCGGACATCGCCAATCGGCTCAAGGCCCTGTACCAGGCCGAGGGCAACGCGGAGATGGCCGCCCGCTTCGACGGCTTCGACTGGAAGACCGAGGAGGACGCCTTCAACGATGGCTTCCGCAAGCCCGGGGGCATCGACAGCCAGGGTGGTGCCACCGGCGATCTGGTCACCTACGCGCGGCTGCGGGCGATGGGCAACGACGGGGTGCAGCTTCCGGTCAAGGAATACAAGGACGGCGAGCTGATCGGCACCGAGATGGTCTATGCCGATCACCGATTCGACACCGACGACGGCAAGGCGAGGTTCCTGCCAGCGCCGTGGAATGGCCTGCCTGCCACCGTCGAGGCGCAGCGCAAGAAGTATCGTTTCTGGGTCAACAACGGCCGGACCAACCATATCTGGCAGACGGCCTACCACGACCGCTATCTGGCCTTCCGCCGGGACCGCTTCCCCATGTCACCGCTGGAGTTGAACCCGGAGGATGCGAAGGACCTGGGCATCGAGGCCGGCGACATCGTCGAGCTGCACAACGACTATGGCTCGGCCTTCGCGATGGCCTATCCGGAGCCGGACATCGCAAGGGGTCAGGTCTTCATGATGTTCGGCTACGACAACGGCGTCGTCGGCGATGTCGTGACACCCTGGACCGACCGCAACCTGATCCCCTACTACAAGGGCACCTGGGCCGACATCCGCAAGGTCGGCAGCATGCGCGACTACAAGCGCACCGTGTCCTTCAAGCGGCGGCGGTTCGATCTCGCCTGAGGGTGAGCTGGGGGACGAGCACGGTGTCATCGGGGCAGACGCGACACGTCTTGGCTTCGACACGGCCCAGCACCAGTCTCGTCGGTCGCTTCGAAGACACCATCCGAGGATTGAGCCCCATTCCGAGACTCACTTCACCCTTGTAAGCCACCGGCTTTGCCAGTGCGACGCGAAGAGGCTCTGCCGGTGGGAGCGGCGTCCCGCCGCGATCGCGCGCTCTTCGCGGCGGGGCGCCGCTCCCACCAACTAGGTGCTTGGACCAACCGATGATCGAGGCCTCCAGCGTTACTTTGCGCGCGACTGTCCGACCAGCACGTGCAGGTGCCCTGTCGCTGCGCCGGCCACCGACGCAGGATCGAGCCGCCGATCGAAGGTGACGAAGCGGCCGCCCTGGCGGATGGCCAGCGCCAACAGGTAGGCATCGGTGATCTGGCGATGGCCGAGGACACGGTGCCAGTCCAAGGTGCCGGTTTCGAGAAGATTGACGTCATCCGGCCAGAACGCATGCTCCGGACCCGCCGCAGCCTCGGCGAGACGAGTCGCCACCGCCTTCGGCGAGAAACCGCCGGGATAGGCCGGCTGCGACATGATGCGTATGCAGCCGTTCTGGGTGATCGGGCACGAGGCCCAGCCCTGCTGGATGTCGCGGCTCAGCCAATCGGTTGCGATGGCATGGTGCACGTGGTCCGCATCGAGCAACGCAATCAGCACGTTGACGTCCAGCAGGGCGCGCATTACAGCCCTTCGTCGTCCCGGATCGCGTCGATCTGCTCGTTCGTGACGACCTTGCCGCGCGATGGAAACGGCCGAAAGCCGCCGACCGTTCTCTTTTCACGGCCCACGCTCTCGTGCTGATGGTCGCCGGACAATGCCTGGCGCAGCAGCCGCGATGCGACCCGCCCGGCGGAGGTACCCTCGTAACGCGCCAGCTCCCGAACCGCCGCGAGCAAGTCGTCGTCGATGTCGATCGTAGTACGCATGATGGCTGGCAATGCTTTATCGAATCATGCGTTGATGCTAGCACATCATGATGCGATGGTATGCCGAGGCGGAAGATGGCCGCCCGCTTCGACGGCTTCGACTGGAAGAACGACGGGGTGCAGCTTCCGGTCAAGGAGTACAAGGACGGCGAGCTGATCGGCACCGAGATGGTCTATGCCGATCACCGATTCTGCGCGTTTCGCGCCTTGCCGTGGATCGTCGTGCGCAGGGGCGGGGCATCGGCGCGCTGCTGCTCCGGTTTGCCTTCAAGCTCGCGTTGGAGCTGCGGGATCGCTTCGGTTGTGTCGGCGTCGTCGTCGACGCCAAGGCCGGCGCCATCGCCTTTCATCGCAGGCTGGGTTTTCGACCGCTGGAGGCGCTTCAGGGCACGCTCGGCGACCGTCCGGAGCCATTGCCGACGTTACTCGCGGTTCGTCAGATTGCCGCCGTGGCGGGCTGACTTCCTCACCGACAGCGGCAAGGCCAGGCTGGTGCCGATGCACTGGAACGATGGCCTGGCTCGGGAAGGTCGGGTCGACGCCCTGGTCAACCCGGCCGTGGACCCCGTGTCCCGCCGGCCCAAGCTGAAGCATACCCTGGTCGGGTGCGCCTATTCGGGGGCCCCGGGTACCTTCTGGTGCTCAGTCGCAAGCGGCGCTTCCTGGCCGAGGCGGACGACCGGATCGCCGTCCGCGGCAATGGCTGCTGGCACCCGGAGATCGCCGGGAGCAGTTCCATCGACGACCGTGGCGCGAGGGCTAGTCCCGCACCCAGGCCCGAACCTGGTCCGGCCCCGGGACCGATCCGGCATGGACCAGCTCGCCGTCGACGACGACGCCCGGTGTCGACATGACGCCGTAGCCCATGATTTCGGCGATGTCGGTGACCTTCTGCAGCGCGATCTGGACGCCGGCCTCTTGGGCCGCCAGGGCGATGGCGTTGGCCGTGACCTCGCAGTTGCGGCAGCCGCTGCCGAGGACCTTGATCTCTTTCATCCTTTCTCCTCCTGTTACCGTGGAACAGCACCCCAGCCGCTCGATTTGGTGGGAGCGGCGCCTCGCCGCGACGAGCC
>JANQGF010000052.1 GCA_028277465.1 Chromatiaceae bacterium
TGGTCGTAGGAATGCAGAAAGGGGCCTCGATCATCGGTTCGCCCGATCCGTTGAGTCGGCATCGCGCATCATGCGGCAGCATCACGTGGGAGCGGCGCCCCGCCGCGATCGCGCGCTCTTCGCGGTGGGGCGCCGCTCCCACCAACTAGGTGCTTGGATCAACCGATGATCGAGACCGAGCCAGGAGATGCCGATGGGCAGCAGGACCACCAGCTCGTTCGCCCCGACGCCACCGAACTGCAACAGCCAGTTGGGCAGGGCGCTCAGGGGATAGAGTGGCAGGAAGAGCCCGGCGATCAGAAGGAGCAGGAGTGCCATGTCAAATCCACCGCAGTACGCCGTTGAGCCGGCGCGAGCGCAGGATCAGCTCTTCGGTCAGCCGGCTGTAGAGGTCTGCGATATAGAAGATGACCCAGGAGCGCGGAGGCTTCGGCGGCTTGCGTTCGACGACGAACTTGTAGATCTCGCCCTCCGGGATGTTGGGATCCCGGCGTGCGTGTGCGATGAGGCCACCCGAGTCGAGGAAAGAGGGTCGCCTTGAAGACACCATGCGCGATGAGGTGATAGATCGCGAGCGAGAAGGCGCCGAGGCCGCATTCCATCACCATGTAGCCCATCTGGCCCATGGTCGAATAACCCAGCGCCTTCTTGATATCGCTCTGCATCAGCATCATCACCGACCCCACGACGGTGGTGATCAGCCCGACCAGGAGGGCGACCTGAAGCACGGCATCCGTCTGTACCTACAGGGGTGCGAAACGATTGATCAAGAAGCCGCCCGAATTGACGATGCCGGCATGCATGAGCGCCGAGACCGGCGTTGGTCCTTCCATGGTGTAAGGGAGCCAGGTGTGCAGTGGAAACTGGGCGGACTTGGCGAAGGCGGCGAGCAGGACGAGCAAACCCACGGTCTCGGTGAGCGGCAGGCCGAAGAAGGTGGTGCGGCCGGGATCGGCCGCGATGGCCTCGAACAGCACCGGGATGCTGAGCGTCCCGTAGCCGTGGTAGATGAGGGCGACGGCTGCCATCAAGGGCAGGTCACCGATGCGGTGGGTGATGAGGGTCCAGAAGGCGTAACGGTTGGCAGAGGCGCGACGCGTGTCGTGGAGACGCGGCTCAAGTCTCCATGGCCGCGAGTGCTTCGCTGCCTAGGGAGGCGGAGTCGCCCGCCGCCGGGCTCGGATTGGATTCGGAGTGGGACAAAAGGGCCCTGGCCCCGACTCGGACCGGGACACTTTGTCGCACCGGGAGACGCGGGATTTTGGCGACGCGGGGAGGGCCCTGCCTTGGCCGGACGATCGGATCAGACCCCTGATCGGGTTCAATTCAGATAAACGAAACTAGATGGGGGCGGATACGCCAGATTCCCGATAGATCAGGCCCTCCAACTGGGCTCCCTTTCCCAGCTCGCGAAGCGCTCGTTCCACAGAGGCAGGGGGGAGACGCCGCGCGCCGACGGCGCGGGCTCGAGGTATAGAACGGCATGAGTTGTGCTGTCCCGACTCGTATGGCCTGAGGTCGCTTCAGACGGGCGCCTCAGGATGGCCACCGGGGTCACGCCACGATGGAAGGAAAGAGAGAGTGAATAAAGAACAAACATCCATGCCCCTGGGGCGAACCGAGCCACCTCCAGCCAAACTCATCGATCGATTCGGACGTCGGGTGACCTACGTTCGGCTCTCCGTGACGGATCGGTGCGATCTGCGTTGCCTCTATTGTATGTCCGAGAAGATGACCTTCTTGCCTCGCAATCAGGTCTTGACGCTGGAGGAGATGGCGCGCCTGGGTCGTTGTTTCAGCGAGCTCGGTGTCGTCAAGCTGCGTGTGACCGGGGGAGAGCCCTTGGTCCGTCCCAATGTGATCTGGCTCTTCGAGCAGCTGGGTCGTCTCTCGGGTGTGCGTGACCTGACCCTGACCACTAACGGCACCCAGCTCAGCCGCTATGCCCAGGCCCTCAGGGACGCTGGTGTCACCCGCATCAACATCAGCCTGGACTCCTTGCGAGCGGATCGCTTCCACCGCATCACGCGACTCGGGCAGATCGAGAAGACCTTGGTCGGGATCGAGACGGCTTGCCGGGTCGGTTTCGAGAAGATCAAGCTGAACAGCGTCATTCTCAAGCATCGTAACCATGACGAAGTGGTTGACCTGGTCCGCTTCGCCATCGAGCGCGGCATCGACATCAGCTTCATCGAGGAGATGCCGTTAGGGGTCGTCGGCGACCATGACCGCGCCGAGACCTATTACTCCAGCGACGAGGTCCGTCGCGACCTCTCCGAGCATTTCGAGCTTCTTCCGACCATCGAGGGTACCGGCGGCCCGTCCAAGTATTTCCGCCTCGTGGGCGAGGAGACTCGCGTCGGTTTCATCTCACCCCACAGCCACAACTTCTGCGGTGACTGCAATCGGGTGCGCGTCACCGCCGAGGGGCGCTTGCTGCTGTGTCTGGGGCAGGAGTACTCTGCCGATCTGCGTCGCGCGCTGCGGGCGAACCCCACGGACGACGAGCGTGTCAAGCGATCGATCATCGCGGCCATGGACCTGAAGCCCCGTGGCCACGACTTCGATCTACAAGCGAAACCGATCATCTTCCGCCATATGAACATGACCGGAGGTTGAGCCCGATCAGG
>JANQGF010000105.1 GCA_028277465.1 Chromatiaceae bacterium
CGCGACGCAGAAGGCGGGCGTCAAGACCAGCCAGGTGGGATGAGAATTGACAGAAATCGCCTTACTCGCCCCATGCCTATCCATCTCGACCTTGTACTCCATGACAGACACACATCTGACCCAGATCCGATTCGATGGCTTCGATCTCGATCAGCGGATCCTGGCTGGTCTCGCTGACGCGGGCTTCACGCGCTGTACGCCAATCCAGGCAGAGACGCTCCCCATCGCCCTTGGTGGCCGCGATGTCGCCGGTCAGGCCCAAACGGGCACCGGCAAGACGGCCGCCTTCCTATTGGTGGTGATGCAGCGGCTACTCTGCAATCCCTCTGCGCCGTCTGATTCGGGTTGCCGACCACGCGCCCTGATTCTGGCGCCGACGCGTGAGCTGGCAGTACAGATCCATCGCGACACCCTGCTGCTCGCCAAGCATACCGGGCTGCGCGCCGGCCTGGTCTACGGCGGTACCGGCTATCAGAAGCAGCGCGAGGACCTCGCTGACGGGGTCGACATCCTCGTCGGTACGCCAGGGCGCCTGATCGACTACTACAAGCAGCGGGTGTTCGGTCTCCAGGCGATCGACGTCGTGGTGCTCGATGAGGCGGATCGCATGTTCGATCTCGGCTTCATCAAGGATGTCCGTTACCTGCTGCGCCGCATGCCGCCCCCTGAGGCCCGGCTCGGGATGCTGTTCTCGGCGACCCTCTCCTACCGGGTGACGGAGCTCGCCTATGAGCACATGAACGACCCGGAATTGGTCAAGATCGAGACCGACAAGGTGACCGCGGACCGGGTGCGGCAATGCTGTTACCTGACCTCCAACGAAGAGAAGATTCCCTTGCTTCTGGGTCTGGTGCGCGGCTGGGACGACGCCCGCATCATGGTCTTCGTCAACACCAAGCGCGAGGCGGACCGGGTGTGGGGCTACCTGCAGGGCAACGGGATCAATACGGCCGTGCTCTCGGGTGATGTGCCCCAGAAGAAGCGTCTGAAGTTGCTGCGCGATTTCACGAACGGCACCCTCCCGGTGCTGGTGGGGACCGATGTGGCCGCGCGCGGCCTGCATATACCGGACGTGACCCACGTGGTGAATTATGACCTGCCGGAGGATCCGGAGGACTATGTACATCGGATCGGGCGCACGGCCCGCGCCGGGGCGGCCGGCGACGCCATTGGTTTCGTCTGCGAGACCTACGCCTTCTGTCTGCCCGATATCGAGGCCTTCATCGGTGCCAAGATCCCCGTGGAGCCGTTGGATTCGGCCCTCTTGGCAGAGGTCGATCCGAGCAGCCGGATGCGGCCTGATCGGGCGGATCGCGAGGTGCGGCGCGAGGGGCGGGGACCGCGTCGCAGTGCGACGCCGCGAGGCGGGCGCGAGGGCCGCGAGCGGCGCGGTGCAGGTCGGAGTCGGGGGTCCAAGTCAGACCAGCCATCCAAGACCGAGCCGTCGGCTCAATCCGAGCGGCGTCGCGAGCCGTCTCGTCCCGGGGTCGAGCAGGCCGCACTGACCAGTCCGCCGCCAACCGCACCGGATCCCGCACACTCCTCAGCGCAGGAGACGGGTGCCACGGTCGATGAGCCCAGACGCAAGCGTCGCCGCCGACGGCGCAAACCGGCCGAGGGCGGCCCAGAGCGGTCTCAAGAGAGTCCCAACTCCACGCCGGAGACGGTCGATTAAGGCGATTTCTGTCACTGTTCATACCATCTGACTTGTCTTGACGCCCGCCTTCGGTGTCGCGCCACCAGTCACATAGCCCGGCTATGCTCCTGGTGGCGTTCCTTGAAGGCGAGCCTCAAGCCGGCGCCATCTGGTATAAACATTTCCGGCAATCGCCTCAGTCCTGGAGCTTACGGTCCGATGCTCGATCGATCCGCAGGCCCTGGGACGCCTTGCCTGGCGGCTTGCGATGGGGTGCGGTGCCATCAGCGCGCCGACGACGTACGCCTTCCGATGGGCGCGCTGCCTGATCCGGGGCCGGGCCGAGTCGCGGGCGGGGAGCCTCGCGCCGCGAGTCCCGTGCAGATCGCGCCCCGGTCCCGTTGGCAGCCGAGATGCGCAACGCCTGGCCGCGGACGAAGACGCGCTTGAGGTGATTGTAGATCTCACGCGGCATGCCCTTGGGGAGGTCGACCATGGAATGGTCGTCGTGGATGTCGATGCGACCGATATAACGACCTTCGAGTCCGGCCTCGTTGGCAATGGCGCCGACGATCTCGCGGGGTGTGGCTCCATGCCGGTGTCCGACCTCGATCCGGTAGCGGACCAGGTCACCGCCCTGGTGATCTTGACCCTCAGCGCGATCCGCGCGCGCCCGGCGTCCGCCGCGTTCCCGATCGCGGCCGCGACTCTGAGACCGTTCGCCGCGCTCGGACGACCAGTCGCGGCGGCTCGGTCGCGGCGGGTCTTCCTTGACGTCGAGCGGGCGCTCGCGCTGATTCAGAAAGGCCAGCGCCGCGGCGATGTCCAGCATCTCCATCTCCTGCTCTTGACCGATCCGCGAGAGCAGGCGATAGAAGAAGTCGAGATCTTGCTCGGTCAGGGTCTTGCGCAGCTCGTCGGTGAAGCGATCGATGCGCGACTCGCTCAAGGCCGCGGCCGTGGGCGGCTCCATCGCCGGCACCCCGCGCCGGATGGTCCGCTCGATGGCCCGCAACAGGCCCCGCTCGCGCGGCTCGACCAGGAGGATGGCGCGACCCGTCCGCCCGGCGCGGCCGGTCCGGCCGATGCGATGCACATAGGCGGAGGGGTCCGTGGGGATGTCATAGTTGACGACATGGCTGATGCGCTCCACGTCGAGTCCGCGAGCGGCGACGTCGGTGGCGACCAGGATGTCCAATTGCCCCTGTTTGAGCCGCTCCACCGTGCGCTCGCGCATCTCTTGGTTCATGTCGCCGTTCAGTGGTTCGGCCATGAAGCCGTGCGCCTTGAGCCTGTCG
Organism: Chromatiaceae bacterium; assembly: GCA_028277465.1. Lineage (GTDB taxonomy): Bacteria > Pseudomonadota > Gammaproteobacteria > Chromatiales > Chromatiaceae > JANQGF01. The sequence continues at coordinate 2,935 of JANQGF010000105.1, forward strand.
GCGAGCTCGGTGGTTGCATTCTTGGTCCGCACGAAGATCAGCATGCCGTCGAACGGCTCCATCTCCAGGATGCGGGTGAGGATGTCGAGCTTGTGGAAACGGGTGACGACGCAGTGATGCTGATCGATGGTGTCGACCGTCTCGGAATCGGCGGCGATCCGGACCTCCACCGGGTCGATGAGACGATCCTGTGCGACACGCCGGATCGCAGGTGGCATGGTGGCCGAGAAGAGTGCCACCTGCCGCTCCTCGGGCGCCTGCTCGAAGATCCAGTCGATGTCTTCGGCGAAACCCATGTTGAGCATCTCGTCGGCCTCGTCCAGGACCAGGGTCCGGATCCCTTGCAAGGAAAGGGTCCCGCGTCGGATGTGGTCCATGATTCGGCCCGGGGTGCCGACGATCACCTGTGGATTGCGCCTGAGCTGGCTGAGCTGCAGCCGATAGCCTTGTCCGCCATAGATGGGCAGGACATGAAACCCCTTGATGTGCCTTGCGTATCCTTGAAACGCCTCGGCGACCTGAAGTGCCAGCTCGCGCGTCGGGGTGAGGACCAGGACCTGGGGCCCCCCGAGGGACGCGTCGATTCGGCTGAGCAAGGGCAGCGCGAACGCCGCTGTCTTGCCGGTCCCGGTCTGTGCCTGGCCCAGCAGGTCACGGCCCGCGAGCAGATGGGGGATACATTGGCTCTGAATTGCGGTTGGGGTTTCGTAGCCGAGATCGCGGACGGCTTGCGCGACGATGGGGTCAAGACCGAGTTCGCCGAAGCAGGTGCTCGTGTCGGGGATGTCCATGGTGGGGGCCTCGAGAGGGAAAGACGCGCCCCGAGAAGGTCGACGGGACCATCCCAATGAAGACGCGAGAAGAATAACAGCTCATTATCGTCGGACGCACGGTCGATGACAAATCCAATCTCGGTGCTTGGATGCCGAGGTGTGGCGATGCCGACCGTTCGTTCTGGATCCTGAGTCGACGAGCCTGATCATCGCTGTCATCCTTACGATTTTGCCTGGCTTGCAGTCCCAATGGTTTGGCACCATTTCACCTGTTTCGAGTCCATCAATTCGGCAGCCAGTAATCAACGAAGGACGAACATGTCGAAGGCCTCTTCCCCTCCTGGTATTGCAGTTCCGCGCAAGCGACTGAGCCGTCTTTGGCATCTGGGTCGCGCGACCGGCGACTTGGCCGCGGGGGTGGGTGTCAGGGGTCTCATGGAGCTGGCCCGCAATCGGGGTGGTGGCCAGGACGCGCGGATTCGGTTGTCCCCCGAGCATACGCGGCGATTTACCGAGCGGCTCGCCCGGATGCGCGGGGCGGTCATGAAGATGGGTCAGCTGATGTCCATGGACGGCTCCGATATCCTCACCCCGGAGGCAGCGGAGATCCTGAGCGCGTTGCGCGAGCGGGCGGAGCCAATGCCTCTGAGTCAGCTCGTGCAGGTCCTGGAGGCCGAGTATGGTCGCGGTTGGGACAAGGCGTTCCGTCGCTTCGAATTCACACCCATCGCCTCCGCCTCCATCGGACAGGTGCATCGTGCCGAGACCCGGGACGGCCGTCGTCTCGCACTGAAGATCCAGTTTCCGGGTGTGCGGGATAGTATCGACAGCGATATCGACAACCTGGCTTTCCTCGGCCGGACGCTCGGCGTCACGCCCGAAGGCGTGGATCTGATGCCTTTTCTCGAAGAGGCGCGGGGTCAGCTCCACCGCGAGGCGGACTATCGGGCCGAAGCCGATGCGATGGATGCCTATCGGGCGCGCTTGGGTGAGGATCCTGGTTTCTGCATCCCGCACGTTCACCGCGATCTCTCCACCCGAAATGTCCTCGCGATGGATCTCGCCACGGGGATCCCGGTGGATCGTTTGACGGATCCCGCACATCGTCGCGCCGAGCGCGACCGGGCGGCGACCTTGCTGATGCGGCTCACCCTGCGCGAGCTGTTCGAGTTCGGTCTGGTGCAGACCGATCCCAACTTCGGCAATTATCTCTACGACGAGGGGAGCGGACGCATCACGCTGCTGGATTTCGGTGCCACGCGGTCGGTCTCGCCCGAACTGGTCGCAGGATATCGGCGTCTGGCCAGGGCCGTGATCGCCGACGATCGTGCCGAGATGCGCGCGGCTGCGGTCGCGCTCGGCTACATGGGCGCCAATGACCCGGTCGAGCAGGTCGAGGCCATGCTCGACCTTCTGCGGATGTCCGCCGAGCCGCTACGCCAACCCGGTCAGTATGACTTCGGGACCTCCGACCTCTTCGAGCGCGTTTACAGGCGTGGCCGCGAGATGTTCTACTCGGGTGTCTTTTCGACTGCCCCTGCCGCCGAGACCCTCTTTCTGCACCGGAAGTTCATGGGCTCCTTCATGCTGTCTCGCAGGCTGCGTGCCCGTGTCCAGCTCTCGGAGTTGGCGCGACTCTGTCTGTGAGCGAGCCGCCGGTTCTCGGCCGGCGGCCCCTTGGATCCAGCTTCGAGTGGGCGCCGGCACGCGTTCTTCACCATCCTCGGGGGGAGAAACGGGGGAGTAAGGCGATTGCCGGAGATTCTCATGCCAAGTGGGATGAGAATCGACAGAAATCGCCTAAGGACAACGACGGGAGGCATGGAATCTCGCAGAGCTCCGACCATGGAATTGAACAGCTTCGTCTACTCGGCCATCGTACTGCTGACCGCCGCGGCCTTGGCGGTGGCCCTCTTCAAGCAATTGGGGCTCGGCTCCATCCTCGGGCTCTTGGTCGCGGGGATCATCGTCGGCCCACATGCACCCGGGCCCTACGTCACCGAGCATGTCGAGGATGTGCGCAATTTCACCGAGTTAGGTGTGGTCTTGCTCCTCTTCATGATCGGCTTGGAGATGCAGCCCAAGCGGTTGTGGGCCTTGCGCCGGGAGCTCTTCGGTCTCGGGACCGTCCAGATTCTGCTCTGTGGTGGCGTCATCGCGGCCTACTTCTCCTTCTTCCAGTCTTCCTGGCAGGTCGCGATCCTCATTGGCCTGACCTTTGCGCTTTCCTCCACCGCGCTGGTCATGCAGTTGCTCCACGAGCGCGGGGATCTCGCGACCCGTCACGGCACTGCTGCCTTCGCCATCCTGCTCATGCAGGACCTGGCCGTCGTGCCCCTGCTTGCCATCGTGCCACTCTTCTCCGAGTTGGGCACCCTCGCGAGCGCAGCCCCCTTGTGGGAGCAGTCGCTGCTCGTGCTTGGCATGATCGGGCTGATCCTCGTCTTCGGTCAGTATGTCGTGCCCTTTGCGCTCGCCCATCTCGTCAGGCAGAACAACCGAGAGGCGTTCACGCTCGTGGTCATGCTCGCGGTCTTTCTCGCCGCCTGGGCCATGCACAAGGCCGGACTCTCGATGGCGATGGGCGCCTTCTTGATGGGGATGCTGCTTTCGACCTCCCGTTTCAGCTTTCAGATCCAGGCGCACATCGAGCCGTTCAAGGGGCTCTTGATGAGCCTCTTCTTCGTCGCGGTGGGTATGTCCATCGATCTGCCGGCGATCGCTGCGCAATCCTGGTTGCTGGTCCAGCACGTCGTGGTGATCCTGACCATCAAGCTGAGTGTCCTCTTTCTGATCGCGCTGCTCTTCGGGCTGCCTCGGGGTGTGGCGACCCGGATCGCCTTTCTGCTCGCCCAAAGCGGGGAGTTCGGGTTCGTGCTCTTCGGTTTCGCCAGGACCTTGGGCGTCATCGATGAAATGACCTTCGTCGTCGCTGTGAGCGTGATCTCGGTCAGCATGTTATTGACGCCCCTCTTGGTGAAGCTCGGCGATGCCTTGGCGCGGCGGGCCGAGGGGCGCTCGGCACCCATCCTCTGCTATGACGCCGGGACGACGGGGAGCCTCCCTCAGGACCGGGTCGTGATCGCCGGCTATGGACGGGTGGGACATACCATCGCTACCCTGCTCGAGGTCAACAACATCCCGTTCATCGCCTTCGATACCAATCCCGCCAATGTGGAACGCGGCGAGCGCGACGGACGCCCCGTCTACTATGGCGATATCGGCGACCTGGAGCTGCTCACCGCCGCTCAGGTGGGGGACGCCGCACTGGTGGTCCTGACCATCGATCATGGCCCGACCGCCTTGCAGGCGGTCTCGCACATCCGTGCCGCTCACCCTGATGTCCCCATCATCGCGCGGGCGAGGGATCTCGAGGCGTGCGGGGGGCTGATCCGTGCCGGTGCGACCCGGGCCTATCCGGAGGCGATCGAGAGCAGCCTGCGTCTGGGAGCCGAGGCGCTGCAGATGCTCGGCGTTCCGACCGGCGATGTGGATTCCTTGCTACAGGGTGTGCGCAATGAGGGTTACGCACAGGTGGTGGAGTAGCTTCGGCCCCGACCCTTTGACAGCCATCATCCAAAGTCAGTAGTCTCACCCGCCGCCCAAAAGAAAAGAGATTCGAGGACTTGGTCGACGTGGAAACCAGCAATCAGCTTGCGTGCTTCAACATGATCCATCAACAGATCCGGCCCGGGGGGGTCTTGGATGACCGCGTCCTGGAGGTCATGGCCCAGGTCCCGCGCGAGTCATTCGTGCCCGACGCCTATCAGGGTCTCGCCTATGCCGACATCGAGATCCCCATCGGCCGTGACACCAGCATGCTGGCCCCGACCTTGGTCGGTCGTCTACTCCAGGCGCTCGCGGTTCAGCCGACCGAAAGGGTCCTGGAGCTCGGTACTGGAACCGGCTATGTCACGGCCTGTCTGAGCCGGCTCGGCGGCAAGGTGGTCAGCATCGAGATCGATCCCGAGTTGGCCGCCGAGGCGCGCGATCGGTTGGTGGGACTCGGTCTCAAACAGATCGAGATTCGGGAGGGCAACGGCCTCGAACGTCCAAACGTGGGTGGTCCATTCGATGCGATCGCGGTCACTGGCTCCATGCCCACCGACGACTCCGTGCCGATGCTGCAGGATCAATTGGCGGTTGGCGGAAGGCTCTTCTGTATCCTGGGCGAGCGACCGGCCATGGAGGCCGTGCGCATCGTGCGGGTCGGCGAAGGTGATTTCCGCCGCGAGGCCCTGTTCGAGACCTGTGCGCCGGCCTTGGCCGAGGTGACGGAGCCCGAGGGCTTCGAGTTCTGAACTAGTTGGTGAAATTCTTGATTTCAGTAGGGCCAATGGCGCACACTCCGGCGATCTCCCTATGAGGGAGAGACGATAAGCGGAGGAATTCCATGAGTATCAACCAGGCTCAGATGCCGCTGTGTCAGCGGGCCTTTTCCCAGCTTCTCATCATCGACGCCCAGGAGCGGCTCGCGGCGGCCATGCCGCCGGACGAGTTAGAGCAGGTCGTCGACAACATCAACCGCCTGGTTGCGGCGGCCAAGATTCTGGATATCCCCATCATCGCGACCCAGCACTATTCGAAGGGTCTCGGTCCGGTCATGGAGACGATTCGCTCCAACCTCCCGGGCGATGTCGACCCCACCGAGAAGACCGCTTTCTCTTGCTGCACCGCCCCGGGCTTCGAGCGCAACATCTCGTCGCATCCGGATCGTCGGCAACTGGTCGTCGTGGGGATGGAGGCGCACATCTGTATCGTGCAGACCGTCTCCGGTCTGCAACGCTGGGGTTATCAGGTCTTCGTGCCTACCGATGGCATCATCTCGCGCAAGCCCGGCTGCAAGCACAACGTGCTGGAGCGCATGCGCCATTGTGGGATCCAGGTCGTTTGCGCCGAGTCGGTCGGTTTCGAGTGGGCCGGCGACTCCACGGATCCGCAGTTCCGCGACGTCTGGTCGCTCTTCAAGTAGCGGATCCGGGGCGAGCGGCGGGGAAGAGGCGTTCGTCGATCAGCCGGACGAGCCGCTCGAGCGCACCTCGGTTTCGCTCCACCACGCGCCGGCCCTGATCCCCCATGCGGGCGCGCAGCCCCGGGTCGGCCAGCCAGCTGGCGATGCGTTCGGCCAAGGCGTCGGGGTCCGGGATCCGGGCCGCGGCGCCTTCTGCGATCAGCAGCTCGACGATCGCCGCAAAGTTGAAGGTGTGGGGGCCGACGGCGAGGGGGACGCCGGCGACGGCTGCCTCGAGCGGGTTGTGGCCGCCAACGGGCACCAGGCTGCCGCCGATGAAGGCGGCATCGGCCGCGGCCAGAAAGAGCGGCAGTTCGCCCATGGTGTCGCCAAGAAAGACCGCGACCTCCTCCCCACAGGCTTGCCGACGGCTGCGCCGACTCAGTGACAGATCCTGCCTCTGCACCAAATCGGCGACGCGGTCGAAGCGTTCCGGGTGGCGTGGTACCAAGACCAAGAGGGCCTTGGGGATCTGGGCTCGCACCTGGCGATGGACCTGCAAGAGCGGTTGCTCTTCGCCTTCATGGGTGCTCGCAGCGACCCACACCGGACGTTGCGCACCCCAGATCCGACGCAGGCGATCGGTCTGGTCGCGCAAGGTGGGGGATGGGCGCAGATCGAACTTGAGGCTGCCGGTCACGCGGACCCGTTCCGGAGCCGCCCCCAGCTCGACGAATCGCGCCGCATCCGCATCCGTCTGGGCGGCGATCAGATCGAACCGACCCAGGGTGGTTCGAGTGAGATCCTGAAGGCGTGCATAGCCACGAGCCGAGCGCTGGGACAAACGCGCATTGGCCAACAGGGTGGGTATCTCGCGCTGCTTGCAGGCGGCCAGCAGATTGGGCCAGATCTCGGTCTCCATGACGATCACCAGGCGTGGCTGCACCTGGTCGAGGAAGCGGCTGAGGATCCCTGGCAGATCGTAGGGCGTGTAGCGGTGAGATACGGTGTCGCCGAACAGCTGCCGCAGCCGCGTGGCCCCGGTTGGGGTCGTGGTGGTGACGAGGACCCGTTTGGACCCGTCCCGATCGAGCAGGTGTCGGATCAGCCGCTCGGCTGCCTGGACCTCGCCCACCGAGACCGCATGGAGCCAGACCTCCGACGGTGGGGCCGGTGAGGACCAGGCCAGTCGCTCGCCGACGCCTTGCCGGTACGGGGGGTTCCGCAGGCTGCGCCAGTAGAGACGGAGCAGGGCGAAGGGCAGCGCCAATCGTAGCAGCAGGCTGTAGAGGCCAAGCGTCATGGTCGCGGCCCTGGTCCGAGAGATTGGGGGATCACGCCGACCGCCAGCCCTCCAGCTCCGTCAGCATGGGTGAGTCCCGCAGCCATCAACCTTGCTGACAGGGTTCGACAGTGAGTAGGGGCCATGTGTGCACAGGGTCGCTCCTTTCGTCCCAACCGTGCCGGTGGAACAGGCACGAAACCAGCGTGAGTCCATTCTATAACGAGAGCCTGCGCCTTCTCTTGGTGGGGTTCGGCCAACGTCGAGTGCGGAGGCTCGCAGGATCCACTGCACGTTCCGCGACGATGGACGAAGGTGTCGGATCAGCTCCGCCTCAGGCAACACCGGCCTCGGTGCCCGCCGTAGGATCGTGGTTCGCGGAGCCGACGGCGCCGGCTCCCGGTCCACAGGGTTCGCGGCCAGGGGTGTCACGCAGGATCAATCGGCGAGCTGCTGGCGTATGCCGACGACGAGACCGAGCAGAAGCGCGCCGACGAACAGGCTACCGAGCAGCGTCATCCACCATAGGTAGGGTCGCCGTTGGGCGGCGAGGGCCGCGACACGTGCCTTCAAGGGACCGCCCTCGAAGTCCCCGAGCCGGCGGCCATCCAAGGCATAGCGGTAGATCCGATGATTGGCATAATCGGTGGCAAGCACCTGATCATTGAAACGCGCCAGGGCGAAGAGGTCGGCATCATCCGGGGCCTCGAGTCGGCCCAGCAGCCGACCTGAGGGCGTGAAGCGCAGTCCGAGACCCTTGCTCATCGCGTGGTCGGAGTTGATGACCCAGATCTCTTCGTCGAGCGTCAGCAGGGCCGTGGGCCAGATTCGCCCGGCGAGGTCGGCACCTTCGGGGACGGTGGGAAATCCGCGCTCGACCAATGGGGTCAACTGGTCATCGGCGGCCGCGAAGACGGCGATCTCATGGCAGTTGGTGTTGGCGACGAAGAGCTCGCCGTCGCGGTAGAGAGTCTGATTCGGGAAGCGCAGCGACCCTTCCGCCCGTGCCACCCGAGTGCCCCCTGGGGAGAGCATCTGAATCCGGTGGCGCGAGGTGTCCGCCAGAAAGACCCGGTCGGTCTTCCAGTCCAGCTCCAGGTGGAAGGCATCGTTGAGGTTCGGCGGTGGATCACCGAATGGTTGGCACTCCAGGTTGTCCAGATCGCAGCGGATCAGGCCGCCATCGGCGCCTTCGACGCGGGTGTCGGGCGTCCGATTGGTCACACGCAGATAGCGCAGGATGTTGAAGGCGAGACTGCGGTCGCCGCCGCCCTGGCGGATCAGCAGGTCGCCGTCCGAGAAGAAGGCGAAGTCGCCGATCCGGGACTCGGCCCCGAGGTTGGCCAGATCGATCCAGTCGGCATACTGACCGTCGGGTCCATAGACGAACAGCTCAGAACCCAGTTGCACGTACAACTGTCCCATCGGATCCAGCCGCATATGCGTCAGGCGGGGAGTATCAAGGTAGCGGGAGTAGCTCCAGTAGAGGAGTCCTCCGAGGATCAGGAAGAACGCCAGGATCAGCGTGGTCGCGAGGGGGGAGAGTTCCTTGTCCATGTCTCTGCCTCAGATGGTGGGCGGCTCGCTGCAGGGCGATGGCTGCGCCCAAGTGCCCCTGGCCGCCCCGTTCGGTGAAGGAGTGGATCGTTCAACCCTAAGGCGATTTCTGTCAATTCTCATACCACCTGGCTGGTCTTGACGTCCGCTTTCTGCGTCGCGCCAGCAGTCACATAGGAACGATTCAGAAACAAGTGGTGCAACTTGAGCCGCCCTTGTTGGGCACGCTCCGCTTTGCCCAACCTACGGTGTGTAGGTTGTTTCTGAATCAT
>JANQGF010000107.1 GCA_028277465.1 Chromatiaceae bacterium
CCCGGAGCATGGAACAAGAGCCGCAGCAGTTTGCAGGCTCGTCGCGGCGAGGCGCCGCTCCCACCAAATCGAGCGGCTGGGGTGCTGTTCCACGGTAAAGACCGCCACTCTGGGTCTCCGGATTCGAATGGTGTGCCGATCCCGGCCGGGATGGCCAATCATCAGGGTCTCCTTTGAACGGTGAACGCCTGTTCCGAATCAGGTAAAATAGCCAAAGAACGTTACCCCTGTTCCATTACCTTCACAAGCCTCAGAGGAAAGGCAAGATGCAAGAAGAGTTGCAGCTGATCAAGGGTTCGGGGCTGTTTGACGAGGCCTGGTATCTGCAAACATACCCCGACGTCGCGGCGGCCGGCATGGACCCTGTGGAGCATTATTGGGCGAACGGTGCCGCGGAGAAGCGTGATCCATCGCCCTCGTTCAGCACTGGCTATTATCTCGAGTCCAATCGCGACGTGAGCGACTCGGGTATGAATCCGCTGGTTCACTTCATTCAGTTCGGCAAGTCCGAAGGCAGGAGTCCTCTGCCGGACGATCGGGCCTCGTCGCAGCCGTGAGATTCGGGCTGCGATCGCCGCGATCCCTGACTCTCTGCTTCTGGGCTCGTGCCTTCCGCTCCTGATCCCTCCGATGTCGAGGGCCACTGGAGCCGAGATCCGCTGATGTCCGACCTCGAACGAGCCGATCGCATCGGCCCCATCCGTCTTGCGCCCGGCGTTCGTTTGCGCCACGGCCGGAGTTTTCTGGTCGCGGCCTTCTTCTCCATCGGGCTGATGATCTTCATGTCCATCGGCCAAACCTACATCCTGAACGAGCACCTGAGGATCCCGGAGTCGATGCAGGGCGGCATCAGCGGCAATCTGGTCTTTCTCACCGAGCTGGTCACACTCTTGCTGTTTCTACCCGCCGGCGTGCTGATGGACCGGATCGGCCGACGACCCGTCTATGCCGCGGGCTTTCTCCTCCTCGCCCTGACCTACGTGCTCTATCCCTTGGCCGAGTCGGTCGATGCGCTCTATTTCTACCGCATCCTCTATGCCTTGGCGGTCGTCGCGGTCGCCGGCGGCTTGTCGACCGTCCTGGCTGACTATCCTGCCGAGCGTTCGCGTGGAAAGCTGGTCGCGATCGTGGGTCTCCTGAGTGGATTGGGGATCGTCGTCATCAGTCAGGGCCTCGGGTCCCTGCCGCAGGCCCTGAGCCTTGCAGGACTCGACGGGGTGGCGGCCGGTCGTCTCACCCATTTCATCGTTGCCGGGCTGTCGGTCGCTCTTGCGCTGCTGATCTTGTGGGGGCTCAAGCCAGGTATCCCGGTTCGCCGCGAGGACCGCCCAAGCGTACGTGACCTGCTGATCGGTGGCTTCTCGCAGGCGCGCAATCCGCGCATCCTGTTGGCCTATTCCGCGGCCTTCATCGCGCGCGGCGACCAGTCCGTGAACGCCACCTTCCTGATCCTATGGGGCACCCTGGCCGGCAAGGCGGCGGGAATGGAGCCGGCCGCGGCCGTCATGAGTGGCACGCTGATCTTCGTGATCGCTCAGATCGCGGCCCTGGTTTGGGCGCCCATTCTCGGCCCCATTCTCGACCGGATCGACCGGGTCACCGCCTTGGCTGTCTGTATGGCGCTGGCAGCGCTCGGAAATCTCGCGCTCCTTTTGCTGGACGACCCGCTGGCTGAGTATGGCATCGTCTTCTTCGTCCTGCTCGGCATCGGGCAGATCAGCGTCTATCTCGGCGGACAGTCGCTGATTGGACAGGAGGCGCCGGCCGCGCGGCGCGGCTCGGTGCTTGGCGCCTTCAATGTCGCTGGTGCCATCGGCATCCTTCTGATCACGCTCTCGGGCGGACATCTGTTCGACCAAATCGATCCGCGGGCTCCCTTCGTGGTGGTTGGAGCCATTAACATCTTGCTTCTGATCGCCAGCCTCTGGGTGCGGTTCAAGTACCCGCCCCTGCCCGTCGACCCTCGGTGAGTTGCCCTGCCCCTCGGGGGAAACCGGTTGCCGAGGCTCGGTGCGACTGGCGGCGCGCGACTTCGGCTCCAAGAGGAGGTCGACGCTTCATCATGAGGAACTGGGGATGACGCCTGCCGTGATTCTGCTGAGTGGCGGACTGGATTCGGCGACCGTGCTCGCACTCTCCAAGGCCGGGGGCTTCACCCCCTATGCCCTTTCGTTCCGCTATGGTCAGCGACACGCCATCGAGCTCGAATCCGCTGCCCGGGTCGCGGCGTCGATCGGCGTCGCAGAGCATCGGGTCGTCGAACTCGATCTAGGACGCTTCGGGGGCTCGGCATTGACCGCGGACCTCGCCGTCCCCAAGCGGCGAGATCTCGACGACTTGGGCGGGGGGATCCCGCTCACCTATGTACCGGCGCGCAACACGGTGTTCCTCTCTTTCGCCCTGGTCTGGGCCGAGGTATTGGGGGCCAATGATGTGTTCATCGGGGTCAATGCACTGGATTATTCCGGTTATCCGGACTGCCGACCCGAGTACATTGCGGCCTACGAGCGGATGGCGAATCTGGCCACGGCCGCCGCGGTCGAGGGACGCCAGAGATTCAGAATACATGCCCCATTGATTCGGTTCACCAAGGCCGAGATCATCCGCAAGGGGGTCGAGCTGGGTGTGGACTATGGCCTGACCAGCAGTTGCTATGACCCGAGCGACGGGGGTCGACCTTGCGCTCACTGCGACGCCTGTCTGCTCCGTGCCAAGGGTTTCGCCGAGGCCGGGCTGGCCGACCCCCTCCTGACGCGAGTCGGGGTCGCCAGATGAGCGAATGTCTCTTCCATCTCGCGGCGGCTGGATTCGAGGCGGCCCGCCGGCTTCCTGCCTTGCCGGTGGATCATCGGTCGCATGGTCTCCACGGACATAGCTTCCTCGCCCGGGTTGGTGCTGACCTGCCGCCCGGTTGGGCGAGTTTTCCGGGAGCCGAGACCGGTATGCTTGGCGACGCGCTCAGGGCCTGTGTGGGTGAGCTCGACTATCGCGATCTCAATGAACATATGGCCCTTCCAACGGACGAGAACCTGGCCCGCTGGGTGCGCAACCGGCTCGGGGTTCCGGGAATCGTCGGCGTCGGCATCCGGAGTTCGCAGGACCAGGGTGTCGATCTGGACGTCGACGATCAGGTCCGGGTCTGGCGTCGTTTCCGCTTCGAGGCGGCGCATCGTCTGCCGAACGTTCCGCAGGGGCATCAGTGCGGCCGGATGCACGGTCACGGCTTCGAGATCCGAGTCCACGCCGATCAGGCCTCGGCGGGCCGGCGCACGGGTGTCGATGGCGACCGGCTTGCCGCCCTTTGGGCGCCGGTCGGCGCCGAGCTGGACCATTCGTGTCTCAATGACATCCGGGGCCTGGAGAACCCGACCAGCGAGCTCCTCTCCCATTGGCTTTGGCAGCGGCTCAAGCCGGAGCTGCCGGCGCTCTGCGGGGTCACCGTCCAGGAGACCGCTACGGCTGGTTGCCATTATGATGGATACCATTACAGTATCTGGAAGGATCAACGCTTCGAGGGTGCGCTCAGGCTTGCTGGTGCGCCCGCCGGAGACGCGAGACGACGGCTGCATGGTCACAGTTATCTGCTGCGGCTCTATCTCACCGCGCCCTTGGACCCCGTACTTGGCTGGACCCTCGACTTCGGCGACGTCAAGTCGCTCTTCAAGCCGGTCTACGAGTGTCTCGATCACCGTCGGCTCGACGAACTCGCCGACCTGTCAGGGGCCGATCCCGCGAGTCTGACACTCTGGATACGCGAGACGGCTGCGCCGATTCTACCCCAGCTCGATCGCATCGATCTGAGCACGAGACCTGGGTGTGGCGCCTCGCTGTGTTGGGGTCCGCCCGGGCGGGCCGTGCCGATATGACCTATTGGGTCAAGGAGATCCTCTACACGCTGCAAGGCGAAGGTGCCCAAGCTGGTCGTTCCGCCGTCTTCTGCCGTTTCGCCGGCTGCAATCTGTGGTCGGGACGTGAGCAGGATCGGACCAAGGCCAGCTGCAGCTTCTGTGACACCGACTTTCGCGGAACCCATGGTGAGGGTGGTGGCCGCTATCGCGACCCCGGCGCGCTCGCCGACAGGATCCGCGTTGCCTGGTCCGGAGATGTCGGCGAGGGTGTCCAGCCCTATGTGGTTTGCACTGGGGGTGAGCCACTGTTGCAGCTTGACCGGCCGCTGATCGTCGCCCTGCATGAGCGAGATTGCCGTGTCGCGGTGGAAACCAATGGGACATGTTCGGCACCGCCGGGTCTCGATTGGATCTGCGTCAGTCCCAAGGCCGGTGCTCGGCTCAGCCTGACCGCGGGTGATGAGCTCAAGCTCGTCTATCCGCAGCCGGGCGCCCCACCCGAGCGCTACGAGCGACTCGCTTTCGGGGCCTTCTTCCTGCAGCCGATGGACGGCCCGGACCTGGCAATCAATACCGCACGGGCAATCGATTACTGCAAGGCCCATCCCCGCTGGCGTCTGAGCCTGCAGACGCACAAGCTGTTAGGTATTCCCTAGTAGAAACCGGCCGCCGGTTCGGTGTCGTGCGTCGAGGATCAGCGCGGAAGCTGCGTGCTCGGTCCCCGCTTGCCTTGGTTCCCAGTCGTCATCAGCGACTGCGAGTGCCGGTTGCGGATCGCTCTGTAAGTTCTTATTGACATTGGCCAGTGTAAAGCTAAGATGACACCTGGTTCCGGAGTCGCGGAGCCCCTCGTCCCCTGATCGTCAGGCGAGGCTTTTTTGTCGCAGTCGGTAACATGGTCTCTTCGCTCGGCCATGCTGGAGGCGGCGGCATCGGCAAATCCTATACGGAGCCCGATCAAATGGCTGGACAGAAACCCCCCGCCCCGAAAGGTAGAGGCGGCATCTTCAGTAAGACCCGGGCCGAGCCCAAGCCGGCGCCAGCGGCGCAGGCCCCTTCCGGTCCGTCCGCTTCGGGTCCGACCACTCCTGGCCTCACCGAACAGCAGGCGAAGGAATTCCACGAGCAGTTCAAGGTGACCTTTACGGCCTTTACCGGACTTGCGGCGCTCGCCCATCTCCTGGTGATTGCAGCCAATCCCTGGTTCTGATCTTGTGGTCTGGGCCCCCGGGCGGCGCTTTCGCGGCCGCGGGCGTGCGGTTCCCTCGTCTATTGCGGAAGGGCTCGGAATCGCCGGTGGGATCCGCTTGATGTCGGTCTCCCGGGGGTCGCCGCCGAGTTCTCAATAGAAACGAATTGAGCCCAAGGTCTCCAGTTCGCTAGCGCCCGCGTCAAAGACCGAGTTTGCCGGTTCGTCTGATGAAGAGGGCGGGCAGGCTGTCCCTGGGTGGTCGAAGGCCCTGCCACTGGCGGGGGTTATGGGTTACTTCTAATTTTGGGGGCGCTGGTTCATCGGCGTTTCCCGCGCCGATCGTTCTTCCCGTTATGAGGGCGCCGGGCTTTCTCGGGGTGCCCGCGACTTGTTCTCCGCTTGTCAGCGTCGGATTCCTACGGTGACGAGATGCGGGGCTCTAGCCCTCTGGCCGATGCAAGAGTGGAGGGGCGATTCCCGCTCACCGCGGAATCGTGTCGGAGGTCGCGAATCAGGTGGGTTCCTGCCGAATCGCAAGAGGGGCTGCCCAAAAGAGCTGTGGTCATCGCCGCGGCGCGGTCTTCGACGAGCCCATTGGGGTTCAGTGTGGCGCTCCCTAGGGGATTCGAACCCCTGTTACCGGCGTGAGAGGCCAGCGTCCTGACCGCTAGACGAAGGGAGCAGCATTGCGCATCCGAATTGCGTATTATACGCGCGTCCGGCCGTTTCACAAGCGGCCCCACTCTCTATCTGACCAACCGGCCGCGCTCGCCCGTCTTAGGGAATCCAGGATGGTTTTCCGCTCTCAGCAGTGCCGCCCTCGCGCCGAAGGAATCCTCTCGAATACGGTCATGCTGGAATCCAGCCCCGATACCAAGCAATCAGCGTCCCCATTGATCGTGCCACGCCCAGAGCACAACATCTCGCGCGCCAATATCAGCGAGAATGCGCTCGAGGTGCTCTATCGGCTCAAGGCGGGGAATTTTCAGGCGCATCTGGTGGGTGGCGGGGTGCGCGACCTGCTCCTGGGCCATGAACCCAAGGACTTCGACGTGGCGACGAACGCCACGCCGGAGCAGGTGCGCCAAGTGTTCCGCAACTGCCGTCTGATCGGACGCCGTTTCCGTTTGGCGCATGTCTATTTCGGTCGCGAGATCGTCGAGGTCGCGACCTTCCGTGGGGGGGGTGACGCCGATCCAACGGCTCAGCGTTCGAAGAACGGGATGATCGTGCGCGACAATATCTACGGCACGATCGAGGAGGACGCACTGCGGCGGGATTTCACGATCAATGCGCTTTACTATGATATTGCCGATTTCTCTTTGATCGACTACGCAAACGGCCTGGCCGACTTACGTGCTGGCAAGCTGCGTCTGATCGGTGACCCGCAGGCACGCTACCGGGAGGACCCGGTGCGCATGCTGCGGGCCGTGCGTTTTGCTTGCAAGCTGGGTTTCGCGGTCGAACTGGCCACCGAGCGTCCACTCTTCGATCTGGGTCATCTGCTCGCCGGTATCGCCCCGGCGCGGCTGTTCGATGAGCTGATCAAGCTCTTCCACTCGGGTTTTGGGCTCGATGCCTTCGAGAAGCTGCGCCATTACGGGCTCTTCGGGCAGCTCTTCCCGGCCACCGAGCAGTGCCTGGCGCGCGAGGATCACGACTTCCCGATCACGCTCGTCAGTCGCGGTCTGGCGAACACGGATGCGCGTTTGCAGGAGAAGAAGCCAGTGACGCCTGCCTTCCTCTTCGCGATTCTGCTGTGGGAGCCGGTGCGCCGAAGTTTCGAGCGGTTGCTTGAGGAGGGGGTGTCGGCCCATGAGGCGATGTTCTCGGCCGCCGATGAAGTCGCCGGCCGACAGCAGTCGCTGGTGGCCATTCCGAAGCGTTTCTCCTTGCCGATGCGCGAGATCTGGTCGCTGCAGCCGCGGCTGGAGCAGCGCGAGGGCAGGCGTCCCTATCGGCTCATGACCCACCCTCGTTTCCGCGCCGCCTACGATTTCCTGGTGTTGCGGGCCGAGGCGGGTGAGGCCGATCCCGAACTGGCCAGTTGGTGGACACGTTTCCAGGCGGCGGATGGCCAGGGGCGGGCGAGCATGACCGACGGGGGGGCCAAACGTCGCCGCCCGCGTCGACGGCGGCGCAAGTCCAGCACCCCGGCGAATGAAGAGGCGGCTTGGTCGACTGATAGGAGCGGTCGGTCGGATGCCCGCGAAGGCGAGTCAGGCTGAGGGAGGGGCGGTTAGCTGGGATCGGCCCACGCCGACCGGGAGGCTTGGCATCCTCCTTTCCCGGCGACTATTCTGCTGTTAATCATGACGTCTCCGGAGCCACCGATGTCTGCACTGCCAATCTCAGTCGCCACCCTTGCCGCCATGAAGTCGCGGGGTGAGCGGATCGTTTGTCTGACCTGTTACGACGCTGGTTTTGCGCGCCTGCTAGATGCAGCAGGCGTGGATCTGGCGCTGGTGGGCGATTCCTTGGGCATGGTGCTGCAGGGGCACGACACCACGGTCCCCGTGACCCTGGATCAAATGGTCTACCATACGGCCTGCGTTTCTCGCGGGCGCGAGCGGGCGCTGGTGGTAGCGGATCTGCCCTTCTTGGCCTGTGGCACGCCCGTGCGCGCACTCGAGAGTGCCGCGCGTCTCATGCAGGAGGGCGGCGCCCAGGTCGTGAAGCTGGAAGGCGGGGCGACGATGCTCGAGACCGTGCGCCGTTTGTGTGATCTGGGTGTCCCGGTCTGCGCGCATTTGGGACTGCTCCCGCAATCGGTGCACCGTCTCGGTGGTTACCGTTTCCAGGGCCGCGATCATGCCTCGGCCGATGCGATTCGCCATGATGCCCTGGCGATGCAGGAGGCGGGCGCGAGTCTCTTGGTGCTGGAGTGTGTCCCCGAGGCGCTGGCCACCGAGATCAGCCGGACGCTCACGATACCCGTGATCGGTATTGGGGCAGGGGCGGGCTGCGATGGGCAGGTGCTGGTGCTCCACGACATGCTCGGTATCGATCCCGGTCGCGCGCCGGGTTTCAGTCGTGATTTCTTGGCCGGGCGTGGCTCCATCCTCGAGGCGGTTACGGCCTACGCCGATGCCGTCCGCCGTGGCGACTTCCCAGCGGCGGCTGAGACTCCCTATTGAGCCGGTGAGACCGAGCGTCAGACCTCTGCCCGCGCGGTTGGACAGGAGAATGGAACGTATCGAGTTGTGTGGTGCCCTGCATGCCAGGGTGGATGGGTGGCGGGCCGCGGGCGAGCGGCTGGCCTTGGTGCCGACCATGGGCAATCTCCACGAAGGGCATCTGACACTGGTGCGCGAGGCGAGGGCCCACGCCGAGCGCGTGGTCGCCACGATCTTCGTCAACCCGCTTCAGTTCGGTCCCGGCGAGGACTTGGGCGCCTATCCGCGGACACTCGAGGAGGATGAGCGCCTGCTTGCTCGGGAGGGGTACGATCTCTTGTTCGCGCCGGCCATCGATGCGCTTTATCCGCGTGGCCAGGAGGACCAGACCCGGGTCGAGGTGCCTCGGCTTTCGGACATCCTGTGCGGCGCCAGTCGGCCTGGCCATTTCGTCGGCGTGGCGACCGTCGTCTGCAAGTTGCTGAACATGGTTCGCCCGGATGTGGCCGTGTTCGGCGAGAAGGACTTTCAGCAGCTCCTGGTGATCCGGCGAATGGTCGAGGATCTGGCGATACCGGTCGAGATCCTTGGTGCGCCGACCGTTCGGGAGCCAGATGGGTTGGCGATGAGCTCTCGCAATGGCTATCTGTCTTCGCAGGAGCGCAGACGCGCACCGGCACTCTATCGGGCGTTGACCTTGGCGGGGGACGCGCTGCGCGAAGGCGGTGCCGTCGATGAGGTGGAAGGTGCCGCGTCGGCGGTGCTTCGGGAAGCGGGTTTACGTCCGGATTATGTCAGTGTCCGCAGGGCCAGCGACCTCGGGCCAGTCGCCCCGGGCGATTGCGATCTGGTGGTGCTGGCTGCTGCCCACCTCGGTCGGGCGCGGCTGATCGATAACCTCAGGGTGCTGCGTTGCAGCAAAGGCTGAGTTAGACTAGCTGCCAAATGACACCAGGTCGCCTTCATCGAGATCGATGAAGGTTGGGTCCGACCGGTCTTTGAGAGGATTCAATCGATGCATTTGACTTTGCTTAAGTGCAAGCTTCATCGTGCTTGCGTGACACATGCGGAAGTGGACTATGAGGGTTCCTGCGCGATCGACGAGGAGCTCCTGGGATTGTCCGGCATCCGTGAATACGAGCAGATACAAATCTACAATGTGACCAACGGCGAGCGTTTGACGACCTATGCGATCCGCGCCGATGCCGGCTCCCGGGTGATTTCGGTCAATGGGGCCGCAGCGCACAAGGCGTCACCCGGCGATCGGGTCATCATCTGCGCCTATGCCGCCATGACTCAAGCCGAGGCCGAGGTCTTCAGGCCGACCCTCGTCTATCTCAACGAGCACAACCAGGTCGTTCGCACCGGTGACGCCATTCCTGCTCAAGCGGCCTGACCGCAATCTCTTAAACCGCGACAGCGCCGATGCTTGTCGTGGCTGCCAAGGCCGACCCAATCAAGAAACTTCGCATACCGCGTTAGGCGCGGTTTAGGCGAGGGCCATGTCGGTCTGTTGCTGGCGCTCGCCGATGGCCTCGGAATAGAGGCGCAGGTACTGGCGGGCGCTGGCCTCCCAACTCAGATCAAGGGACATCCCTGTGGTCGCAAGCCGCCGCCATCCGTCGGGGTCTTCTCGGTAGAGCCTCAAGGCTTGGTGGATGGCATCCAGGAGCGCTTCCGGGCGCGGCTCGTCGAACAGAAAACCGGTGGCGGTCCCGTCGGCGAGTGACTGAGGCGTACAGTGTTCTACCGTGTCGGCGAGTCCTCCGGTGCGGTGCACGATGGGCGGCGTTCCGTAGCGCAGACTGTAGATCTGGTTCAGTCCGCAGGGCTCGAAGCGCGAGGGCATCAAAAAGCCGTCGCAACCGGCCTCGACACGATGGGCCTTGACCTCGTCGTAGCCGATGAAGACGCCGACCTGTCGGGGACATCGATTGGCGATGTCGAGTAGCGCCTCTTCGGTGCGGCGCTCGCCGGCCGCCACCAGGATGAGCTGAATCCTGGGGTCCTGCAGCAGCTCGGGCAGGATCGACAGGATCAGGTCGACACCCTTCTGCTCCACCAAGCGCCCGATGTAACCGAGCACGAAGGCGTCCTCAGTACGCGGCAGGCCGAACTCGCGTTGGAGTTCCAGCTTGTTCTCTGCCTTGAGTCCGAACCGCTCCCGGTCATAGGTTTGCAGGAGCATGGCGTCGGTTGCGGGATCCCAAAGATGATAGTCGATCCCGTTGAGTATGCCGCTGAAGCGATCGCCGATCTGGCGTAGGAGCCCGTCGAGTCCGCAACCAAAGGGCGGGGTACGGACCTCCGTGGCGTAATTGGGGCTCACGGTGTTGACCCGATCGGAAAAGACGATGCCGCCTTTGATGAACGACAGGCGTTGATGAAACTCCAATCCCGAAAGGCTCCAGAGCGAGGGCGGGAGTCCGATGCGGTCGAAGGTCGCGCGGTCGAACAGGCCCTGATAGGCGAGGTTGTGGATGGTGAAGACGCTGGCAGGACGTTCGGGCACCTCTTGCAGCAACGCGGGGGCCAGTCCGGTCTGCCAGTCATTGCCGTGCAGGACCTCGGGTCGCCACCCGATCGCCGGCAGTCCCTTGGCGATCAGGGCGATGACGCGGCAGAAAAGCAGGAAACGCTCGGCGTTGTCGCCCCAGTCGCGTCCGCTGAGATCCGTATAGGGGTTGCCTTCACGGCAGAAATACTCGGGTGCGTCGACCAGATAGACGGGGAGCTCATGGTCGGGGTGTAGACCCTCGATGATGCCGATATTGGCGCGGCAGCCCGGTACCTTGAATTCGCAGAGTCGCTTGGGTTCGCGCAGCAACCTGGTTGCTCGGGGGTAGGCGGGGATGATGAGGCGCGCGTCATGGCCGAGCTGACGCAGTGCCGCAGGCAGGCTGGCAGCCACGTCGGCGAGCCCGCCGGTCTTGATCAGGGGATGCGCCTCGCTGCTGGCTGTGAGTACGCGCAAATGGCCTTGCTCCGTGGCCGTTTGAGAGGAAGGCTTGAGTGACTGCTCCATGGCTGGTCTCTAATGATCCGGGCGGGTGCGCTCGCTCGCGGGCAACGCACGGCTGGGCAACTTTATGACAGACTTCACGTTAGCACATTTCACCCAGATCGAGGCAAGACACCCATGTCGGATCCCTGCACCCTGCTCATCTTCGGATCCACTGGCAATCTGGCGAGCCACAAGCTTCTGCCGGCCTTGTATCACATCGACGCGGCGGAGCGCCTGAATCCCGCCAGTCGCATCCTCGGTTTCGGGCGGCGGGCCTGGTCGGACGATGAGTGGCGTGATCAGGTCCGCTCGACGCTCGCCGAGCGGCTGCCAGGGAGGCTGGACGAGGGGGTCTTGGCGCGCCTCTTGGCCCGGCTCGCCTTCGTCGAGGGCGATCTCGAGCAACCCGAGGGCTATCGGCGGCTCGCCGAGCGGTTGCGTGCCGAGGAGGGGCTACCGGAGAACCTCATGTCCTATCTGGCGGTGGCCCCGCGGCACTACGGCCCGATCGTCGACCAGCTCGCCGCCCATGGTCTGCACGCCCAGGATGTGGGTTGGTCGCGGCTGGTGGTGGAAAAGCCGTTCGGCTTCGATCTGGAGAGCGCCAGTCTTCTGGATCAAAGGCTCCACCGTTGGTTCACGGAAGATCAGATCTTTCGCATCGACCATTATCTGGGCAAGAGCACGGTGCAGAATATCCTGGTCTTCCGTTTCGCCAACCTGCTGCTCGAGCCACTTTGGAATCGCAATTACATCGATCACGTCCAGATCTCCCACGCAGAGTCGCGCGGCATCGAGGAGCGCGCGGGATTCTATGATGGCGTCGGCGCCTTGCGTGACATGATCCAGAGTCACCTGCTGCAAATGCTCACCCTGGTTGCCATGGAGCCCCCGCCGAGCCTGGATGCCGAGGCACTGCGCGATGAGAAGGTCAAGGTGCTGCGTTCCATCCGGCCCATCCCGCGCGAGGCGGTCCACGCCCATGCCTTCCGTGCTCAGTACGGCCCGGGCCGGGTCGACGACACCAAGCTGTCTGGTTATCGCGGCGAGTCCGGGGTCGCACACGACAGCACCACCGAGACCTATGCCGCCCTCAAGCTCTATATCGACAACTGGCGCTGGCGAAACGTGCCCTTCTATTTGCGCACGGGTAAGCGGCTCGGACGCACCAATTCGCTGATCGCCATTCGCTTCAAGCATCCACCGCAGCAATTGTTTCAGTCCACGGCCATCGAGCAGCTGAAGCCCAATTGGCTCTTGCTCAATATTCAGCCGAACGAGTGCATGCGTCTGGAGATCCAGGTGAAAGAGCCAGGTTTGGAGATGCGCGCCCAGACCGAGCGTTTGGACGCCAGCAGTTGCATGCTGCCGCCCGAGCAGATCGATGCCTACGAGGCCCTGATCCTGGATGTGATCGCGGGCGAACACACGCACTTTCTGCGCTATGACGAGGTCGACTGGGCCTGGCGGGTGGTCGATCCGATCTTGAAGCTCTGGGCCACCGAGCGCGACTTCATACCGCCTTATCCCGCGGGGTCCTGGGGGCCGCCCGAGGCCAACCGCTTATTCGATCGCGAGGATCAGGATTGGCGCAATGGGCTCGATCAATGAGGCCTAGCCACATGGTCGTCGGCGTGGTCCAATGCGCGCGCGCCAAGCGTCCCTTTTCCAGGCTCAGTTCCTCAGGAGGCCAACCATCATGTCGCTCGTGACCCAGACCCCTCAATGGCAGGCGCTGCAAAGGCACTGGGATGAGATCAAGGAGGCGCGCATGCAGGACCTGTTCGCCGCCGATCCGGGGCGTGCCCAGGCCATGCAGTTGACGGTGGCCGGGCTCTATCTCGACTACGCCAAGAATCTCGTGACCCGGGAGACGCTCGGGCTGCTCTTCGAGCTCGCCGAGGCGGTGGACCTCCAGGGCTGGATCCGGCGCATGTTCGCGGGTGACCGGATCAACCACACCGAGCACCGAGCCGTGTTGCACGTGGCGCTGCGTAATCGCTCCAACCGACCGATCCGGGTCGAAGGCGAGGATGTGATGCCGCTGATCAACGGCGTGCTGACACGGATGGAACAATTCGTCGGTCGGGTCCGCTCCGGCGACTGGACGGGTCAGACCGGTCGGCGCATCACGGATGTGGTCAACATCGGGATCGGCGGATCCAATCTGGGCCCCAAGATGGTCTGCGCTGCGCTGGCACCCTATCAGCGCGAGGACTTGCGGGTGCATTTCGTCTCCAACGTGGATGGCACGCATTTGGTCGAGACCTTGCGGCGTCTGGATCCGGAGACCACGCTCTTCATCGTTGCCTCTAAGACCTTCACCACTCAGGAGACCATGACCAATGCGGCAAGCGCGCGGGACTGGCTGCTCGCCGCACTCAAGGAGCCGGCGGCGGTGGCCAGGCACTTCGTTGCGGTCTCGACCAATGCAGAGCAGGTGACCGCTTTCGGTATTGATACGGCCAACATGTTCGGCTTCTGGGATTGGGTCGGTGGGCGTTATTCACTCTGGTCGGCGATCGGACTTCCGATCGCGATTGCCATCGGGTTCGAGCGCTTCGTCGAGCTCCTCGAAGGCGCTCACAGCATGGACGAGCATTTCCGTACCGCCGAGCTGCCCGACAACATGCCAGCCATCCTGGCCTTGATCGGGATGTGGTACGCCAACTTCGCCCAGGCGCGCACCCACGCGGTCCTGCCATACGACGAGTCGCTACGCTTCCTACCTGCCTATCTGCAGCAGGGCGACATGGAGAGCAATGGCAAGCGCGTGACCCACGAGGGCTTGGCCGTGGATTACACCACGGGGCCTGTCGTCTGGGGCGAGCCGGGCACCGACGGTCAACATGCCTTCTATCAGCTCATCCACCAGGGCACCCAGTTGATCCCGGCCGACTTCATCGGCGCCATCCACAGCCATAACGAGTTGGGTGACCATCACCTCAAGCTGATGGCCAACTTCTTCGCCCAGACCGAGGCGCTGATGCGGGGGCGCACCTTCGATGAGGCGCTGGCCGAAATGCTCGCCGCCGGTCTCCCGGAGGAGCGGGCGCGGCTGCTGGCGCACCATCGTACCTTTCCGGGAAATCGGCCGACCAACAGCATCCTGATGGAGCGATTGACCCCGCGGACCCTGGGTGTCTTGATCGCACTCTACGAGCACCGGATCTTCACGCAGGGCGTGCTCTGGGGGATCAATTCGTTTGACCAGTGGGGCGTCGAGCTCGGCAAGCAGCTTGCGAACGTCATCCTGGAGGAGTTGCAGCGGGGTCGCATCAAGGCCGCGCACGACGCCTCGACGCGGGCCCTCCTGGAGCATTTCATGCGCTATCGTGATGCTTGACCAACCGGTTTGCCGGGCAGGGTATCGACACCTCCGACTCTGCCGATCGTCGATCGGATAGGCCGCTGACCCAATGGTTCGGGTCGATCGTCCTGGTGGCCTCAGGGGTTGCGGGGATCGCCGATCACCGCTCGTCTGGGCGCGCCCCATGAGGGCGTCGCCTGCGCTACCCTGGTGCCGGATCCTTGGAGCGCGCAGTGTTCAGCCCCACCTCTATAATTAGTCTTCGAAAAGAGTAGCGGCGGCGCGACAGGGGTTCCGTCAACGAAGTGCTCCAGTGGGCCCCAGGGGCTGAACCAGTTCGACGAAAGGGGCTCTACATTCTTAAAGTTGCAACGCGCCAATCCAACCAGGCGAGCAGTCGGCAACTGGGCGCGATCCGTTGCTTGACGCATGAAATCGGTGCGGATTAGGTTTGACGTGTCGCGCGATTTTCTTCCCGGAGCTCGTGCGCGTTGACACTGGTGGTCAGGTTGCGTCACCGAGCTGGATCGCCGCGGCGCGATTCTTGCGCTTGGCACGTATAAGCCTTGTCTTTCATCCTCCTCGCCCCGAGCAATCGTCGCGAGCGATACCGTCGACGCCGGGGTCGGGGGGGAGCAACGTCAGCTTCCGAGTGAGGTAACGTCAATGTCGATCTTCGAACGCTATCGGGCACGTTATGAAGCCTCCCGCGAGGAGGTCTTGAGCCTAAATGAGTACTTAGAGCTCTGCAAGGCGGATCCCACCGTCTATGCCGGCCCCGCGGAGCGTCTGCTGATGGCGATCGGGGATCCGGAAATGGTCGATACCCGCGCGGATCCACGTTTGAGTCGCATCTTCCAGAACAAGATGCTGCGTCGTTATCCGGCCTTCTCCGAGTTCTACGGGATGGAGGAGTCGATCGAGCATCTGGTCTCTTACTTGAAACATGCCTCGCAAGGCCTGGAGGAGAAGAAACAGATCCTGTATCTGCTCGGGCCCGTGGGTGGGGGCAAGTCGTCGTTGGCGGAGAAGCTCAAGGAGCTGATGCAGGAGCGTCCCTTTTACGCAATCTATGATTCGCCCGTATTCGAGTCGCCCCTCGGTCTCTTCTCGCCGGAGGAAGATGGCGCCATCCTCGAGGAAGACTATGGCATCCCCTCTCGGTATCTGCGGACCATCATGTCGCCTTGGGCGGTGAAGCGGCTGCAGGAATACAATGGCGATATCACACGTTTCAAGGTCGTCAAGCTCTATCCCTCGATCCTGGAGCAGATCGCCATCGCCAAGACGGAGCCGGGCGACGAGAACAATCAGGACATCTCCTCGCTGGTCGGCAAGGTCGACATCCGGCAGTTGGAGCGCTTCGCTCAGCATGACGCGGATGCCTACAGCTACTCGGGTGCCCTGTGCCGGGCCAATCAGGGCCTGATGGAATTCGTCGAGATGTTCAAGGCGCCGATCAAGGTGCTGCATCCCTTGTTGACCGCGACCCAGGAAGGGAATTACAACGGGACCGAGGGTCTTTCGGCGCTGCCCTACCAGGGGATCATCTTGGCCCATTCCAACGAGTCGGAGTGGCAGAGCTTCCGCAACAACAAGAACAACGAGGCCTTCCTGGATCGTGTCTTCATCGTCAAGGTGCCTTATTGTCTGCGGGTCAGTGAGGAGGTGCAGATCTACGAGAAGCTCCTGCGCAATAGCTCGCTCTCCGAGGCGCCCTGTGCGCCCGGTACATTGGACATGATGGCCCAGTTCTCGGTCCTGACGCGTCTGAAGGAGCCGGAGAACTCCAGTATCTTCTCCAAGATGCGGGTCTACAATGGCGAGAACCTGAAGGACACGGATCCCAAGGCCAAGTCGGTGCAGGAGTATCACGACTATGCCGGCGTCGACGAGGGCATGTCTGGCATCTCGACGCGGTTTGCCTTCAAGATCTTGTCGCAGGTCTTCAACTTCGATCATGCCGAGGTGGCCGCGAACCCGGTCCATCTCCTCTACGTCTTGGAGCGCCAGATTGCTCGCGAGCATCTGCCTCCCGAGACCCAGGAGCGTTTCCTGAGCTACCTGAAGCAGTATCTGGCGCCCCGTTATGCCGAGTTCATCGGCAAGGAGTTGCAGACCGCTTATCTGGAGTCCTACGCCGAGTACGGTCAGAACATCTTCGACCGCTACGTGACCTATGCCGACTACTGGATTCAGGACCAGGAGTACCGGGATCCGGATACGGGTGAGATGATGAACCGCAGCGCGCTGAATGACGAGCTGGAGAAGATCGAGAAGCCGGCGGGTATCTCCAATCCAAAGGATTTCCGCAACGAGATCGTCAATTTCGTGCTACGTGCCCGAGCCAACAATGCGGGCGCGAACCCCAAGTGGACCAGCTACGAGAAGCTGCGAGTGGTGATCGAGAAGAAGATGTTCTCCAATACCGAGGATCTCTTGCCGGTCATCTCCTTCAATGCCAAGGCATCGGCCGATGAACAGAAGAAGCATGATCAATTCGTCGATCGCATGACCGCTAAGGGTTATACGCCCAAGCAGGTTCGGCTGCTTTCGGAATGGTATCTCCGAGTCAGGAAGTCCCAATGATCGGCAGGGTGAGCGGCAAGCCTTCCGCCTCGACTGCGGTTGCCTGGCCTCCAATCGATCGTTCTGAGCTGGGCTGAAACGCTTTCAAACCAACGGCCGCGAGGCAGAGAACTCAGGGTTTATGTCACATTTCATCGACCGGCGCCTAAACGGCAAGAACAAGAGCACGGTCAATCGCCAACGCTTTCTGAAGCGCTACAAGACCCAGCTCAAGCGTGCCGTGGCAGACGCGGTCAACAAGCGCAGCATTACCGATATCGATTCTGGCGAGCAGGTCGGCATCCCCTCGCGCGATATCTCCGAGCCGCAGTTTCGGCACGGCAAGGGTGGCTCCCGCGAGATGGTGCACCCTGGTAACAAGGAGTTCCTGCCAGGCGACCGAATCCGCCGGCCGGAGGAGGGTGCGGAGGGCTCGGGACAAGGGAAGGCGGGCAAAGGGGGGCGAGGTGAAGACGACTTCGTATTCGAGTTGTCACGCGAGGAGTTCATGGATCTGCTCTTCGATGATCTCGAGCTCCCGAACCTGGTCCGCAACCAATTGATGGGGACGACCGAGTTCAAGACGGTCCGTGCCGGCTATGTGACCGATGGTGCGCCATCCAATATCGATGTGGTGCGTTCCCTCAAGGGTGCGATCGCGCGTCGCACGGCGCTCGGTGCGCCCTGGCGCGTCCGCATCCGTGAGTTGGAGGCCGAGATCGAGGGGTTGTTGGCCGACGGAGTGGAAGAGTCCAGCGCACGGCTCCTGGAGCTGCGCGAGGAGATCGATCGACTCAAGACCCGGATCGCGGCGCTGCCGTTCATCGATACCTTCGATCTCCGTTACCAGAGTTTCGTCAAGCAGCCAGAGCCCACGAGCAAGGCGGTCATGGTCTGCATCATGGACGTCTCGGGCTCGATGGACCAGGTGCGGAAGAATCTCGCCAAGCGTTTCTTCATTCTGCTGTATCTCTTCCTGAAGCGAAATTATGACAAGATCGACGTGGTGTTCATCCGTCATCACACCATTGCGCAGGAAGTGGACGAGCAGGAGTTCTTCTATTCGAGGGAAACGGGCGGCACCGTCGTCTCCAGCGCCCTGAACCTGGCCTACGAGGTGTTGCGCGAGCGTTATGACTCCAGCGTTTGGAATATCTATGCCGCGCAGGCGTCGGATGGCGACAACTGGGACTCGGATTCCAATGTCTGCCGGGATATCCTGATCGACAAGCTCATGCCCCTCATGCGTTATTTCGCCTATGTCGAGATCACACCGCGCCAGCATCAGAGCCTCTGGTATGCCTATCAGGAGGTGATGGAGGCGCATGGCCATTTCGCCATGCAGGCGATCGACGGGGAGGAGGATATCTTTCCGGTGTTCAGAGAGCTGTTCAAGAGGCAGGAGGCATGACGCAACGTCGTATCTCGGACTCTTCGGAGTGGTCTTTTGCCTTGATCGAGCGGTTCGATCGAGAGATCGCCAACCTGGCCCAGAATGTCTATGGTCTGGATACCTACGCTAATCAGATCGAGGTCATCAGCTCGGAGCAGATGATCGATGCCTACTCGTCGGTGGGGCTTCCGATCAACTATCATCATTGGTCGTTCGGCAAGCAGTTCGTCATGACCGAGCAGACCTATCGGCGGGGTCAAATGGGGTTGGCCTATGAGATCGTCATCAATTCCGACCCCTGCATCGCCTACTTGATGGAAGAGAATACCCTGCCGATGCAGGCACTGGTGATCGCCCACGCCTGTTATGGACACAATAGCTTCTTCAAGGGAAATTATCTCTTCCGGACCTGGACCAGCGCCGATGCCATCATCGACTATCTGGTCTTCGCGCGAAAGTACATCGCCCACTGCGAAGAACGCTATGGTCAAGAGGAGGTGGAGCTCCTGCTCGATTCCTGCCATGCACTCATGAACCATGGGGTCGACCGCTATAAGCGTCCGGCCCCGCTCAGCATGACGGAAGAGAAGCGACGTCAGCGCGAGCGTGAGAACTATCTCCAGCTCCAGATCAACGACCTGTGGCGGACCATTCCGAGCACCGACGATGCCGAGGTCGCCCAGCAGGAGCCACGCTGGCCGGAGGAGCCGCAAGAGAATCTGCTCTACTTCATCGAGAAGAACGCCCCGCTGCTCGAGCCTTGGCAGCGTGAGGTCCTGCGTATCGTCCGCAAGGTTGGCCAGTACTTCTATCCGCAGCGCCAGACTCAGGTCATGAACGAGGGTTGGGCGACCTTTTGGCACTACACCCTCATGAATCATTTGTATGACGAGGGTCTCGTTGGCGACGGCTTCATGATGGAGTTCCTGCAGTCGCATACGGGGGTCGTCTTTCAACCTCCCTTCGATGCTCCCTATTACAGTGGCATCAATCCTTATGCCCTGGGGTTCGCCATGATGCGCGACATTCGGCGGATCTGCGAACAACCCACCGACGAGGACCGCTATTGGTTTCCGGATTTCGCTGGCGGGGACTGGCGACAGGTCTTGGACTTCGCCATGCGCAATTTCAAGGATGAAAGCTTCATCGCCCAGTATCTGTCACCGACACTGATGCGCGATTTCCGGTTCTTCGTCGTCTCCGATGACGATCGCGAAGAACACCTGGAGGTGACCGCCATCCACGAAGAGCAAGGCTATCGGGTACTGCGCCAGGCGCTCGCCGAGCAATACAATCTCGGCACTCGCGAGCCGAACATCCAGGTCTTCAACGTCGATCGCCGGGGCGACCGCTCCATGACCTTGCGTCATTACTGTCACAATCGGCGGCCGCTCGGTGACTCGGCGGACGAGATGTTGCGCCATGTCCGGCGTCTTTGGGGCTTTACCGTGCGTCTGGAGACGGTCGACGAGCAGGGGCGGGTGCAACTGATCGGGGAGGTCTGACCGACCTTGGTGATCCCCCATGAGGACCGACGATGAGATCCGCTGTCGATTTGAGATCCCTCTTGCTCTTGTTCGTCCTCGCGCCGACGCTGGCGCACCCTGTTTCCCTCCTGGAGAACACGCTGGAGTCACTTCGGGATGCCGACAGCGCAATGGTGGATGGCGTTCCACTGCTGTCCGGCCGCCTGCTTGCCGATTTCTACCACCAGCGAGGCAACGAGGTCGTCTGGACCGACCCGGTGCGGCTTCGCGCCTTTCTAGAGGTGCTCGAGGACAGCCATCGCGATGGTTTCGCCCCCGAGGACTTTCATGCCGGTGTCCTGCGCGCTCTGATCTCGCGGCAGTCGCTTGCGGATCTGCCGGAAGCGGCGCGGATCGGTGCCGATATCAAGCTGAGCGATGCCCTCTTGCGGTATGTCCACCACACCCGATTCGGTAAGCTGGATCCCGTGGCAGTGGATCCCAAGTGGAATGATCGCGCGCCGGTTCCCGCCGGGCAGATCCTCGCCGATATGCAGGGGGCGCTCGATGCGGAGGACGTTCGGGGCTACCTGGCCGCGCGGTTCGAACCTCCCTTCTGGTATGAGGATCTCAGGCGCGCGCTCGGGGATTATGCCGGCATGGCGCGTCTGAAGGATCTCACCCCGCTGCCGTCCGGTGCCAATCTCGCCATCGGTAGCCGCGGGCCTCGTGTCGCCTTGGTGCGGGAACGTCTGCAGTGGGTTGGCGTTGATGCGGATCACTGGTCCGGTGACCTCGAGCTCTTCGACGAGGGTCTGCGGTCGGAGGTCGTCGCCTTTCAACGCCGTCTGGGTCTATCCCCGGATGGCATTGTGGGTCCGGCCACGCTGGCGGCCCTGAATCGGCCCTTCGAGCCGGAGAAGCTGGAGCAGATCCGCATCAATCTCGAGCGTATGCGGTGGCTCTACCATGATCTGCCCCCAGACTATTTGTTCGTCGACATCGCGGATTACCGGGTTCATCTGGTCCGGGCCGGGGAGATCCGCTGGAGCAGTCGGGTGATCGTGGGCAAGCGAGACGCGCAGACGCCCATGTTTCGAGATCGCTTGGAGCATTTGGTCTTCAATCCGACCTGGTCCGTGCCGCTCTCCATCCAGAAGAAGATGGGCCGGGTCTCGGCGCATTACACCCTGGTCGATCGGCGGACTGGCCGCAAGCTCAACGGCGGAGACGCGAGCAATTACAAACGCTACCGGGTGGTTCAGAAACCTGGACCAGCCAATGCACTCGGACGTGTCAAGTTCATGTTTCCAAACCGCCATGCCGTATACCTGCACGACACCCCGAGTAAGGGCCTGTTTCGGCGCTCGAGACGGGCGCTCAGTCATGGCTGCGTGCGGGTCCAGAATCCCTTCCAGCTGGCCGAGCTGGTGCTCGATCGGCCGACGTGGGACCAAGCCAGAATCCGACGCGTGGTCCGCGGCAACCGGACCCGCTATGTGAATCTGGACCAATCCTTGCCAGTGCTTCTCTACTATCTCACGGCCCGTGCCGACGAGCAGGGTCGAGTCTCCTTCCGTCCAGACATCTACGGGCGCGACGAGGGTCTGCGCAAGGCGTTCACTGGCCCGGTACTCGAGACCCGGATCGCCTTTCCAGACCCGCCGGCCGCACCCTCGTCCGAAGAGCCGGGACCCCTGCGGGCTCGACCGACCCAGGAGGACTTGGAGGCCCCCAACCAGCCCATTCCGTTGCCAGAGGGTCGCCTACGTCTCACCGAGACGGAGCAGCCCGTCGCTCCCGTGTCCGCCAGGATTCCTTAGGCGATTGCCGGAAATTCTCATGCCAGGTGGTATGAGAATTGACAGAAATCGCCTTAGGAACGATTCAGAAACAAGTGGTGCAACTTGAGCCGCCCTTGTTGGGCACGCTCCGCTTTGCCCAACCTACGGTGT
>JANQGF010000110.1 GCA_028277465.1 Chromatiaceae bacterium
TTCGCTCGCCACTGGGGTAAACGAAAATCGACCAGTCTCCTGGGCCCACTCAAATCAGCTAGTTGGCGACAGCGCAAATGGCTCCAGTATAGAATCGGCTCATGCCGCAACCGAACGCGACTCCCTACGCCGACCTCACGCCCGACCGCGTGTTGGATGCGGTAGAGAGCCTCGGGCTTTGGACCGACGGGAGGCTGCTCGCCCTCAACAGTTACGAGAACCGCGTCTATCGGGTTGGCGTCGAGGAGTCCGCACCCGTCGTCGTCAAGTTCTACCGGCCCGGGCGTTGGAGCGACGCGGCCATCCTGGAAGAGCACGATCTCCTCCTCGAGCTTGCCGAGCATGAGATACCGGCCATCCCACCCAGGGTCGTGGCGGGGCGCACCCTGCACGCGTTCGGCGGTTATCGTTTCGCCTTGACGCCTGCCCGTGGTGGCCGCACGCCCGAGTTGGAGGACGCGAACGTCTTGGAGTGGATCGGCCGCTTCCTGGGGCGCATTCATGCGCTGGGCACCCGCAAGCCCTTCGTGCATCGTCCGGTGCTCGATCGCACGACCTTCGGCAGCGAGCCGCGCGACTATCTGCTCGATCATGACTGGATTCCTCATGATCTGCTTCCCGCCTATACCAGCGTGACCGAGCAGGCCTTGCAGGGCGTGCAGGACTGCTATACGCGAGCCGGTTCAACCCAACTCATCCGGCTTCATGGCGACTGTCATCTCGGCAACCTTTTCTGGACCGACGCCGGGCCTCATTTCGTCGACTTCGACGATGCGCGCATGGGGCCCGCCATACAGGATCTCTGGATGTTGCTCTCCGGCGACCGTGCCGAGATGAGCCGTCAGCTCGCCGATGTCCTGACGGGTTACGAGGATTTCTGCAGCCTGGATCAGCGCGAGCTCCATTTGATCGAGGCGCTGCGCACCCTGCGCCTCATCCATCACGCCGCCTGGCTCGCTCGCCGCTGGGAGGACCCCGCCTTCCCGAGCGCCTTCACCTGGTTCGGGACCCAGCGCTATTGGCAGGATCACATCCTGCAGCTGCGCGAGCAGATCGCGGCGATGGAGGAAGGGCCCCTCTGGTCTGCCTGAAGGCGGCGGGATCCCGCCCCTGGCGCTTCGGGCACGCCCGTCGCCGTTTGTTGCCACACATCATCAGGTGACGGACGTGCTCGAAGCGGGTTAGACTCCGCAATTCAGTCCGGAAACCCGGCCTGCCTCAAGCGGAGCTCACCACCATCATGCGAGACGACAAAGGGCGCCCTTTGGCCGAGGAGATCACCGTCGCGGGTGCGGCGCTGGTCGACAAGATCAAGGATCTCGTCCGACAGGGCAATCTCCGTCGGCTCGTCGTGCGCCGACCGAACGGCAAGCCGGTGGCCGATATCTCACTCACGGCAGGTGCCGGGGTTGCCGCTCTCTTGACGCTTCTGGTCCCCGTGCTGGCGGCTCTGGCGGCGATCGCCGCGCTGGTCGCCCAGTTTCGCGTCGAGATCGAGCGTGATCCGGGCCGTGCAGCCGAAGAGAACGGTGAGGGTCGCCACCACAGCGAGGGTTGAACCCCGGTTCAACCTCGCCCTGATCCACCGCAGGCGCTCCGACTCGCCTTCTCTCTAGGGGAGAGGGATGGGGGAGGTGACGCCGCCGCCGGTCAGCCAGGCGCCACTTTCATCCTCCGCGGGTGGCGTGCAGCCATGATCGTTAGAGAACAGAAGACGAGAATCGAGATGCAGCAAGTCAAGAAGACCACCGATTACACCATCTTCAAGAAGGGCTCCGGCCGTTATGCGGTCAGAGATAAGGCGAGGAAATGGGTCAACGGCGAGGCAAAAGAGAAGATTCTGCTCGCTGAGCAGTTGATCAAGTTGCCCGAACCCAAGGCCGCGCCCGCCGAGTCAGAGACCGGGGCTGAACCCGAGACCGCCAGCGACGATTGACGAGGATGAACGCCGTTATGGCGGGGTGGGTGCTCAGGGGGATTCGTCAGCCGCGCTTGGGAGCGCCCTGCCCGAGAGGCTCGGCCAGGCAGCATAGAGATACAGCACCATGGACCACAAGGTCAGGGCGGCCGCCACATAGACCAGGGCGACGCCCAGATCATAGACCCAGGGTCCGAGCATCGAGTCGCGTAGGATCAAGAGCGCGATCGAGATCATCTGCACCGTGGTCTTGATCTTGCCGAGCATGGACACGGCGACCGCCGCGCGGGCACCGATCTCGGCCATCCATTCACGCAGCGCCGACACGGTGATCTCCCGACCGATGATCACCATGACGGGCAACGCCAGCAGGACGCGCGGATCCGCTTGCAGCAATACCACCAGGGCGACCGCCACCATGAGCTTGTCCGCAACCGGGTCCAGGAACCTCCCGAGCGGTGACGTCTGACTCCAGCGTCGCGCCAGGAAACCGTCGAGCCAGTCGGTCAGGGCGGCAGCGCCGAACAGGATGGCCGCGCCATAGGGTGCCCAGGGCGCATCGATGTAGAAGACGACGACGAAGATGGGGATCAGCAGGATCCGGAGCATCGTCAGAAGATTCGGGAGGTTCCACATGGCTCAGGGTCCAGGGGCTTCATGATGAAAGGCATCGTAGATTTGCTGGGCCAACTGCCGACTGATGCCATTCACACCGGCGATGTCCTCGACCCCGGCGAGCGCCAGACCGCGCAGCCCGCCGAAATGCTGCAGGAGCCGCTGTCGGCGCTTTGGTCCCACTCCACTGATGCCCTCCAGCGCCGAGGTGGTCCTGGACTTGGCGCGGCGCTGACGATGAGCCGTGATCGCAAAACGATGGGCCTCGTCGCGTATCTGCTCGATCAGGTGCATGGCCGGAGAATCGGCCGGCAGTATAACGGGCGACTCCTGGCCCAACAACCAGATCTGCTCGGTCCCCGGGCGCCTGTCCGGCCCTTTCGAAACCCCCAACAGCTGCACCCCCCCGACCCCTAGCTCCTGCAAGGCATCGCTCGCGGCGCTCAGCTGTCCGGGCCCGCCGTCGATGAAGAGCAGGTCCGGTAGGGGGTATTCGCCCCTTTTGACACGGGTGTATCTGCGTGAGAGTGCCTGACGCATGGCCCCGTAGTCATCGCCCGGCGTGATGCCCTCGATATTGAATCGCCGATAGTCCGACTTGCGCGGGCCCTCCAGATCGAATACCACGCAGGAGGCGACCGTGTGCTCGCCCCGGGTGTGGCTGACATCGAAGCACTCCATCCGTTCTGGAAGTCCATCCAAGTCGAGTGCCTCGCGCAGGGCCGCCAGACGGCGGACATAGCCAGCCTGGCTGGCAAGCCGCGACTTGAGGGCGACCTCGGCGTTGCCGCGCGCCATCTCCAGCCAGCGCGCGCGCTCCGTGCGCACGCTCGGGCGTATCCGCACCCGATGCCCGGCGCGCTCGGAAAAGGCATCTTCCAACAACTGCGCGTCCTCGGGAGCAACACTCACGATCAACTCGGGTGGAATCAGCTTGTCCGTGTAGTATTGCGCCAGAAAAGAGGCCATGAGTGTCGCCTCGTCCGTGCCGTCCGGGGCCTGTGGAAAGAACCCCTTGTTGCCGAGATTGCGTCCACCGCGGATGAAGAAGACCTGCACGGAACTGAGACCGTATCCCTGGGCGCAGGCGATGATGTCCAGGTCGCCACCCTCTCCGCTGACATACTGACGCTGCTGGATCCGACGCAGGGTCGCGATCTGGTCGCGCAGGACCGCCGCGCGCTCGTAGTTCAGCGCGGCGGCCGCTGTTTCCATGGCCGCGACCAAGTCGTTCACGACCTCCTCGGCCCGACCCTCGAGAAACTTGATGGTGTGTGCCACGTCCTGCGCATAGTCTGCGGCGCTGACGAGGCCAACGCAGGGGCCACTGCAACGCTTGATCTGATACTGGAGGCAGGGCCGCGACCGGTTCCGAAAGAAGCCATCTTCACACTGGCGCACCGGAAACAGCTTTTGCAGCAACTGCAGGGTCTCCCGAACCGCCCAACTGCTGGGGTAGGGTCCGAAGAATCTGCCCGGCCCCTTACGCGGCCCCCGATAGAAGGCGAGCCGCGGAAACTCGTCCTGGACGGTCAGATAGATATAGGGGTAGCTCTTGTCATCGCGGAGCAAGACGTTGAAGCGCGGGCGCAGGGACTTGATCAGGTTGCTCTCGAGCAACAGGGCCTCGGCCTCGGTGCGGGCGATCGTCACCTCAATATCCGCGACCTGTTCCATCATGCGTTGCAGCCGGGCACTCAAGGAGCGGCTGAAATAGCTACTGACCCGTCGTCGAAGCCGCTTGGCCTTGCCGACATAGAGGACGGTCCCCTCCGCATCCACCATACGGTAGACACCTGGTACCTGAGGAATGCCTGGAAGAAGCTGACGGAGCTCGGAAGCGATCACGGAAGGGCGCGCGCCCGTTAAGGCGATTTCTGTCAATTCTCAT
>JANQGF010000202.1 GCA_028277465.1 Chromatiaceae bacterium
CCCGGAGCATGGAACAAGAGCCGCAGCAGTTTGCAGGCTCGTCGCGGCGAGGCGCCGCTCCCACCAAATCGAGCGGCTGGGGTGCTGTTCCACGGTAAGGCGCCTCGCCAGGTCGGATACCTCGTATTCCCGGGCCGAGATCCTGATCCGACCCGACGGCAAGTATAGTTCTGGCATCGCGATCGGACCGACCCCAACGAGGACCGAGAGGAATCTCGCCCTGGGCACCAATCTTCCATCGCTCGATCGCGGAGTTCGCAACCAACTGACCCGAAAAGTTTTTTACCGCGGATCCATTGACCAAAGCGACATTGGTACTAGGTCCCGCAGAAGGTCTGCTGCACCACTTCATGCGGCTCAGGTGGCGCTCTGAAGAGCGCGCTCCCCGACCGTTCCGCCCAGGGCT
The DNA here is from genome assembly GCA_028277465.1 of Chromatiaceae bacterium. Classification (GTDB taxonomy): domain Bacteria; phylum Pseudomonadota; class Gammaproteobacteria; order Chromatiales; family Chromatiaceae; genus JANQGF01. The sequence continues at coordinate 407 of JANQGF010000202.1, forward strand.
CAGCCAACACGCGCGTCAGCTCTTCGAAAGGTGCAAGGTCACCGCCGACCGCGGCCTCGAGCGCCGACTCGACACGATGGTTCCTCGGGATGACCGCCGGATTGGACCGGCGCATCTCGGCGACCTGCGCATCCGGGCGCGCCGCTTCCCGTGCAAGCCGCGCGCGCCAGCGCGCCATCCAGGCATCGAAGGCCCCCTCGCCGCCGAGCCGAACCCAGATCCGCTCGTCCGCCCCCTCGCCCCTCTCGCACAAGGCGCGGAAACTGTTGGTGAAGTCGGCGCCGACCTCGGCCATGAGCTGCAGAAAGGCATGGGCGAGCTCGGCATCTCCGTCATGCACCTCGAGGAGGCCCAACTTACCCCTGAGGCCAGCCAGATAGGCACGCTCGAAGCGGCCGGCAAAGGTGTCGATCACGGCTTGCGCCTCCGCGACCGCCTTTTCCTGGTCCTCATGGACCAGAGGCAACAGCGACTGGGCGAGACGGGCGAGGTTCCATTGGGCGACCCGCGGCTGATTGCCGAAGGCGTAACGCCCGGTCCGGTCGATCGAGCTGAAGACCCGACCGGGGTCGTAGGCGTCCATGAAGGCACAAGGGCCGTAGTCGATCGTCTCCCCGGCGATCGACATGTTGTCGGTATTCATCACACCATGGATGAAGCCGACGCAGAGCCACTTGGCGACCAGTGCGGCCTGGCGTGCGACCACGGCATCCAATAGCGCCCCGTAGGGCCGCTCCGCTTCCTTGGCCTCCGGGTAATGGCGTGCGATGACATAATCGGCCAGGCGCCGGAGCGCATCCAGGTCCCGGCGTGCGGCGAAGTACTCGAAGGTCCCGATCCGCACATGGCTTCGCGACACCCGGGTCAGCACCGCACCCGGAAGCGCCTCTTCACGCAAGACCAGCTCGCCCGTCGTCACCACCGCAAGTGCGCGCGTCGTCGGGATGCCGAGTGCGTGCATGGCCTCGCTGAGGATGTATTCGCGCAAGACCGGTCCCAGCCAGGCCCGCCCGTCGCCCATGCGCGAGAAGGGCGTGCGGCCCGAGCCCTTGAGCTGGATGTCGAAGCGCTCGCCCGCCGGGTCCAGGATCTCGCCCAAGAGGATCGCCCGACCATCGCCGAGCTGCGGCACGAAGGAGCCGAATTGGTGGCCCGCATAGGCCATGGCCAGCGGGTCGGCACCCTCGGGCACCTGGTTGCCCGCCAGCACGGCCACACCCGCAGGCGAGCGCAAGGCCTCGAGATCGAGCCCGAGCTCCAAGGCCAATGAGGCGTTGAGCTTCACGAGTCCAGGACGCTCGACTGGCTCGGGGGCCAGCCGCGCATAGAAACGATCGGGCAAGCGCGCGTAGCTGTTATCGAAGGCAATTCGCATGGGTCGGTCCCTTCTCACTCATCGGGTCCGAGATGGGGACCGCCCGCTTTCAACCCAAAGGACTCGGAGCAGATCGAGCACCGACCCCAGACCCGGCCACTTGGGCACCGACGCGACGGACCGCTCGGACAAGACGGCGGGCCCAAATCCCATTAGCCTATGGCCACACCTCCATTCAACCGGCCCGATACTCTCAGCATGACCGCCCTTTTCTCGCGTTTCCTGCGGATCTCCATCCCCGAGCGGCTCTCCTGCACGCCCGACAACAAGAACCCGGCTTTCAGCCTCGAGCTGATCGCCGACGGTGCGATTCCCTTCCCCCAGATCATCCTGCGCCAGCAGGGTCGCGAGCACCTCATCAAGGGTGATCAGATCGAGCCGGTCGCGACCGATGTGGAGAGCGCACATGGCTATCGCGCCGAGATCCCCGCGGGCTGCCTCCATGCCGGCGAGGTCCAGGTGCAGATCGAGGGGTGCCGCTCGAGCGACATCCGGCAGGCCGGCGGGGACGATTGGATCAAGACCTTCCGTCGACTCGAGCTGACACGCGCCGTCCCCAGACCCGTCATCCAAGCCACCGGCAAGGTGACGACTGGGGATCAGCCAAAGCTGTATTTCGGCATCCACAAGCACATGCACCAACCCTACTACGACGCGGCCGATCCGGAGTACTGGGATGGCGAGAAAGAGGAGATCTTCGGATCGCGGGGCGGCCCTTACAGGGATTTCGTGCCCGCCGCGATCGAACAGTACGCAATGGCCGAGCTCCGGCATGCCGGGCTCACTTGCAGCTGGAGCGGATCGCTGATCGAGCAGCTTGATCGCTGCGCCGCCGAGGGGCGCTGCGGCGGGCGCTTTCGAGACTGGACGAGTGAGCTGCGGCGGGTGGCCGGCCTGAAGACGGCGATGGGCAACCCGCGCCTGGATTTCAGCGCCTTCGCCTTCTTCCACCCGCTGCTACCCCTGATCCCGCCGCGCGATATCGTGCGCCAGATCCAGATGCACCGTGAGATCACCGCCAAGACCTTTGGCGTCCCGGCCTCCAAGGCCTGTTTCCCACCGGAAACCGCCTTTCACCCACGTATCATCCCAGCCTTGAAGGAGGCGGGAATCGAGGCAGTGATCTACGATTCCATCCACCGCTATCGCGCCTGTCGCGACTATCCCTACGCTGGAACCAGTGAGGGCATGCTGCCCCCCAACCCGGCCGACCAGGTGAATCCGGCGGTCGCGGACTGGCTGCGGCTGCACAATGTCTGGACCGGCTCGGAGATCGCCCCCAGCCTGCTGCGCCCGGAGTACTTGACCTATACCGGCCCGGATGGGGTGACGCACCGCATCATCGGCGTGCCGGCCGAGCGCTATATCGGTAACGAGGACGCCCGTGGGGGCTTTGGTGCGCTCCAGTATCCGGATGTGCTCGGCCAAGTCTTCCAGCACCTGCTCGACCACGGGGGCTTCGATCCCAGGCATCCGCCCTTCTTCCTGCTGCATTCGGACGGCGACAACCACGGCGGTGGTGCGGAGAGCTATTACCGGCACAACACGGCCCGCATGATCGAGTGGCTGCGGGAGGACCCGCGCTTCGAGCTGATCGGAATCGCCGACTATCTGCAACGCTTCCCGCCCGATCCGGCCCGTTCGATCCATCTGGAGCCCGGCTCCTGGAGCGGCGCCGACAACGGCGATCCGCAATTCATGAAGTGGTTCAGTCGCTACCGCGAGCCCTACTCGCCCGACCTCAACTCCTGGGCCGTGCTGACGGCGCTGCAGAACGCGGTGCACAGCCTGGAAGACGCGCAGCCGGAGCATCCACTGCTCGACCAGATGGTGCGGCTGTTGCTCACCGCCGAGGCTAGCGATTACTGGTACTGGACCGGCCAAAGCCGCTGGGACCAGCAGGTCACCAATGCGGCGAACCAGGCCTGGACGCTCGCCGGTCCCGAGCTCGCACGGCTCGCCGGGAGCCCGGCCGATCGCACCGGCCCCACCCTCTTTCCGCCCTGGGTCACTCCCGAGAACCCGGGTGGCAAGCAATGGGGTCAGGGATGCCTGGAGGAGGCCCCACGCGAGGCCCGCGTGCACACCTTCGTCTTCGACCTCTCGGGTCTCGCCCGAGTGACACTGCATCTGCAAAGCACCCAGGGCGTGCAGACCCTGCCGATGACCGACCGGGGGCCCTACCCCTGCCAGACGGGTGCAAATGAGACGGCCCGGTACTTCACCGCCGAACTTCCGATCGGACTGGGCGATGTCCGCTATTACATCGAGGCCGAGGACCGACAGGGGAATGTCAGCCGCGGGGCGTTGGAGCGGGTCTTCTTGGCCTAAACCGCGTCCAGAGTGTGATGCGTAGTTTTCACTCTGTACTCGGTCGTGAGGATTCCTTCAGCCTCAGTGGAGACGCGGTTTAAAATCTTTATTTCTTAATCTCCTGAACCGCACCGGCTCCGATGATTATCGGTTTCTCCGAGGATGATCCAATCCAAGAAGTGCGCATACTGCGCTAGGAGCGGTTTCACAACCATGGCGGTCGAGGCCACCCCGTAACGCGCGTCAAGACACCGGGGTTTCGCCGCGTTCCAAATCCCCGTTCACCCAGCGCCAGGAGACGATCAGCCCGACGGCCGCCACCGCCGCCGCCACACCGAAGGTCATGAGTGGACCGGATTGCGCCCACAAGAGCCCACCGATCAGACTACCTGCCGCCCCGCCCGCGCCGAAGCTGAGACTGTTGTAGAGTGCCTGACCGCGCCCCTGGGTGCGCCCCGGGAAGACGTGATGGACCAGATGAATCGCC
>JANQGF010000329.1 GCA_028277465.1 Chromatiaceae bacterium
TAAACTCAATGTCTTCCCGTGCCAACGCCATGGCACTTCTCCAGATGCACCCGAAGGTCGATACGAGCAGTGTAGCGCCAATCGACTCATGGGGCAGCCGCTCGAGCGCTCACTAAAAAGGCACTGACGTCGAGCCAGGGCCCAGCAAAGACACCGTTCTTCAGGATCCCGGATTCACCGAGCTCGCGCTGACGAAACCGCCCCAATCAGCTCATACCAGCGAAACTCGTCCTGCCCCACCAACCAGACCAGGTATTCCTTCTCGTCATCGGGAGATATTCCGTCCAATCGTGAGATCCCGGACAAGCCCCAACAGAGGCCGTCGCCGGACCTCGAGCACCAAGGCATCGGCAGAGACAAGATAGCATCTCGGACGACCGGCGACGGTTGTTCCATGCGACGCTTGGTTGACCGCAGTGGCGAGTGCCGCGCACAATCGCGCGGGCACGGCGGAGGATAGCCATCGCCACGACAGCTTCTGCGGAGTGTCTCGGGTGAGATTCGCGTTGACAGTATGGCAAGCCGCAGACGGCCGACGCCTCTGGCTTCTGGTGGCCATGTTCATCTCCACCCTGAGCCCGGTCGGTGTGCTCGCCGTCATCAATGCCATCATCAAGAACCCAGCGACCTACCGGGAGGACCATTCCCTCTTGCTGTGGTTCGCGTTGGCCGCCGCCGGCGTCATCGGTGGCTATGCCGTCGGGAGCCGCTTGTCGGTCGATACGGTCGAGACGCTGCTGCACAGATTGCGGATGCGTCTGGCCGACCGCATCCGCCGCATCGAGCTCAGCGAACTCGAGCAGATCGGGGGCACTCGAGTCTACGATACGCTCACGCGCAATACCGCCGTCATCTCGGAGGCGGCGATGGCGGTCCTGCCGGGCTATGCGGCGCTGGGCTCGTTGGTGCTGGGAGGCATCTACACACTCCTGCTATCGCCGGTCGTCTTCCTAGCGCTTGCCGTGATCCTCGCTGCGAGCGCTTTCTTTTTCCTTTTGTCGCAGCAACACACCCGGACCGCGCTCCAGCAGGCGGCGAAGGCCGAGACCGGCTTCCTGCAGCTGTTCGGACACTTGCTGAGCGGCTTCAAAGAGGTCCGACTCCACTGGCCACGCGGTCAGGAGCTGGAGCAAGACTTCGTCGCGCCCGCGTCACGTGAACTGCACTGGGCCCGGGTCGAGGCGGCCGTGCGGATCAATCGCGGCGGCTCCCTTTCGTACGGCTTCTTCTATGTCATGCTGGCGACGATCGCCTTCGTCCTGCCGCCCTACGTGGGTGATCCCGACATCGTCGTGGAATCACTCTATGTCGCCGTGTTCTTGCTCTCCATGGTCGAGATCATCATCAAGACGATCCCGCTCGTCGCCCGCGCCGACTTCGCCATGGAAGAGCTGGAGGCCATGGAAGAGAGCTTGCTGCGCTGCGAGAGCGGCCGCGAGTCCGCGCCCGCCCCGGCCGCCTTCGAGCGGATCCTCCTCGGCGCGGTGACCTACAGCTACCGCGATCCGAGCGGCACACCCCTCTTCACGGTCGGCCCCATCTCGCTCGAGATCGTGCGCGGCGAGACACTCTTTCTCGTCGGCGGAAACGGCAGCGGCAAGTCGACTCTGCTGAGAATCCTGTCTCGCCTCTACCCGCCGGACGGCGGTACCATTCTCTGGGATGGAGAACCAGTCGGCAGCGCACGGGCGAGCGCCTATCGGGCACTCTTCTCGGCGGTCTTCACCGATTTCCATCTGTTCGACCGCCTCTATGGTTTGCCTGAGCGCTCCGCAACGGACGTCAACCGGCTACTGCGCGAGCTGGGCATCGGCCACAAGGTCCGCTTCGAGGACGGGGCCTTCAGCACCACTGCACTCTCGACCGGCCAGCGCAAACGCCTGGCCTTCGCCGTCGCCGTGCTGGAGGAGCGTCCGATCCTGGTCCTCGATGAATTGGCGGCAGACCAGGACCGCGATTTCCGAGAGCGTTTTTACACCGAGATCCTGCCCCGGTTGAAGGGAGAAGGACGCACGCTCATCGTCGTCAGTCATGACGACCCGCGCCGGTTCGGGGCGGATCGGGTGGTGACACTGCGTGATGGCCAGGTCGTACAAGACAGCCGCGTCGAAGGAGACCCCGAGTGACGAGCCGCAAGAGAGACCGTCCTGCCCTGTTTTCACCCACCGAGCGCCTCGTCGCCTGGATGGTCGGTGTCCTCCTGGCCGCGGGGCTCCTGATTCTCTTTCTCTGGAACTTCGTGTTCGTCCGCATCCTCCCAGGCGAGGTCGGCGTCCGCTACAGCCTGCTCTTCGGTGGCACCGACGTCGAGACGGTCCTCCCGGAGGGTTTCGCACTGAAGCTGCCCTGGGACCGCATCTACATCTACGAGGTCCGAGTCCAGCAACTCCCCTTCGAGCTGCACGCCCTGTCGGCCGAGGGCATGAGTATCAGTATCCTGGGAAACCTACTCTACCGCCCCAGTTACCAGGACGTGGGCAGACTGCAGAAGAGGGTCGGCCCGGCCTACCGCGAGCGCCTGGTCGACCCCGTGGCGGTTGCGTCCGTGCGCGAGATCATGGCGCAGTACAACTCGCATGAGCTCTACTCCATCAAGTACGACCGGCTGCGCGACGAGATCCTGGAGAAGACCCGCGCACACCCTGCCGCCTCCGTCGTGGAGTTCGTGGATCTGCTGATCCGCGCCGTGATCCTCCCGGAAGAGGTCACTCAGGCCATCGAGCAGAAGCTGGCGCAGGAGCAGCTCGCCGCCTCCTACGAGTTTCGGCTCTTGGCCCAGAAGCAGGAGGCCGAGCGGCGGCGGATCGAGGCCATCGGCATCCAGACCTTCTACGCCATCGTCAGCGAGGCCCTCAACGATACACTCCTGACCTGGCGCGGCATCGAAGCGACGGTCCAGCTCTCCAAGTCGCCGAACACCAAGATCGTCATCGTCGGCGGCAGCAAGGATCAGATGCCCCTGATCCTCGGCAGCGAGATCACTCGCCAGCCGGCCGGGCCCTCGGCCTTGAAGGCAGTCCCGCCCGCGGAGCAGGTCGAGTTGCCCGATTGGTCGACCCTCCCCTGGCTGTTTCCCGAGATCGAAGAGGACGTCAACAGCCGCGGCGCCCGACCCGCAGCGATACTGCGGAACCGACGCTCGAACCCGGAGGACGCATTGCCCACGCCTAGCCGCCGAGCGCTGCCGCGCAGTCAGGATCGATCCACGTCCGGCGGTGCATCGGCGCAGACCGCAGGCCCCATGCCACCCCCACCGGACACGGCACCGACCGAAGGTCCGACCCGCCCCTGATCGGAACCGATCTGCGCCGACTGGGACCGGCCCGGGTGGATCGTTGAAGAAGAGGATTCGACCATGCTGCCCTATGTGCTCGCGCTGATCTACCTTCTGGCCTCGCTAGGCCTCGCCTATTTGGGGCGCAACACACAGATCGGGGCTCTCGGGACCTTCGTCCTGGCCCTGCTGTTCTCGCCCCTGATCCTCTTCATGGTGATGATGGCCTTCACCCGGCGACCGGCCCGCTGAGGGCGAACTCGCCGATGGAGGTCTCGGCGAAGGGGTGGCGCCCCGTCAAGCGAGCGAAGTGGCCGATATCGGCGAAACCCACTGCGCAGGGCGAGAGGCCGAGCTCGGTGGCCGCCAGATAGAGCGCCTCGTAGACGATACCGACATGGATCAGAGTCAGCCGGTAGGCGCCCCCGTAGTATTTTTGGGACAGACGCGCCTGTCGGGTCGAGAGAACGACGACGACATCCGGGATGGCATCACCGATGAACAACCGCTTGGCCACATCCTTGAGCATGGCATCCAGTGCCTCGCCCGGCTCCGCCACCGAACCGAGGACATGGTCCGTGCCATCGTAGAAGTAGAAGCCGCGCTCCAGACCCTCGCAACGGTGGACGGCGACATAGAACTCGATCTCACCGAGCGCCCCGGCAAGGGGTATGTTGCGGAAGGCGAGAGCGGGGTCGGGTGCTGGGCGATCGTCGCGGTAGCGAGCGACGCTCCAAAGCAGGGAGCCCAGATGATCGCGTGTCAATGGCGTCTCCGTCGGCTCGCGTAGCGAGCGCCGGGATTCCATGACGACGTCGAAGGGGACCTTGGCCTGAGCCTGGGCCCGGGGCGGCAGCGGAGTCGCCGTTTCGCGGGGCGCGACTTGACGCTCCAGGACCCGTGGCACCTTGGCACGTCGCGACGAGGCCAACACCCGGCGCAGATGGCCGTCATCGCGCAGCTGATGGTGTAGCCACCATTCCCAGGGGGTCCAGGCGGCAGCGAAAGGGGCATCGGCATCGCGTGGCCTCAGCACACCGCACCGGGCCAGAGTATCTCGCACGGCCGGAGGAAGGACCGGGACAGCCGGGTCGTCTGGGTCGCGACCGCATGCCAGGATGGCCGGCAGCAGGGACAGGGCGGACGGAAGAATGCGCAACACGACAGGTGCCAGCGGCTCGTTCAAGACCACCTCGCCGTCGGCGTGAGAGACGACTGCCAGCTCCGACAAGGTCAGGTCCGTGCCAGGATCCACTGGCGTCGTCGGATCGAAGCTACCCCGCACCGGCTCGATGATCAGCTCACGGCGGTCGGGCGTCCCGTGCCACCAGATCAGGAGCCGGCCCCGCAATAAAAAGGCGAGAATATCCCCCGCCTCGGCGCCGCCGTCCGATGCGCTCGCGGCCTGGTCGAGCCAGTCGTCAAGGGCGAGGCCACCCGTGCGCAGACGGCGGACCAACAGGCCGGTCTGCTCCAGGTTCCATTCCAGCGATGATCGTAGATCTCCAGTCAGATGCAGGGCGGCCTGTCGGTCCGCGACGACCAGGTCGGTCACATCTGGGTGCAGACCGAAACAGAGGGTATCGGCGTCCTGAGCAATGGGGTCTTGCATGGCAGGCCTCCACTAGAAGACGAAATTGATCGGATTCAACTCCTGCTCGCCGTGCGGCCGGTCCAACCAGCCGAGCGTCACAGGGACCTCGTACAGACGCCCCGGGCCCCGTCGGGCCCAGAAGTGACGCATCCCGGGCACGACGACCTTGACGCAGGCCAAAGGCATGTCGGAGCGGGCATAGTTCAGCACCAGCAACTCAAGCCCGAGCGCGGCGAGTCGATCGCGCGCCTTCGCGATCGCCCCCTCGATGGATGAGGCATCCAGCCGGGCCATATCGGCGACCTGACGCAGCGGCTCGTCGGCCGGCGCGAGATAGGGTTGGCTCTCCAAGGTCGCGCTCAAGAGCCAACGGCGCAGCTCGTCGCCAAAGGCGTCACGGCCGTCCGTCTTGGCGACCAGGTCCTCGAGCAGGAGGATCTGATTGAGCTCGGTCAGGGCGCGCTCGGCGGCGATGCGCGGATCGGCGTGGGCACCAAAACCCATCAGCACCCGGCCACCCGATTCCCGGTCCGAGGAGACCGCGACCGCCGCCGGAATGCCGGTATCGGCCGTGAGGTCGAGCAAATGCAGGTTGCGGTTCATGCCCTCATAGGCTGTCAGCATCCGCTCGACGAAGGCATCATTGATCCCCTCCAAGGCGATGCCCGGACGTCGGAGCCGGTTGTACCACCAGATGGCGACCGCATCGCGCTCGACCACTTCCAGCAGACCCTGAAGGATCGCCTCCGCCAGCGTGGCGCCCGAGGCGCAGCCGTTGGAGTCGGCGAAACAGAAGGCACGATCATCCGACCCACTATCGGCACGATAATCGAAGTAACAGTAGCGAGTCGGCAACCAGCGAACGGCCGCATTGGTCAGGGACCAGACCGGGCTCCAATCGATCTCGGCGTCCTCGTCGAAGCGCTCCGGGATCTGGTGCAGCGAGCTGGTCTGCGCGTTCAGTGTCCCACGCCCATCGTACTGGCGATCGCTGAAATTGAGCAGGCGGTGGGGATGCCAGGCATCGGCTCCCAGGTCCGCGAGCCGGGCACAGCGACGTGGCTGGGTGCCCACCCAGCCCCCACTGTAACGTTCAACTGCCTCGGCGAGACAGCTGACCCGTGCCTGGGCCGGGGTCATCCCCTTTCCGCTGGCGCCCCCGGGAGTGCCCACACGCCGGTTGCGCAGTGGATCGACACCCGTCGGATTGGCCTGAGTGGCCGTGTAGACGAACAGACCCTGATCGAAATCGCGCGCCGGTTGGATGTCCGCAATGATACCCGTGAGATTGCTGACCAGTGGCTCCAGACGCTCCAGCGCCTGCTCCGCGGTCAGGGTGCGCCAACCGCCGATCTCGGTATCAACCGTCCCGGCCGGATCGGCGTCCAGCCGAATCGGTGCCGCGGTGACCGCATCGCCGGATCGAGGTGCCGTCGCGCAACGAGGGCAATCGAGGAAGGGCCAATGACGGTGCATCTGGCGCCTGCCGGTGCCTGTATCGAGGGCGAGGACATGCAGGAGCACGTCTGGATCCTCGCCAAGCGCCAGACGGACGATCTCGGTCGTCGCGCTCGCTCGCGCCAACTCCAATGAGGCGGCCGTCCACGCCTTGGCGGGCCGCAGGGCGCGGTCGGTGCTTGCAACCAAGGCGTCGTGTGGACGGTGTTCCGCCAAGCGGCGAACCAGACACGCCGGGCAACGGCCGTGGCCACCGCCGAGCAGGGGTCCGATCAGGGCCCGTCGCCCCGCCGGCTTGACGGGCAACAGACACCGATCGTCGGCCATCTCCTCGAGCACTCGGGTCAGCGCCGGATCCAGATAATCATCGACTAGAAGGAGAACCAGGTCCGCGGTCTCTTCTCCCCGGACACCGAGCCCCGAGCCGACCAGGGTCGCAAGCATGGCCGCGGCCCCGGTCGAGCCGGTGGCCGCACCTGAGCCCAGAGGGCGAACCGCAACGCCGAAGCGAGCCAAGCTGGTCTCCGTCTCCTGCGGGCCGCGGCCGCCCGCACTCCAGAAGGCCTGACGGCTGGTCTCCCCGAAGCGGGGCACCGTCACCACTTGGCCTTCGTCGACGAGGCGGGCGAGAACATCGGCCGCATCCGCCGTCCCGAGACGAGCCAAGATCTCTCGTCCCTTCAGCCCCCCGTCGAGTAGCGCCAGCAGCTCGCCGTAGAAGGCGCCGCGCAGACGCAGGCTGCGGTCCTCTGCAAACAGCAGGAAGCTCTCGCACGATTCCCGGTGCAAGGTGAAGTGTGGCGCGATGGCCAGAAAGCTATCCATGAGTTGGTCGCGCATTCGATGCCCTCGGTATGGATCCAACGAGCCGTGGCCGGCACTCGAACTGCAATGATTTCGCTGCCCCTCATTCTTGCAGCATTTGCTTGTCCTTTACAGTCGGGAATCTACGTGCCATGCTTAGCCTGTCGATACCAAAAAGTGCATGGGGGAAGGATGTGAACGCCACCGCGGGAGAGGTGTCAGCGGCCCTCGAGCCCTCTGATTCGCTCGAGCCCTCTGACTCGGAGGTGCGCGATAAGCGCGCCGGTCACATCATACAGAGCCACGCCGGCTACGCGGCAGTCAGTGGTCTCGTCCCGGTTCCATCACTCGACATCGCAGCGACGACCACGATTCAATTGCGGATGGCGTCCCAGCTGTGCGAGTTGTATGGGATCCCCTTCTCGAAACAGGCAGTGAAGTCGACCGTCGCCGCCATGCTGTCGTCGGTTCTGCCTCGTGCCACCATCGGTTATTCCGCATTCTCGCTCGTCAAGGGCGTACCGGTCGTCGGCACCGTATTGGGCGTCGCGACCCTTCCGGTCTTGAATGCGGCGGTCACCTGGGCCTTGGGGCGAGTGTTCGCATGGCACTTCGCGCGCGGAGGCACCCTCGAGACCCTGACCGCCGAGGAGATGTCCGAACGCCTCACGGAAGAGGTCAATGCAGGCAAAGAGCGCTTCAGCGCTGGCAGTTCAGACTGAGGCTTTGGATCAGGGGTCGTGATTCTGCGAGGCCCGACCCCTTTCGTGTCGAGAGAAACCAGTGTGAGCGAACCGCATCGCGACATAAGGAGACCATCATGAGAGAGACCCAAGCCACTCTGCAGGACCACCACCTTGTGGCGCCCGCAAGCGCCTTGACGATCGAGGATTTGGATGCCAATGCCGACACCGCCGCGGCTTGTATCGTGCCCTGCTGCTACGTCTGCAAGTCGACGCCCGCTGAGCCGGAGGCGGGGACCGTCGAAGATCTCGACGCCCGCGGGGCAGCAAGTGCCACCTGCCTCTTCTGCACCATCTGCAAGACATCCCCCGTAACCCCGGAGGCCTTTGTCGCTGCGCCCGCCGAAGACCTCGACGCCCGCGGGGCAGCAAGCGCCACCTGCCTCTTCTGCACCATCTGCAGGACGTCCCCCCTAGCCCCGGAGAGCTCTGTGGCTGCACCCGCCGAGGATCTCGACGCCCGTGCCCCGGCCAGTGCTACTTGCCTCTTCTGCATGATTTGCCGGACATCGCCCGCCACAGCTTAGAGCAGCCTGTCCGCGGGCGTCGATCGACGCCCGCGCCGATAGCCATTGTGGCCGCGATGATCGCTGTAGGTCGTCGCGGCTATCCTTTGGGCCCCGTGATTCCGCGAATCAGAGGAGCTGGGGCCTGTCTCAATGGGATCCTGGGGAACCGCCCTCGACGCTTGGCGCCAGGTGCGCGGAAGACAGCACCGCTCAACGGCGATCCCTGTCCCATCGAACGCCGGTTAGATTCGACATGTTCTCCGCCCAGATGATGGCCGATGGGCACCGCGAAGGGGTGCGGTCATTCTTGGCCAGTCTCGCGACCGAAGGCTCACCGCTCAGACGTTTCTGGTTCGATCTACTCGACCGTCCTCAGTCGAGTGAAGGCCCCTTTCTGATCGCCACCAAGGACGATCGGTTGATCGGTGTTGCTTTGGTGATACCACGGCCGGTCGGCCCACGCTACGGGCGGATGGTCTTTTATGTTTCCCGCCCGGACGAGGAGAATGTCGCTTACGATGTGCTACTCCCTGCGGTCGACCGGCTGTTGCGTGATTGCGGTATTGCCGACCAATACATCTCGCTTCCGGCCGAAACAGTCGGCGATGACTCGGTAGTCTCCAGGGGATTCGTCCTCGATACCCGACTCGCCGGCTTCACGATACCGACCGCTGCGACCCCGCGCCCATCCATTCCCGGGATCGAGGTATCGGATTACGATGGCACTGACCGGGACCTCAATGCGCAAGTCGCCGATCTCTGCAACCACGCCCTTCGGGGCGACGGCGTCTGGTCGCCGCTCGGCGGCGTTGGGCTCCAGGAGATCATCACCTTGCCGGAGACGGCCTGGCTCGTCGCTGTCGACGAGCAAACCGGTCAGGCCCTAGGCGCAGCCGAGATCGTGCCAGTACAGTCGCTGTACAATCTCATCGCCGTGAAGCGATCACATTGGGGTACCGGCCTGGCCGACTACCTGGTCTTCCTCGGGCTCGAGCGCTTGCGCGCCGAGGGCTCGGACCTCGCCTTTACTCTTGTGCGACCGAACAATGCGGCATCCATCAGGCTGCACCGGCGATTTGGTGCCACACGGAGACAGGACACCTTGATCTTCCGCCGGCCCGTCGCGTCCTCGGCTTGACTCGGCTTCACCCTTGTCGCGCACTTGGCAGCCCCTTATCCCCCAGACAGAAACGTCGGATCAGCGCCCGGAGAATATCGAGCATGGGTGGGACCCGATCGATCGCCAGATACTCGTCGGGTTGATGAGCCTGTGCGATGTCGCCAGGGCCAAGCACGAGGGTCTCCATGCCGAGCCGGCTCAGAAAGGGCGCCTCGGTTCCAAAGCTCACCGCCTCCGCAGAATGTCCGGTCAAGACCTCACCGATCCGCACGATCTCGGATCCGACCGGAGTCTCGGACGCAGGGATGGCCTCGAACAAGGGGCTCACCGTCCATTGCAGACCGCGCCGCTCACCGACGGCTGCGACCCGCCGGGCCAACTCAGCGCGCAACTCCTCGGCGCTCAGACCGGGCAAGAGACGCAGATCCAGGTGTAGCTCGCACTCACCGCAGATACGATTGGGGCTGTCACCCCCGTGGATGTGGCCCAGATTGAGGGTTGGGTAAGGGACCTTGAAGGCCGGATGACGGTAGGCCTCTCGCAGCTCGTCGCGCCAAGCGAGGACGGCGGCGAGGATCTCCTGCATTCCCTCGAGCGCATTGTTACCCAAACTCGGGTCGCTGGCGTGACCGCTGCGACCCACCAGCCGAACCGCCTCACCCATGACCCCCTTGTGCAACCGCACCGGCCGCAGGCCGGTCGGTTCACCGATGACAGCATAACGGCCGAGCGGGCGTCCGGCATCGGCCAGGGCGCGGGCACCACGCATGGAGGATTCCTCGTCGGCAGTCGCCAAGATCATGAGCGGACACTCCAGGTCCCGCGCCGACAGTCCTCGGGCGGCCTCCAGCGCGAGCGCAAAGAAGGACTTCATATCCGATGTGCCAAGTCCATAGAAGCGCCCGTCCGACTCGGTGAGCTTGAGCGGGTCACGACTCCAAAGCGGCGCATCGAAGGGGACGGTATCCGTATGGCCGGACAAGACCAAGCCGCCCGGACCGCGTCCCAGTGTCCCGAGCAGATTCCACTTGTCAGGCCGCCCCGGGATCTCCAGGATCTCCACCCGGAAGCCAGCCGCCTCGAGCCAGCCGGCCAACAGATCGATCAGTGGACGATTCGTATGGTCGCAGGCGGGGTTTGTACTGCTGACCGAGAGTGTGCCGATCAGCCCTTCGAGCATGGTCTTGAGGGGCGGTGCCTGGGTCGTCATTCTCGCGTCCTGTTCGGTTTCGTGCGTATTGTCGTCTACGGCCAGCGCCTGCGTCTTCTTCGACGGCCGAAGGAAAGCATGATTCTGAGCATCGCCCCAACGCCCGGTCGTTTGTATCAAGGCTTTCTGTGCCCCTGCGTCTTGCTTTTTTCAACCCACCCTTTAGATTGACGTGAGCTTAGGCGATTGCCGGAAATTCTCATGCCAGCCGGCGCCGGATTGGCGTCTGCCTTCAAGGAGCGCCGGCAGGAGCATAGCGGGGCTATGTGACTGCTG
>JANQGF010000405.1 GCA_028277465.1 Chromatiaceae bacterium
AGCAAGCTGTTGATTGGCAATCGCTTATGCAGGGATTAACTTGCCGGAAACAAGTCGGTTATGGAAAAATGAAAAACCTAGCTGCCAACAGGATCATGATCCCTTGATCGACCACGACGGCTTCAGACCCAATGTCGGCATCATCCTGAGCAATCGGGATCGTCGTCTCTTTTGGGGGCGCCGCGTGGGTCAGAACGCCTGGCAGTTTCCGCAAGGTGGCATCCATGCCGATGAGACACCCGAGCAGGCCATGTACCGGGAGCTCGAAGAGGAGGTCGGCCTGAAGGCGCAGCAGGTGACCATTCTCGGTTATACGCGGGGCTGGTTGCGGTATCACCTGCCGAAGCGCTATATCCGGCGGCACTGTGGGCCCATCTGTATCGGGCAGAAACAGGTCTGGTTCATGCTCAGAGTCGATTGTGGCGAAGATGCCTTTTGTCTCGATCGGACGGACAAGCCCGAGTTCGACGCCTGGCGCTGGGTCAGATATTGGCAGCCCTTGAACGAGGTGGTCTATTTCAAACGCCGTGTCTATCTCCAGGCGCTCGAGGAATTGGCGCCGGTCCTCTATCCAGAGGGTGTTCCGGAGCGGGAGGAATACGATCCGCGTGCCGCGGGATTGTTGCGCCAGCGACACCGCTAAGGCGATTGACAGAAATCGCCTGACTTGCCGTCGTCTTGGGGGCTTTGAGCCGGCTCGGCGACGAGGCTCCGCCGTCGACGCTCCGCGTGTCGAGCGCGAGCAATATGGCGGTTTCAAGGGCCCTCTCCGATCCGGGATCGAATTTGTCCACCCATCCATCAGCCAATGAGCCGAATCGGGCGCACACTATGCTTGAACCTCTGCGCCGTATTGTCCAGGAAGTCAATAACGCCCAGGATCTCGAACAGGCGCTGACCATCATCGTTCGCCGAGTCAAGCAGGCGGTCGGTGCGGATGTCTGTTCGGTGTATCTCAACGATTTCGAGAACCGCCGACATGTGCTACATGCCACCGACGGGTTGCGTTCCGATGCCGTTGGCCGTGTGCGTCTCGAACTCGGGCGAGGGCTGATCGGTCTGGTCAGCGAACGTGCCGAGCCGATCAATCTCGACAATGCGGCAACCCATCCACGTTACGAATGCATCATCGATACCGGGGAGGAACGCTATCATGGCTTCTTAGGGGCGCCCATCATCCAGAATCGCAAGGTGCTGGGTGTGCTGGTCTTGCGCCAGCGTCGGCGACGCCACTTCGAGGAGGACGAAGTCACCTTCGTCATGACCCTGGCGTCGCAATTGGCGGGCGCCATTACCTTTGCCCGCACCAGTGGCGAGCTGGCACGGCTTCAGGACGACGGGATCCCGCAGCGCTTCTTGCCCGGTTTGGCGGCCTCGCCCGGGATCGGGATCGGCCAAGCGGTGGTGGTGTATCCGCCCGCGGATTTGGATGCCGTCCCAGATCGTCGTCCCGACAATCCGGACGCCGAAGAGGAGGACTTCCGACGCGCGGTGCGGGATGTGGCCAACGACTTGGATCACTTCGCGGCCCGCACGCAGGAGCACTTGAGCGCCGAGGACATGGCGCTCTTCGACGCTTGGCGCCTGATGTTGGAGAGCGATACCCTGATCGATGGAACCCTGTCGCGGATCCGCACCGGGAACTGGGCGCCAGGTGCATTGCGCGAGACCATCGCCGAACATGCCAAGGTGTTCGAGAACATGGACGATGCCTATCTGCGTGAACGGGCGTCCGATGTCCGCGACCTGGGCCGTTGCATCCTGATGCACCTGCAGAACCTGACGGCGGCGCCGATCCAGTACGCGGCTCAGACGATCCTGGTAGGCGATGAAATCAGCGCGATGCAGATCGCGGATGTGCCGCGCGAGAGGCTCGCCGGCATCGTCTCGACCGCCGGATCTGGTTCCTCGCATGTGGGTATCCTGGCCCGCGGGATCGGCGTGCCGGCGGCGATGGGTGTTTCCGATCTGCCGGTGAGTCGGGTCGAGGGACGCGAGATGGTCGTGGATGGCTATCGTGGCCGTGTCTATGTCTCCCCCGGCCCCGCCGTTCGCTCCGAATACCAGCGCCTGGCCGAGGACGATGAGGTCCTCACGAGCGAGCTCCAGACCCTGCGCCATCTCCCGGCCGAGACCACGGACGGCTATCTGGTGCCCCTCTATCTCAACACCGGTCTGGTCTCAGAGACCCGTCCGCTCGGCATCGAGGAATCCGCTGGGGTTGGTCTCTACCGCACCGAGCTGCCCTTCATCGTGCGTGACAGCTTTCCGGGCGAGGGGGCCCAGATGGCGAACTATCGGCGTGTACTCGAGCTGTTCGCCCCGCGTCCGGTGACCATCCGCACATTGGACATCGGCGGCGACAAACCCCTGCCCTACTTTCCGGTACAGGAGCCGAACCCCTTTCTCGGCTGGCGGGGGATACGCATCACGCTGGATCATCCCGAGATCTTTCTGACCCAGGTCAGGGCGATCCTGCGGGCGGCCATTGGGCTTGACAATCTGCAGCTGCTCTTGCCCATGGTCAGTACGGTCGGGGAGGTCGATGACGCCTTGTTGCTCATCAACCGAGCCCATGACGAGTTGTTGGAGGAGGGGTATCAAGTCACCATGCCGCCGGTCGGTGTGATGATCGAGGTGCCTGCGGCGGTCTACCAGGCCGAGGCACTGGCACGGCGGGTCGACTTCCTTTCGGTGGGCACCAACGACCTGACCCAGTATCTGCTCGCGGTGGACCGCAACAATCCACATGTGGCCGAGGTCTACGACGAATTTCATCCGGCAGTCCTGCGGGCGCTGATTCAGATCCTCACGGGTGCCAGGGTCCATGGTCGGGAGGTGAGCGTATGCGGTGAGATGGCCGGTGATCCGCGGGCGACCTTTCTGCTGCTCGGTATGGGTGTCCATAGCCTGAGCATGGGTGCCGGCAGTCTGCTGCGAATCAAGCGAGTGATCCGCAGCATCAGTCGGGCGCGGGCGCGTGAGGTGCTCAAGGTGGCCTTACAGTGCGAAGATGCCGGTGCGGTACGTCGACTGCTCCTGGATGCGTTGGAGGCGGTCGGTCTCGGTGCCTTGGTGCGGGCCGGTAAGTAGGCCACCGGAACCGCGGCATGATCGTTTAGGGACGATTCAGAAACAAGTGGTGCAACTTGAACCGCCGATGTTGGGCACGCTTCGCTTTGCCCAACCTACGGGTGTTTTAGTCGTTTCTGAACCGT
>JANQGF010000286.1 GCA_028277465.1 Chromatiaceae bacterium
GCACAGCGGACCCTACGAGATCCCGCGTCGCTGTAGGGTCCGCTGTGCGGACCGCCCCCGGTTGCCGAGCGGGCATGGCCGGAACGATGATCAGCGCCCCATTATCTGGTTGGCACTCAGGGTCGGCCCAAGGGGATGCCGTGCTTGTGATACCAGGCCCGGTCCAACGACCAGACCACCGACTCGACGTCTGGCTGGGACACCATCAACTCGATGGCACGCATCTCATGCCGTCGAAAGCGCTCACGCGCGACCACCATGAGGTCGTCGTCGGGTGCCTGTCCAGTCAATTCGGGGTCGATCCTGGTCAAGAAGGGCTCGGCTGGAACCGAGCCGGCGGTCGGATTCGTCAGGGTCGCAATCCCATTGAGAAAGAGGACAGCACGAAAATCATAAGGGTAGTCGGCAAGCACCGGGTCCTCTTTCAACAGCGCGTTGAGCTGCCAGATGCGGGGGGTGATCCCAAATCGATTCCAGGCCAACGAAAGAATCAGCAGCAGAAGCAAAAGGGCAGACAAAAGAATGGCGTTTCGCGTCAGTCGATCCACGGGATTCAAACCTCTCGATTTCGAGCCGCTCGGGCAGTCGAGCATCATCTCTATGCCTATCATGCTCGGGTCGACGGAGAGGACGCAAGTCGCCCGCGGAGGACGGATGCCACGTTGTTTTGCAAGCGCATACAATGGAGCGGACCCAGAAGTCGTCGCGGGAGAGCACCCCTATGAGCCTCAAAGCGTCCATGGAGCTCTTGTCTCGAATCCGGCCGCTCGATCTGTTCCGTTTGCGGACCTACGGCGACAGCCTGGCGACCCCCGCCGTCCTGGTCTGGCTCGGATTCGCCTGGGTCGTCATCCTGCTGATGGCCGGGATCGAGGGGATCGTCTGGGGACTGGTCGGTGCCACCCTCGTGCCTCAAGAGGCCGCCTGGCTGCGCCCCGTCTCGGGGCTCTTCATGTTTTTCCTGATGTTCGCCATCATCTGGATCGTCGATGCCTCACTCATCATGTCCGAGCGACCGCGGCTGCGCTCGCGACGCTGGAACCCGGGTGGCGACCAGGAGGGCGTCGGCGCGGTTGCCCGCTGGGCCTTCGGCGTCCTGATCCGGCTCTCGATCGTCGCGGTCTCGCTCTATGTCACTGCCCCCTTTCTCGCCAAGCTGATTCGAGCCGACGACATCGCGGGCTATCATCAGCGTCAGGTCGAACACTACTTCGCGCAGCGCGACTCCATCCTGAAGGCGCAGATCGACGCACGCGCCACCCAGATCGAATCGGTCTATCGGGAGCGGGCCCAGCCCCTGGAGGCGCGCGCCCAACAGTTGACCGAGACCTTGGCACTGGAACGAGAGCGACGTACCCGGATCGAGGCGGAGTACGCCCCCGAGATCGAGGTCCTGCGCCGGGACCTGGCCGCGGCGCAGGAACGGGTCGGCGACGAGCTCCTTGGGCGCAAAGGGCGCCCGGAGGGACGGGGACCGGAGGCGCGCAAGTGGGAGGCCAACGCCAAGCGCCTGGCCGAGCAGCTCGCGGCCAAGCAGAGAGAGATCGAGACGCGGATCGCGGCTGTTTCGCAACGCATCGCCGAGCTCGAGGGGCGATTGCGCACCGACTCGGAGGAACTGCAGCGACTGCGTCTCGAACAACAGGAACGGCTCGATCGGTCGGCGGCGGCGGTCGAGGCGGAGCAGATCGAGGCGCTGGCCCCGCGGCTCACCTTCGCGGCGCGCTCCAAGGCGCTGCAGGCCCTGCGCGAAAGCCCGGACGAGCGAGGCGTGCCTCACTTCGAGACCGTGGAGGGGTTCGCCCAGGCGGCCTTGGGCGTCCTCTTCTTCGCCCTGATCGCACTCAAGCTCTTCGAACCACCGGCGATGCGCGCCTATTTCAGCGAGACCCTGCAACTGCAATATCGCAAGTACCTGGAGGGGGGCTTGGCCGAGATACCCGGCTTCGAGCTGCACGACGACCCCAAGCGGCGGCTCAATCCGGTCGAGTTCGTTCGCCTCTGGCAGGCCTACGAGCTGGACCCGGCGGCCTTCTATGCCGATCGGCAGGCGCTGCTGGCGGTCCAACGGCCCTTGGTGGAGTTCCAGGCCGAGCAGGCCTTCGAACAAGAGCTGCTCGCCCAGCGCAAGGACAATCTGCGTCATGAGCTCGACTACAGCCGCCAACGTCGCGAGCGCGAGCTCGTGGCCTATGATCGCGAGTTGACGCTACGCACGGCCCAGCTGCAGGCCCAGCTCGCCAACGAGACCAAGGCCCAACGCGACCATCGCCGCATCGAGCTAGCCGCGGAGCTCCAGCGCGCACGCGAGGATTGGGCACGGCGCAGAGACATGGAGGAGGAGGAGATACGCCAACGCAAGGAAGAGTTCGAACAGACCCAGGCCTTGGCACGGCAAGAGCTGAGCCTGCGCGAAAGAGAGATCGAGCGTCTGCGCGATCAGGGCCAGGCCGAGATCCGACTGGCCGATCTTGCGAGCCAACAGACGCACGAACGCAAGCTCGTCGAGCTGCGAGCCAAACGCGCGCACGAGGCACGTCAGGCCCGATTGAAGGGGGTCCGCGAGGAGCTGACCCGATTGCGCGCACTCGCGTCCAGGAAGGGTACGGAGCGCCACAACCTGCGCGAGGCGAGACGCAAGCTCCAGGAGACGCTCGAGGCCGTGTCCCACCAGGTGCAGACCGCTGAGAGTGAGCTCTTCGCACTGCGTTCACAGACCGGAGGCCTGACCCAGGCCATTGCTGAGCGGCGCGCGCAGTCAGCCGAGACGACGCGGTCCGAGAAGCGCCGTTTCTGGTCGCGCGGTGAGCAAGGCAGCGGTGGCATGACCGCTCGCGAGCTCGAGCGCGACCTCAAGGGTCTCGAGCGCGAGCTCAAGTCGCTGGACAAGGCCGAGCAGGCCGGCAGCGAACGTCTGGAGAGGTTGGGCGACGAGCTGCGCGTCCTCGAGGTTCGCCAGTCGAACCACGACAGCGAGCTGCGCGAACTGGAGTCGGATCTCTCGGCCGTGCAGGCGCGCATCCTTTACTACGAAGACAGTCTCAGCGCCATCCTCTGCTCGAGTGGCGAGGGAGGCCTTGTCGACGCGGACGCATCCGAGTCGCCCGAGCCGACCGGGACGACGGCGTGAGCCGGAGCCAGAACGCCTTGCACACTCGCGACGGCCCCCACTGGTCGCGCACGCCGACCCACGCCATCGGCGCCTCGCCACTTAGGCGATTGCCGGAAATTCCCATGCCAGATGGCGCCGGATTGGCGCCTGCCTTCAAGGAGCGCCGGCAGAAGCATAGCCGGACTATGTGACTGTTGGCGCGACGCAGAAGGCGGACGTCAAGACGAGCCAGGTGGTATGAGAATTGACAGAAGTCGCCTTAGAACGGCCATACCAATGGGACCACCAGCACGGTGACCAACCCAACGAGCAGGGTGAGCGGTACCCCGACTCGCACGAAGTCGTAGAAATGATAGCCGCCGACGTTGAAGACCATGAGATTGGTCTGATAACCGATCGGCGTGGCAAAACTGGCGGATGCCGCGACCATGAGCGTCAGGATAAAGGGCTCGGGCGCGACCCCCATGGTGCGCGCAGCCTCCAAGGCGATGGGGAACACCAGCACCGCAGCAACATTGTTGGTCGCCACGGCGGTCAGGATTGCCGTGGCCAAGAAGACGAGCGCGAGCGTTGCCCAGGGATTGCCGTCTGCCAGCCCGATCAGACCCCCGGCCAGCAGGTTCGCCGCACCCGTCTTTTCCAATGCGGCGCCGATGCCGAAGGAGGTCGCGATGACGACCAGGACCTGCCAATCGGGCGCACGACGCGCGGTGCGACCATCGGTGCACCGGGTCAGGATCATGAGCCCAGCGGCCAGCAGGGCGGCCTCCAGCATGCTGAGCCAGCCGAGTGAGACGACGGCGACCATGGCACCGACGATGCCGATCGCCAGGGGTGCATGCTCGTGCTGGAGGGGGTGCGAGTCACCGATCTGGCTGACGAGCAAGAAGTCCCGCGAATTCTTCTGTTGGGCGACGAAGTCCGGCCGGGTCTCCAACAGCAGCGTATCCCCCGGGACCAGCACCATATCTCCGATCTTGCCGGCCACGCGTTCGCCGTTGCGCGCCAGGGCGATGATCACCGCATCATAGCGGTTACGGAACCGCCCGGCGCGCACCGTCTTGCCGATCAGCGGCGACTTGTCGGAAAGCACCGCTTCGACGAAACTGCGTCCAGGACGGGGTACATCCAGCTTGAACACCTGGTTGGTCGCCGGAATGAGACCACGGGTCTTCTGGAGGTCCATCACCGAATCCAGGATGCCCGCGAACACCAGTCGATCCTGGGCCCGCAGGACATCCTGCGGTGAGACGACCGGCAGGACTTGTCCGCAGCGTTCGATCTCGATCAAGAAGAGCCCAGGGAGCTGCCGCAGCCCGGCCGCCTCGATGCTCTTGCCAACGAGCGGGCTGCCCGGTTCCACCAACATCTCGGCGATGTACTCACGCACGTCTTCATAGGTCGAGGCCGCAGGCTGGCGTCGAGGGAGCAACCAATCGCCGACCGTGACCAGGAAGAGGAGCACGATCAGAGTCACCGGCAGACCGATCCAGATGGGTTCGAACAACCCCAGTCCCTCGCCCTGAAGGCGCTCGGTGTAGAGGCCGTTGACCACCAGATTGGTACTGGTTCCGATCAGGGTGCAGGTACCCCCGGCGATGGTCGCGTACGACATGGGCAGCAGCAGACGCGACAGCTCCAGGCGATGGCGCTTGGCCCAGTCCTGCACCGCCGGAATGAAGATGGCCACCACCGGTGTGTTGTTCAGAAAGGCACTCAGGCCGGCCGCCGGAAGCATCAGACGCAGCCGCGCATGCGTCGGGCCACGCGGCCGACCCAACAGACCTGGCCCGATCCAGCCCACCGCGCCTGTCTCGGTCAGACCTGTCACCACGATATAGAGCACCGCGACCGTCAACATGCCCGGGTTCGAGAAACCGGCCAGGGCGTCGGCAGGGGTGAGAACACCGGAGACCATCAGGAGCGTCAGCGCCCCGCTGGTCACGATATCCGGCGCCGCACGGCTAAAGGCGAAGAGCAGAAAGCAGGAAAGGACGATGGCGAGGCTGAACCATCCCTCCCAACCGAGCTGCCAGAGACTGTCCAAGCTCCAGGACCTCGCGGGACGCCAATGCTCAGACCGTGCCCTGAAGCTCCTCATAACGGCTCTTGAACGCCTCCTCGCGAAGGTGCTCGGCCTCCTGCTCGGTCGCGATCAGGGGCGAATCCGACCAACCACCAGTCGCATGATCGAAGAACGAGAAGCGGTAGCCGCGACCGACCTTGAAGACCCGAGTCACCTCGTTGCCCGCTTGTGCCAAGGCCTCCAGCTTGGTCAGACCCTTCGTCTCGACGCCGGCCGGCTCGGGCCGCTCGGCCGGTGGCTCCTCCGCCAGGGTGAAGCGGTTGTTCTGAATCTCGCCCTGGATGTCCAGCTCCACCGACTTGACCCCGGGCAGGCGCGACAGAATGTAGCCGGCCATCATCATACCGAGCCGCTCGTTTTCCGCTTCGAGCGCGGTCAGGAGCTTGTCGGCGACGATCTGGCAGCGCTGGAGCCGATCCGGTTTGGCCACCCACTCGCGGCTCATCTGCCATCCGCGGTCCATATCCCGATCCAACCGATCGAAGAATTCTCCTGCTCGACCGAGCACCGAATCTGGCACATTGAGCTCATAGATCCGGTCGTCAATGATGGCATTCAGGATCATTTGGCGCCCCTCTGGGTTGGACTTGTGCATCGTCTCGGCCGATTCTATACCCGAAACTCAACAGAGGTCTGCCCATGCTCTTGACCATCCCCGAACTGCTGAATCCCGCCCAGCTCGCCAAGATCCACGAGACCCTCGCCGGCGCCACGGTCGTCGACGGCAAGCTCACCGCTGGCTTCGCCGCCGCACGTGTCAAGCGCAACGAGGAGCTCCAGCCGGAGCCCGAGCGCATGCGGCGCCTCGTCCGGATCATCATGGCGAGCCTCGGCCATCACCCGACCTTCCGTTTCGGAGTGCTACCCCACCGTGTTGCGGACCCCATCTTCGCTCGCTATCGACCCGGTATGAACTATGGCGAACATGTGGACGACCCGATCATGGGTAGCGGGGGGCCGCGCTTTCGCAGCGATGTCTCCATGACCATCTTTCTCAATCCGCCGGAGGCGTACGAGGGTGGCGAGCTCCTTATCCGCATGCCCTTCGGCGAGCAGAAGGTCAAGCTCTCTGCCGGGGATGCGGTCATCTATCCTTCGTCGAGCCTTCACCGGGTGACCGAGGTCGGCCGCGGCGAACGGCTGGTCGCCCTCACCTGGATTCAAAGCTATGTGCGAGACCCCGCACAGCGCGAGCTTCTCTACGAGCTCAACCTCGCCCGGGAACGACTGCTCCAGGACGCGCCGACGGATATCACGACGAACTATGTGGATCGTTCCTACGCCAATCTGCTGCGGATGTGGGGAGAGGTCTAGCGCGGCGTTTACCTAAGGCGATCTCCGGAAAAGAGCCTACCCGTAG
>JANQGF010000308.1 GCA_028277465.1 Chromatiaceae bacterium
CGACTCAATCCCCCTTCGCTCCGAGGCCCAGGTCGAGTCCCAGCCGGTAGAGCCGGTTCTTCTTTGCGCCGGTCAGACGTGCGGCCAGAGCCGCCGCCTGACTCAAGGCCAGGTCTTCGGCGAGGATCCGCAATACGCGCTCCTGCTCGGCGCTGCCCCCAGCGTCAGTATCTCCGCGGCGCCCTTCGACCAGGATGACCAGCTCACCAAGCCGTTGCTCCTGGTCACTCTCCAACCGTGCGACCAACTCGCTTGGGCATCCGACGAGGAAGGTCTCGAAGCGTTTGGTGAGTTCGCGCGCCATGACCAAGCGTCGCCGATCCCCCATCACGGCCTGCAGGTCTTGCAGCGTCTCCATGACCCGCTTTGCGCTCTCATAGAGGAGCAGGGTCCCTGGCTCGTCAACCACCTCTCCAAGCCAAGCCCGGCGTCGGGACCGCGTGCGCGGTGGAAATCCGAGGAAGAGGAAACGGTCGCTGGGTAGCCCAGCGGCAGAGAGTGCGCAGATCGCCGCGTTCGCCCCCGGCACGGGAACCACCTTCAGACCTCGCTCCCGAGCCGCCGCAACGAGACGATAACCCGGATCGCTGATGAGGGGCGTCCCCGCGTCCGAGACGAGCGCCACATCGCGCCCTCCCTCCAGGACGGACAAGAGCCGTGCAGTCGCCACCGTCTCGTTGTGATCATGACACGCGAGGAGCCTCGCGGAGACGCCAAGATGGTTCAGGAGACGCAGAGTCTCGCGGGTGTCTTCCGCAGCGATCAGATCCACCTCGGACAGAACCTGCACCGCCCGCGCGCTGATGTCGGCAAGATTGCCGATCGGCGTCGCGACCACGTATAGTACCCCGCGCTCTTGCTGCATCCCCGGACGCCGCCGCCTCATTCAGTATTGGAACGGATCATGCCCCAGAATCGTACCACCTGCCGGCCTCTCGTCACCGCGACCTTCCTGCCGTCCTTGGGGCTGATGCTCCTCCTCTCTGGTTGCGCGACCGACCCGACTTTGAAGGAGAGCGCATTACTCGCGCAGGTCCCCAGTACCGAGCTCAATCGCGCGAGCGCACTCGAGGCCCAGGGCGAAGCCGCGGCGGCAAGCGAGATCTATCTCGAGTTAGCGTCGCAGGCGCGGCCACCCGCACGCGCTCAGCTTCAGCTCAAGGCCGCGCGCAACTATCTCTCCACTGGCCAGACGGCGCCGGCCAGAAAGGCGATCGATGCGGTGTCCGCGCGGGAGCTTACCGCAACCCAGCAGGAGCTGCTGCTCCTCGCCAAGGCCGACTTGGCGCTCCTGACGGGCCGCCCCAAAGACGCGATCGGGTTCCTGGAACGAATGCAGCCGCGCACACTCCCGAGGGACCTCCGAGCCCAACGACTGGGCACCCTCGCCTCGGCACAGCGGCTGGCGACCTCACCAGTCGCGGCCGCCGAGACCCTGCTGGAGCTGGATCGGCTGCTCGAGCGACAGGACGAACGTCTGGTCAATCAGGTGTCACTCATTTCGACCCTGAGCCTGTTGAGCCCCAGTGAGCTGCAGAATCTGGCGCGCGGCGGCGGGGGCATGAGCGGCTGGGCCGAGGTCGCCCTATTGACGCAGCGCTTCGGCGCCGATCCGAATCAGCTGGAGACCGCCTACCGAGGATGGCGCCAGCGGCACCTGGGGCATCGAGCACTCCCCGGCCTGGCACGCGCCTATACCGCGACCTTGTCGGGAGGCTACGCGAGCGGTGACGCCCTGATGGTCATGCTTCCCCGAGGCGGGCGTTTCGCCACTGCCGCCAAGGTCGTCCGTTCCGGCATCGAGGCCGCCAGCCGAGCGGACCAGGCCGGCCAGCGACCCCGACTCAGCTTCGCCGACAGCAGCGGCGCCAGCCGG
Source organism: Chromatiaceae bacterium (assembly GCA_028277465.1). Taxonomy (GTDB): domain Bacteria; phylum Pseudomonadota; class Gammaproteobacteria; order Chromatiales; family Chromatiaceae; genus JANQGF01. The sequence goes on from JANQGF010000308.1 coordinate 1,877, forward strand.
ACACGGACACTGCATGCCAGGGCGGCCCGTGAGGGCACCGACTATGTCATCGGCCCCCTGCTCAAATCGGCCGTGGACGATCTAGTGGCCGGCGGGGTCCTGAGGATCCCCACACTGGCGCTCAATGAAGCCACCCGCGCCGACAAGCGGGCCGAGAACCTGTACCAGTTCTCACTTTCCCCGGAGAACGAGGCCACCGAGGTCGCCAACCAGGCCGCCGCCATGGGACTGAACCGGGCACTCTTGCTGTACCCGGAAGGCGAATGGGGCGATCGGCTGGCGAGCGCCTTCCGCCGCCAATGGCGTAACTCGAACGGGGTCCTGGTGGGACAGGCGCGTTTCAACCCGACCGGCGGTGGACACACCCAAACGCTGGAGCGGCTGCTGGCTTCCGGCGACGCGGACATGCTGTTCCTGGTCGCCACGGCGGATCTGGCCCGTCGCTTGTATCCGCAGATTCGGTTGGCGTCGGCGAAACCCCTGATGGTGATCTCCACTTCGCATGTGTACGCCGGCCGTTTCGAACCTGAGCGGGATCGGGCATTGATCGGTCTCTATTTCGTCGATATCCCCTGGATGCTCGAGGATGGCGGCTCAGGCCCGCTGTCGCGCCGCGACTGGGTGGGCCGGTCACCTGAGGCCCTCGCACCGCTGGCCCGCCTCTATGCCATGGGCATCGATGCCTATCGCTTGGCGCCGCGCCTCTCGGAACTCGCCAAGAATCCCGGCACCTTCTACCCGGGACAGACCGGCGGCCTCTCCATCGACCCAGTGGGTCGAGTGCAGCGCAAGCTTCGCCTTGGACGCTTCACCGAGACTGGGCCGCGGCTCGCGGATGACACGGGGGATACCGGGAGATCAGCATCAAATCGATGACGCGTTCATTGGCAAGGCTTGGACGCGATCGGGGCGGCCCGAGCCGACCCACCACCCTCGAGCAAGCCGCCCCCGCGGCCGCCGAGCACTCGACGCCGGGATGCGACGATCGGCGCGAGACCGCGCGAGCGCGATCGCCTGGCATCGGCCGTCAATCGGTCGGCGAGGAAAAGGAACGACTCGCGGAGTTATTCTTGCGGGCCCAGGGTCTGAGTGTGATCACGCGCAATCACAGGTGTCGTTACGGCGAGATCGACCTGGTGATGCGGGACGCTGGGGTGTTGGCATTCGTGGAGGTCCGATATCGACGATCGAACCGATTTGGAGGCCCCGCCGAGACAGTGGATAGACGCAAACAGAGGCGCCTGATTGCGGCGGCTGGCCACTACCTTCAGTCTCACCCCTGCACGCTGCCCTGTCGGTTCGACGTCGTCGCCATTAGCGGTCAGAACCAGATTCAATGGATTAAGCATGCCTTTGGCCTCGAATCGCGATAGACATTGGCAGCAGGCGCCGGCGGTGACCGACTGTCGTCTACGCACCGGCAAGGGGCGACTGGCGACTTCGAGGCCCTGGGCTTCGCTGGTCGCGCTGGCCGCCTTCCTGCCGGTCGCGCTGTCTGGCTGCGCGCCCATGGTCGTCGGCGGGGCCGCGGTCGGTGCCGCCGCGGTCTACGACCGCCGCCCCTATCAGATTGTGATCGACGACCAGCGGATCGAGCTCGCCGCCATGCATGCACTCCAGCAGGATCCAAAGGTTCAAGGTCATTCGAGGATCGCGGTGACTAGCTACAATTACAGCGTCCTGCTGACCGGCCAGGTAGCGACGAACCCGGTCGCTCAGCATGCCACCGCGCTGGTGAGTCGTCTCCCCAAGGTGCGGCGCGTCATCGACGAGCTGACCGTCGGACCCAATATCGATCTGAAACGCGAATCCGAGGATGTCTACCTGACCTCCCGGACCAAGCTGGCACTGACCAAGGTCGATCTGCCTGGGTTCAATGCGACCAGGATCAAGGTCGTGACCGAGGACGGCGTCGTCTATCTCTTGGGACTGGTGAGCCCAGAGGAGGCGAACGCGGCGACCGAGCAAGTCAGGTATGTCCCTGGCGTCAAGCGGGTGGTCAAGCTCTTTGAGTACCAGCAACCGGCCACCTGAGCTTTCTCCTGGCCTCCGGGCCTCGCTCCAGCGGATCGCGGGGGAGGGTCGCCTCTTCACGGACCCGGCCGATTGCTGGCCCTACGGTTACGACAACAGTCGACGCCACGCCCTGCCGGGGGCAGTCGTCTTCGCAGCAGACGAGAACCAGATTGCCGAGCTGATTGGTCTCTGCAAAGGGTCGGGGATCGCCCTGACGGCCCGTGGGCGCGGCACCGGAACCACTGGGGCAACGGTCCCGGAGCCTGGTGGCATCGTCCTCTCCTTCGAACGCATGGACCAGATCCTGAGGATCGCCCCGGCCGACCGTCTCGCGATCGTGCAGCCAGGCGTCCTCAATGCCCAGTTGCAGGAGGCGGTGAAAGCGGCCGGTTTCTTCTGGCCGCCGGACCCCACCAGCGCGGCCACCTGCACCATCGGTGGTAATCTCGCCTACAATTCGGCTGGACCACGAGCCGTGAAGTACGGGACTCCGCGCGACAACACGCTCGGGCTGAGGGCCGTCACCGGCAATGGTGAGCCTCTGCGCACAGGTGTCATGACCACCAAGGGAGTGGTCGGCTATGATCTGACGCGGCTGATCATCGGCTCCGAGGGCACTTTGGCGCTCATTACGGAGGCCACTCTCAAGCTGACACCCTTGCCCGAGGCGAAACACACCCTTCGGGCCACCTATGCGGATATCCATAGCGCCGCCGCGGCCGTCTCCGCCCTCATGGCCCAGCCAGTGACACCCTGTGCGTTGGAGTTCATGGACGCGCCCGCAATCGCCACCGTGCGCCGCTTCGCCGGACTGGACCTACCCAAAGGCGCCGGCGCCCTGCTGATGATCGAGGTCGATGGCTCGGGCGCTTGCATCCGTGAGGCCGTCTCGGCCGTGGCCGCGGCCGCCCAGTGCGATGGACTCATCGAGTTGCTGCGCGCGGAGTCCCCCACCGAGGTCGCGGCGCTCTGGAAGACCCGCAAGGCACTGTCACCGGCCCTGAGAAACATCGCCCCGAAGAAGATCAACGAAGACGTCGTGGTTCCGGTGTCACGGATGGGCGAGTTCATCGAGGGATTGGAACGGCTGTCAGTGGAGACCGGCATCCGCGTCGTGAACTTCGGTCACGCTGGCAACGGCAATATCCATGTGAACCTGCTGATCGATCCCGATGACGCTGGCGAGGTCGCCCGCGCCTCGGACTGCCTGGAGGCGGTGTTTTCACTCGTCCTGCACCTGGAGGGAACAGTCTCAGGCGAGCATGGCATCGGGCTCGAGAAGCGCGACTTCGTCGACCGAGAGCTCGACCCCACCGCGCTCGGCCTCATGTGGGATATCAAACGCTGTTTCGACCCAGCCGGTATCCTCAACCCTGGTAAGGCGCTGGGAATCGAGGCACGAGAGGGGTCTTCTCGGCACTCGCTGGGCCCGCTTTCAGCGGGTGGACCGCCTCCATACAGTGGTGGCCCTGCCTGACCGAGAAGATAACACACGGGTGGTGTTCTGAATCTGTTGATCACAATTGTCATACTGCTCGTCCAAACTCATAACGATTAAGGCTCATTGTGGGTTTTGAGGACATGGTAAAGTCAGGCATCTGCCTCAACACGTACTCCCCCGATGTGCCGCCTCAACGACTTGATCGACGAAGAGA
>JANQGF010000043.1 GCA_028277465.1 Chromatiaceae bacterium
CCAGCAGTCACATCGCGCGGCGATGCTCCTGCCGGCGCTCCTTGAAGGCAGACGCCAATCCGTCGCCATCTGGCATGAGAATTTCCGGCAATCGCCTAAGGTGACCTCCGGAAAAGATCCTATCCGTCGGTTGGGGTGAGGAACGAACCCCAACGCGGTGCTTGTTGGGCTTCGCTCTCGCTCAGCCCAACCTACGACCGGTCGATCTCTTGGGTAAATTCTTTCCAGGAAATCGCCTAGCTGAGTCGATAGGCGTTGATGTCCGCCGCATAGGTCAGCGGCTCCTCTGCCCGCCCGCCTTCGAAGGCCCGTTCGAAGAGTGCCTTCAGCTCCTGATTTTGTGCCACCGGATCGCCGACGAAGTAGCCGTGGGCGTTGTCGACGGCATCGGTGCGAGTGATATCGATATAGTGCGCGTTCCGGGCGACCAGATTCCTCAGGTAATGACCGAGCCGCGCCCCTTGCTCATCGCCTGGCTTGCGTCTGGACCACTTCAGCGCGAAGTCGTTCTCGTTGATGAGGATGCAGAGCCGGTTACGGGTCTGGATCCGCTCGACCCAGCTCTCGTGGTCGAGATTGTTGGTGTCGGCGGCAACCAACGACACATTGTCGAAGATGAGCTCGCTCGCCTCGGATCGGCTCGGCCTCAGCGCGTATTTGAGCACATAGTTGCCCATGCTGTGGCATAGCAGATTCAAGGTGACCCGACAGTCCGCGTTCAGCAGTTGCGAGAAACGGGTCTGCACGGCGAGCCGATTGTCGTGCTCGCCGACCTCGTCCTCTGCCTGCCGCCACAGCTCTTCGCGTCGTGCCTCGGTCAGCTTCCGGTGGTAGAGATGGATCTTTCCGAGGAAGCGGTTGAGTGCGTCCATGGACACCCGTGCGTCGCGCTTGTCGTCCAGATAGGCCGCCGTGCCGCCGATGATCCCTCCGCCGTTGGCCGGCCAGCTGAATGGCACGACGATGACCTTGTAAAGCCCCTCGATCGCCTCGGCCGTCTCCAGCACGTCGCCCATGTCGTTGTTGTAGCCGTGCAGATAGATGAGCAGGTGGCGGTCCTCCTTCGCCGCCCGCTGCATGAGTTCGCAGGCGATGCGCAGGCTGGGGTGCCACTTGACGCTCGCGTCGAGGTCCAGTCTGAAGCGACGTTCGAGCTCCCGGAGCTCTCTTTGCGTCAATGGCTTGTCATCGATCAGCTCGGTTGCGTAGCTGGAGTTCTGCGGCGTGACCTTGACCAGCCGCAGCTCGTTGGGTCCTTTCTCGTTCGGTGTGCTGCCGAACACGGCCAGCCCGGTTCTGCGCTTATTGATTGCGCGATTCGTGACGACGTACATGGAGTGATTCCTCCCGAGTTGCCAGCCGAATGGGGCCTAAACCGCGTCCAGAGCGAAATGCATAGGTTTCACTTCGTGTCTGGCTTTGAGAACTTCACTGGCCTTGGTCGGGACGCGGTTTAAAATTTCATCTTTATTAATGGCTTAAACTGCGCTAGCTCCGGCAGTCATCGAGTTCGCCAAGACCGATCCAAACCAGAAACATCGCATACCGCGCTGGGCGCGGTTTAGGCGCGGCGAGCACGCGATGGCTTCGCCTGCTTCCAGTGTAGCTGCAAGAAGGCAGCTGGCTCAGAGAAGTTGCTCGCGGGCATGCCATGACTCCGGCGGTATCGGCGCGCGACCGGTCTCGGTGCGATCGAGCGGCAGAAGATCGAGCCGGCTTTCTCGCTCTGTGACACAGGACGTCTCGGACCTCGTCACGTCCGCCGTTTCGGGGTAAGCTCGCTACCCGCGTGCTTGCGCCCGTTCCACCTTGTTTTGTGTTTTGCGCGCAGGATAAGGTGGAGCGGGGTACTAAGGCGATCTCCGGAAAAGATCCTACCCGTCGACTGGGTTGAGGAACGATCCCCAAGGCGGCGCCTGTTGGGCTTCGCTCTCGCTCAGCCCAACCTACGACCGGTCGATCTCTTGGGTGAATTCTTTCCAGGAAATCGCCTGACGGTCATGCCGTGTCTCTGGCACCCCGGAGCATGGAACAAGAGCCGCAGCAGTTTGCAGGCTCGTCGCGGCGAGGCGCCGCTCCCACCAAATCGAGCGTCTGGGGTGCTGTTCCACGCTAACCTCGTCACTCCTGCGCTACTAGACACGCAGACGCACTTGGACCGCCTATCCGTCGAGAGCCGCTGATTGGTGACTGACGGGATCTACCGAACTGACACGTTACGTTGAAGTCGGCCCATCCGGGCCCTGCAGGCGGGCCAAAAGGCCGCTCGATATTCTCCGGTGACCGGAGAAGTCGCGCCATTAATACCAAACGCTGGGCTACACGGATCCAGAACGCCCCGGTTCTTCCCGAACGCCAAGGTGTCGACAAAACCCAGCTCATATTCCGCGTCAGTTGCCATCCTCTGCCGTCGACAACCTCAACGGCAACAAAGCGCCCCCATGTCGATGTTTGGCGCTGACCTTCACCACCTCAGCTCGTAGAACGCGAGGAACCACTCCCGCGTGGCTTCGTATGGCCGCGTGACTCCGAGCATTTTCATGCTGTCTGCCCACTGCGACGCAACGTCGTAGAGCAAATCCGTGGCGGGGCTAACCGGAAGCATGCTACACCAGGTAACCAGACCGTATGGATGCACGACCAATGCGCTTAGTGCCGCCACGATCAAAACCAAACCACCGCGGAACGCAGTAGAAATCGGACACCTTGAGAAATTTGTTAGCGCCCCGCTCTCAGCATGACCCCGGTCTGTGTTAGCCATCAATATAAACCTGAAGCAACGCCGAGCGTTAGAATTGAAAGTAGATGAAGGGCGCGACCTCTTCCATCGACAGAGCCGAGACCAGAATAATGATCCCGCCCGTAAACAATCCCTGGATGATAGCTGGAGTGCGCGCGAGGGAGGCTTCCAAACGCGAGAGTACGGTCCGTGGCACGTAATGAATCGCAAGCCCCAGAACGATAAGTGTGGCCACGAACGGAGTCAGCAACAGTGGCTTCATATCAACCAGAACCAACCCTTCGAAAATCGTCAGCGCGTTCGAGAAGCTCTCGGCACGAAAGAAAACCCATCCGACGCATACGAGGTGGAATACCAGCAGCACAGATAGCACGGACTTCAGCGATTTGATCTCGGGCGACACAATAACACGGCTTGAACCACGCAGCATCCTCTCTGCGGACAACATGAGACCATGTAGGGCGCCCCACAAAATAAAGTTCCAAGCCGCCCCGTGCCACACCCCCCCCAAGAGCATGGTCACGATCAGATTACGGTGAGTTCTTAGCTTTCCGGACTTACTTCCACCTAAGGGTATGTACAGGTAGTCCCGAAACCAGGTAGAAAGTGAAATGTGCCATCGGCGCCAGAACTCCGCGATGCTCTGCGCGCGATAAGGTTGATCGAAATTCGTGGGGAATCGATAGCCGAGCAGCGCGGCGACCCCGATTGCCATATCGCTGTAAGCGCTGAAGTCGCAGTAGATCTGCACCGCATAGGCGTAGACGGCAGCGAGCAGATCAATGCTTCCGTAGGCGGAAGGATCAAAGAAAACGGGGTCCACGATCTCAACCGCGAGATAGTTGGCGATGATCGCCTTTTTGAACAGACCCCAAAGAATCAAGAGCATTCCGAAAGCGACGCAGACACGGCCCGGATCTGGCGCAGCCCGCAACTGGGGCAGGAAAGTCGTCGCCCGCACAATCGGTCCGGCAACGAGTTGAGGAAAAAAGGATATGTATAGAAACAGGTCCAGCAGAGACGAATCGCCGTTGATCTTCCTGTGGAAGACATCAATCAGATAAGACATCCCCTGGAAAGTGAAGAAAGAAATCCCAACAGGCAGAATGATTTCAAGAAAGGGTAGGTCCCGCTCAATGCTGAGCGCCTGGGCCACAGACGCCATGGACTCCATGAAGAATCCGTAGTACTTGAAGAAGCCCAGAACACTCAAATTGCCGGCGATTCCGACAATGAGATACAGCTTCCGGCATACAGTGCCATCGCAGATGAAAATCTGCCGACCGACGTAGTAATTAAAAAGGGAACTACCAGCGAGCAGGAACGCGAAACGCCAGTCCCAGGAGGCGTAGAAGAAGTAGCTGGACGCCAGAAGTAAGAGCTTGCGCCAGGAATTGTGCCGACCAAGCATCCAGGTTGCCAGGTACACGAAAAGGAAAAAGATCGCGAAATCAAGTGTTGGGAACAGCATGCCGCTTGATCTCCGACCATCCCACCAGTGGCGTTGTGGACTGCAATCGCCGCGGCTTGTGCTGATAACCGCGACGCGCCTTCCGTGCATGGTGGCTCTGCTGACACCCGCGCGACCAAGGATCCGAGCAACTTTTGGGTTCGCACCAAACTTTGGAGCCCGCGTATCCTCACGCGAAACGCTCTGAACGCCTCTATCGAGGTTGCTGTCGGGTTGTTGAGGTTACCGAAGTGAGGCAACTCCGCAACCATCGCGGGGCCATGGCCGACACGGGCCTGTCACATGTTCGAACGCAACACCCGGTAAAGCGCCTCGGCGGATTTCACATAGCCACCCCCACTCATATGCACGTGATCCTGCCGCGCCAGGTCTTGGTTCACCCAGTCGTGCATGCCGCATTCACCGTTCATTACGCTTGACCAGTCCCAAAACAGGAAGCCCTCGCGCTCGGCGGCACGGCGTTGTGCATCCCGAACAGCGTAGAGTTTTGGTGGCGCATGCCAGCGGCACAAAGCGCTGGACTTCGCGTCAACCAATTTCGTGTAGTCGGCGCGCTCGGCCTCACTCAGGGCAACGCATTGTATTGCCTCGCCTTTGTCGCAGAATCCCGGAACCCGGTTTGCGTCTGGCGGACCGACGACCACAATGGAAGCATTGGGCGTGGCGGCGGCAAGGAAACGCAGGTAATTACGGAAACGCGATGCGTAGGCTGAGACGTCCAGGCTGTCGTTGAAGCCCTCGTTGGTTCCATACGCAACCAGAATCAACGCGGGGTCCCAGCGCTGCAGCTCGGCCCGCACGATCGACGCATCCCACTTTGACATCACGTCAGCGGTAGCACCAACGATACCGTGGCTCTCGAACAGAATTCCGGATGACGAGGTGGTTGTTCCCCAGGACAACAAGTCGACGGGCCCGTTGCCTTTTCCGGCAACCGAGACTGAAGCTGCTGCCGCCGAAAACGACACTGTCTGGAAACCCACTCCCGGACTGTTGGATGCGGTGGAAACCGTGCCGACGTCCGCCCCGTCTGCCGAGATCGAAAGATCCCCACGCCCTGAGCCTTTGACGAACTCCAAAGATAGAGTCTGGAACGGTTGCTCCTTGGCCGTCATCGTCGAACTGGCATTGCCCGTTCCCGCCAACCTGAATCCAGACAGCCCGAAGGGACCGGGGGTACCGCGCTTGTAACTGTTATGCGACTTCCAACTCCCCTGTTGTGCAACCTTAACCTGCCTTGGCCGATAATACTCAAATGGCACGCCAGCCGGAAGATTGCCCCGCCCGGCGGACCCGTAGTCGGCCTGCAACAGATCCCGCAATTTGCCGCTGAATACATCTCCAGCGGTATGGCTGTCCCCGATTTGGAGGATTCGGACCTGTCCCGCCCCTGTCCGCTTCAGCTCTTCGATCGCGCTGCTGAAATCGGCCAATCGTGCGTCACGGGACCCGAAAGAGATCCCACCACCCGCGGGGGCAGCCTCCGTGGCGTGCGTCGAACTGTCTAAAGAACAACCCGGCACAATGCCCAGCAGCGTGAGAACCGTGGCGATCGTGAATACCGTCGGAACAAATTGACTACGCATGAATGTGCCCTTCGGTGGGGATTTAGGAGTACTTGCGCGAAGTCGATGCCCGCGTGCCTGCGGGTACTCGAGCCGCGCAAATGCAAATGGTTGCTAACGCCGACGGGTTCGGAGCCATTGGGCGCGCCGTGAACAGAGCTTTCTGCTGCTGGCAGGCGAGCATCTCCATGGCCGGGGGTCCATTGGCTTCTTCGGCGAAAGAGTTCCCGGCGCATCAGATTTCAATGCCCCTGCTCTGCCCGCTGCGCATCGGCAACGGTGGGGATGTCACCGCGGCGGATATGCCTGACGATATGTTCTGCAATCAGCTCGTATCCATCCGCGGTGAAATGGATGCCGTCATTCAACCTCAGGCGGACGGTTTTACCCGCCAGATTCTCGCCATGCGTTATGAAGGAACCGTCCGTTCCAGCGGTGAGGTGAGCAAGTGACACAAACCAGACATAATCGAACTCACGCGCAGCGGAGCCATAGATCTCGTTCACCAACAAGGCGTGCTCGTTGAGGGCGTCTTTGCGCATGACGGGAAGCCCCAGCCAGAGCACCCTGACATCGTGCTCGGCGAAAAAACCCATCAGTTGCCGCACGCGGGTCTCGTATTCCTTTATCCAGAGATCGCTGTTGTATCTCACCCGTCTTGGCGATTCCTTGCGGAGCAGGACCTGCATGTCGTTGATGCCCAATGCCACCAACACCAGATCGCAGGACTGTCTGGAGAGCAACGGCATCAAGCGTTCCTGCCACTCGAACGCGGTGAGCCCGCTGCCGCGGACGGTTTGCTTGGTCGTCTCCAGAAACGGATAGGTCTGCTTGAGACGGTAGAACCCCTGCCAATAGCCATTGGCCAGGGAATCGCCGACGATGATCATATCCAGAGACTCGATCTCCTTCACCGCCTCGGCGGATGTCTGCGACGCTTCCATTGGCGGAGCCACGATCGCCACTCCATCCGGATTCTGTTCCGCCGGTTCCGAACTCGCGACCTCCGCGTGAACCTCCCGCGGGGCGAACCCGTCCTCGCTGGTCGGCTGTGAGTCAGTCGCGTCCTCGCTGAGGCTCAGATCCCGCGGTGCGCCGCTACCCTCTACAGCCTCCGAGGGTGCTGGGTCCGGCTGCGCCGCTTGTGTGGTATCAAAGGCGTCACCTGGCGAGACAGGCGCGCCTATTGCGTCTGCCGGTGACGGTGCCTCCACGCGCGGGCTTGCCGGTGCAAAATCCTCCGCCGATGGCAGCACCTGCTCCACACGCTCGTCGGAGCAAACGGGGGCCACAAGGCCCAAGAATACCCAGCCGACAAGCAATGGTAAGCGAAGCCATCTGGACCGATTCGTTCGCGGTTCTCGGCACGCACCGAGGCGGTGCATAGAGTGCAATCGTCGCGCAACCGCCACGGGGTCGACGTTCATCGTCTGCATCCTGCTACACCCTCGTTGGTTCACTCGCGATGGCTGCGATGGAAGCCGGATCGGATCGCCATCTTAGCCCAACAGCTCCGGTCAAGACTGAACCACAATGGGTTCGACAGTCGACGTCCCACGACCTCATGAGCTGTTCTGCCCCTCCAGCAGTGGGTTGGCGGTCGAATCGCGGAGCCCGGCATCTTCCTCCCTTGGCGCATCCGAGGCGGGCCGGAAGTCGCAACCGAGCGACAAAAGCTCGTCGGCATCGGCTTCCTCACCAAGGTTCTCGCGGTACAAACGACAGGCGTACTGATGTAGCGTCGCCAGATCCAGCGGCGAGACGTGGAAACTCCCGTCGTGACTGGCCGTAGCAAGGGTCTTACCGTCGGGAGAGAAGGCGAAGTCGACCACAGGTTTGCTGTGAATGGAGATGTTCTTGAGTTCTGCACCGGTGGCCCGATCAAGTAGGTACGCCTCCGCATCGTCACACCCGATCGCCAGCAAGTCCGGCACTTCTCCTCGCTCCGGACTGAAGGCGAAGGCGCTGCATTTAACGTCCTCCTGCGGCGGGGAGTACACGCGAAGAGAGCGCGCTCCGGGCTCTTGGAACGCCGTCAGCGGAAACACTTGGACGCGTCCCTTACGGTAGGAAAGCACGGCGATGTGCTCCCCGTCCGGCGTCAAGGCGAGATCATAGACGAATCGATCACCGCGCTCGGCCAGCTCGATCTCGCCAACTTGCCGGGCGTTGGGGGAGGAGAAGTCCCATAACTTCAGTTTGCCGTCGTATCCGGCGGTGATCCATTGCTCTTTGTCGGCGAGGATCAGGACCGCGGATGCCTGCACGAAATCCGATGCCCCCACCTTGGCGTGGACTGCAACGGAAATCCGCTCGACCTGTTCGCCGTCGATTTTGAACAGCAATCCCCTTCCGCTTGCAGCGGCTGTAGCCAGATACCCGGGGGGGTCGGAGAAAGTCACATCGCGCAGCGCATCCCAGGACTTGAGATTGGCGATGCGCCTGCCCGTCGGCAGATGCCATAGCTTGACTCGCCGGTCGTACCCCGCCGTGGCCATGAGTCGGGCGTCCGGGTCGATCGCCACCTGATAGATCTGGTTGGCGTGCTCGTCCAGGCGGTGAATCGGCTTTGGACGCTGCTGACCGACCTCCCAGACCATGGCCGTCTTGTCCGCGCTGCCGGTGACAAGGCGACTCCCGTCCGGCGTGAAGGCGAGGGTATTGACCGCGCCTGAGTGCCCGGCAACACTCCACCATTTGACAGTGCCATCCCGACTTGCGGTCGCGATGTGGTGGCCGTCTGGACTGAATCGGGCGGCTTCCACCCAGGCATGGTGCCCCTTCAGGTCGAGCAGGTGCTCGCCCGTCTCCAGATCCCAGACCTTGGTGAGCTTATCGGCACCAGCACTGGCCAAGCGTGTACCGTCGGGGCTGATAGCGAGCTTGCGCACCCTATTGGCATGGCCTGCCAGGGTTCGCTCGAACCAATCCGTGCGTTCCGGCGGCTCGCAAGGTGGCGTGTGGGGCACCACGAGGGCCGTCCGACCGTCTTCCGCGTCGGTTGCCGATTGTTGCACGACGGGCGGCTCTGTTTCAGAGGCTGTAGCCCGATGGTCTTCGATTGCCTCGGTGTCGGCTGGCCGCTCAGGCTCCGCGTCGGCATCAACACTTGATTCATCGCGTCCACGCGCATCTCGGACGGATTGCGCAAGCGTTGCGGCGAACTCGGCTTGCAGCAGTTCCTCTTGCCGCTGCAATTCAGCGATCCGCCCTTTTAAACTGCCGCCGGTCGGCGTCCAGACCCTGATGTGATTGTCTCGATAGCCGGCAATGATCGACGTCCCGTCATCGGTAATCAGCACCGCGTCGCCCGCCTCTCGAAACGGGACGTTCAGCAGCTCCCGGCCAGTGTCTATCTCCCATACCGAGGTGGTGGATCTGCGTTTCACATCGTTGCATTCCTTGCGGCCGGGATGAGTTAAGTGGACCTGCGCGCTGGCGACGCAGCAACCGTCCGGGCTCAGGGACAAGGACTTGACCCAGGCGCCATCCGTGTCGATGGTGATCGGCTCGGCGGCATCGGCCTTGTAGTCCCAGACCTTGATCTCGCGCCGGGCCTCACCGGGCCAGCGCGAGCCGCTGGCTGTGGCAATGCGCCCCAGCTCGGGGTTGATGGTGAAGGCGGGGCCGATGGGGGCACCGTGATCGAACACGCCCACTGGCGTATCGGGGGCATCAAGATTCCAGTGCTTAATCTTGTTGCCGCCGACGGTGAAAAGCCCCCCGTCGGGGCTGAAAGCAAGGCGCCAGATGACGTTAATGTCCCCCTCCTTCCTCGGATCATGCACAAGGGTGGCCTTCAGCACGCGCTTGTCGGTAGAGATATCCCAAACCCGAGCCCGACCGTCCCAGCAACCGGCCGCGATCATGCTGCCGTCGGCTGAGATGGCCACGTCCGCCACCTCGTCGCAAGCCTTGAGCGTCCATTCCAATCGCGATGCCTGAATCGAGCTGCGCAGGGCGTCTTCAGCGGCCTCCGTCGAGCCCAGCAATAACAGGGGATTGGCGCTGGTGGTGTGCACGGCCTGCAAGGCGAGTCGCAGTCCCTTGCGCGCATCAACAGCCAACTCGTTCTGGGCGAGGGCGGCGAGACGATTGGACTCTGCCGTCTGATGTGCCCGGAAGGCGGCATACCAGCCGACGGCCGCTAGCGTCAGCGCGATGGCCAGAACAACACTCCAGCGTCTTGCATTGCGCAGCGCGAGCCTGTTTGCCTGCTCCTTCGCCTGCTTCAGGGCGTCTGCCTTGTCCTGCTCCGCTTTCTTGTCGGCGGCTGCTTTCGCCAGCCGCCTTTCTCGCTCCGCGACATACTGCTGGCGCCAGTCGAGAATGGCTGGCGCCAGTACGTCGTGGTAAATCTCATAGCTCGTCGATTCGGGGTCGGGCTGGTCGTTCGCAACCGTTCGCAGAATTCGAACGTCCTGGGATGCGAGATTCTCCAGGATAGTCTCGACGAAGGACTTGCCCGTCGTAGGCCGATTGTCCTTGACCAACGCCGGATTGGCGGCCTCAACCCATTTTTCGAGGTCCGTTGAACGGCAGGCGATCTTCGCCCCGCTCGGTGTCACCAGCCGGTCGAAGAAATTGGCGCAGGCCTCCTGTTGCTCCCGTGACAGCTGCGCGGAGTTCGACATCACTTCGTTGACATGGCCGCGAACGATGGCTTTGGGGCCGCCGAAATGGTTGACCAAGGTGTCCTTCCGCAAAACCCCGGACTTGACTGATTCGATCTCGTATTCCCACAACCGCACCAGCACTTGCTGCAGATACGGCGCTTCGATCTGATCCGACTGCTCCCGCACCGAGCCGCTGCCGCCGTGGCTGGTGGTTGAGATCTGTCCGGTACCCACCTCCGCGATCAGCGTCTCCACCAGGGCGTCTTCGATGCTCACATCCGCGCCGTTGCGGCGGTTCCATACCTCCAATGGGCGGCGCATGGCGTCGCGCGCGCCATCGGCGTTCAGATGCCGAAGGGGTAGCCGGTTGCTGAACAGATTCGGGATTCTGGCGCGGAAGCGATCGAGCTTGGACAGGCCGTCTTCACGCAACGAGAACAGGAACCGTGCATCCACATCGTCGCGGTTGATGCTTCGGGCGAGCTGCGCCTCGAAGGAGTTCGGATCGCTCGAGTTCGGGTGGTAGAGGAAGTACTCCTCGAGCTGATCGAAGATCAGCAGCATCGGCTGTTCGATTGCTTGCGTACAGGCGATCAGGATGTCGTCGAGCGAGCCCTGCTCGGACGGGCGCTCGCGCAGGGGGTTGCTCCGCCACGCCGCATTGATGCAGGCGCGCTTGAACTCGGACGCGAAGTCCTGCCGTGACCACTCGCGCACCATGACCACCGGGGTGTCTTCGCGCTCGCCTTGGAGCTGCGGCAACACCCCGGCCATGAGCACCGAACTCTTGCCGACGCCGCTGCCGCCGTACAGCACGGTCAGCGACGATGACAGCAGGTTGGCTATGATGATGCGCTGGTCGCGCTCACGACCGAAGAAGTAAGGGTGATCGGCCTCCCGGAACGGCTGCAGGCCAACGTAGGGGCACGCCGGTCTCGCCTCTTTGCCGGATGCCTGGCCGATCATGCCCTGATCCGTCATGGCCGTGAGTGCTCCCTCAGCTTACCAACGAACTCGGACAGGTCCGCTTCGATGGGTTGGATCTCGCGTGCCAGCCAGAAGCGCCGCTCCAGGGTGGAGAACTCGGGTGACACGGCCCAGGAGTCGGGGCTGTCCTTGGCTCTCAACGCCTCGTCGAGTTTGAGCAGGATCGAGCGATAGTTCCAGTGATCGAGTCGATAGCCGACGTAAAGCAGACTGTTCTCGGCGCAGTGCTTCGACAGTAGCGCGGGGACGACCTCGCTGCGACCGATCTTGGAGAGCAGCTTAACGTAGTCCAGTTCGGTGACGACGACGCCTTTGTGGAGCTCGTCCTCGGAGAGCGATCCCTGCATCTTGAAGATGACGCTGACCCGTTTTGGGTCTACGTCCAGGGCATTTGCCGGGGAGATGGTTGGCGCGCTTTCGCCGTGCGGCCACCAGAGCAGGGCATTGGCGTTGGCCTTCTCATCAGGCGGATAGGTCACCAGGTCGTAGGGTTTACCGGCGGCGCGAAAGGCCTGTTCTACCAGGGTGTCGTAGTTCGTGGTGATGACCAGGATGGGCTGCGGGGTCTTCGGCAGCATCTGGTAGAACTCAGGTATCTGAGCATCCTCCGAGGCATCCGGCCCGAGATACTCATAAAGGAGGTCGATCAGACGCGAGCGAGGCAGGGTGAGCTCCAGGTAGGTGGCGGCCCCCTCCAGGCTTTCGTTCGCCAGATCGGAGCGGATTTCCGCATCGATGTCTGAGCGTTTCGCGAGCTGCTGGGTGATGTCAACGCCGCTCGGCAACAGCTTGCCGGTTGCGGACGCGGGCGGAGGTACTCCGGAAGAGCCGTGAAGCGCGTCGGGGCCGAGGATGGGCACGACCGAACCCGATTGCAGGGCAGCGGCGATACGCCGGTAGGTAAGCTTGGGGACTGCCGATCTGGGCGGAACGGCGACTGGCGCTTCCGGCGGCTCTGGCTGTGGCGATGCTTCAGTTCGCAGCAGTCGCCCGCCGTCGTTCTGGCTTGAGCGCAGGTAGAGGATTGGGCGGTACCAGTCGTCGCGACGGAAGCCGAACAGGTCTTCTTGAACCCTGGCCATGGCGCCCATAAGGGTCTCGCCGGCACCGAGATTGCGATACAGCAGTTCGGCGAAGTCTTCCGCTGCGGCATTGTCCACCGGGCTTGAGGTGGCGATGATCGCGGGCACGTCGGCGACGCTGGCCATGAGCCCCTGCGCCATACCGTTGAAAATGTCGTCTCCCCTGCGCCCAACCGCTGACTTGCAGCAGTTGAGTACCACCAGTTGCACCGGCGCCCTGGTGAGCCACTGCGCAAGTTCAAGGCTGTCCGCCCAACGCACCCAATTGCCTTGGGTACGCGCGGCGTCGGCGTCCGTGGCTCCGAAGGCCAGATAGCCCCGCGGGATGCTGCCGGGCGGAAACAGGCTGTCGCAGACGCGACACCGGTCGGGTTGGGCCCTGGTATCGAGCCGTCCGCAGTTCTCGCACCGGTGGCCGAAATCGCCGTGTCCGGCGAAGTGCAACACCATCGGCTGGTCGTCGCCGCGATTGAGGCAATCCACCAGGGTCCGGTAGTTGCCCTTGGTGGTGTCGATGGCCTCGATGTCGAACAGCTCTGCAAGTCGCGAGCCCTTGAGACCGTCGCGGATATAAGTCGTTTCCTTGAGGTTTAGCTGCGGTAGGCCCTCAGGTTCGCTCTGCACAACCAGCAGGCGTACCCTTGGAGCGGGGCACAGGTCCGCGACACTGCCGGCAAAGCGGATGGAACGGGAGAACTGGACGCGTTGTTTGTTCAGCAGCGGGTCTGCGTTGAGCAGCTCCCAGGGCAGCTGAAACAGCGCAACATCGGTTTCACCAAGCTCCAAGCGCACGGGCAGTAGCGCCCGGCGATCGATAGGCATGGCCTTGGTGAATACGACCCGCAAGGGCTCGATCAGGCTATCCCTCAGTCGCCTGGTCACGTAACGGCGCAGGGCGTCTCTGTGCAACGCTCTGCCGTTGAGCTCAAGGTATCGTCGGCCAGCCTCCGGATGCAGCTCGGCATCGTTGAGGGCAAGGACCTGCCATTGGCGCAGGATGTTGAGTTCGTCGCTGTCAAACCAGCGCGTGACCGCGGGGTTGCCGCTCAGATCCAGCGCTTTGCCGATGGTTGCGGTCTCCGCCGCGTCGAAGGGGAGTTTCGCGCGGCCGCTAAACTGGCCCACGCTATTTGTCTCGCCGCTGAAGAGGAGTTCGTCTTCGCGCAGATCGATCCGAATGCGTAGTTCCTCCATGCGCCTCGGTTCCCCCGTTCAATCAGAGATCTGGACCTGTCTCTCCGATTAGGACTGCTCTCCTGGGAAGGTGACCTCTGAGCTGCGCACATTCCATGCAGCGGACTCTCTGATGCGCTGCTGAACTTCCGGCGACTGCTGCTTCACAAACTCGGCCTTGTCCACCAGGGGTGACAGAGTCAGGCGCACGGTTTGCGTGTTCTCCGCAAAGCCCGCCGACTTGACCTCTCCTCCGACCTCCGCGCTGAAGCCGAGCACCGACAGCGAGACGCCGGCGTTGCCGCCCTTGTCGATCGTCCGGCTCGCCACTACCTGCGCCGTCAGTTCGATGCTGTCAAGGTAGTACAGCGGATCCTCCGTATCGCCCACCAGCGGTCGCGAGAGCAAGTCCGACTTGACCTGGGCAATCAGGTCCGAAAGTGAGATTAGTTCAGGCTTTGACGCGTCAGTCATGCCGACCTCTGCCAAGTTGTGGCTAACTGCGCAACGCTGCGGAACACGAGCAAGCCGCACGCTGCGAACCTTTCGAGAAAACCAACGCAACTTGCTGAGAAATAGTTTACTACATAACCTGCATAGTCGTTGCGATTGATTTTCGGTCGGCGTCTGGGAGCTGCCCGTTCAGCATGCGGGCGGCAGCAGTTCGCGGTTGTTCTCCGCCTGCTGCCAGCGCCAACGATGCGTGCGAGGCGCTTGTCGGGCCATGGCCGCCCATCCCAGGTCGAGCGCACAAGATTCTGTTTGCAGTCCTGAACTCGCGCACGTCATTGTCAGTGGCGGCCCTGACACAGATAATGAAAGTGTCCGACAATCGCGCCGCTCGCTCGCCGCTCTGCGAACGAAGCCATAGGCGGTTACCGCCATGGCCGAGTAGGTGCGCGTGCGACTGCTCCGCTGGTTCCCCCGACACGGGCTGGCCGAACCAAATTCTTGCGTCGAGAGGCTAGCCTGGAGTAACGGGAACCTCCCCTTGAATGCCGAGGTGTGTATCATCGCATACGATGCCCGCGGGTCCGAGCATCTGCTGCGCCGCCGTGCTCGTTTACTCCATGTCTGACCTGTAGCGCATTGCGGCCGATAGTAACCAAACGCCCGATGTCCCTTGATGGCCGGGTCCGGCCGCTCACCATCCAAACGGCTCGGTTCTCCTGCGGGTGGATGGTAGGCCCGACCACCGCGGTAGGTCGGTGTCCGCTTCCTGCGGTACTGCCCATTCCCTCCTCGCGTTGGTCGGTGACTGCAAAGCGCGTTTACCGGACGCTCAGGTGGGATGAGCCAGTGACCGGAAGTGGCCGGTTGCTGCCGTAAGGACCGATCCCACCGCGTTGCAACGCCGCCAGGCGCCGCGCGGGGCGTGCACCGGGGACCTTAGTGGCCTTCACCTAAGGAACGATTCAGAAACAAGTGGTGCAACTTGAGCCGCCCTTGTTGGGCACGCTCCGCTTTGCCCAACCTACGGTGTATAGGTTGTTTCTGAATC